>VBCG01000227.1 GCA_005881895.1 Betaproteobacteria bacterium
TCGCCTTTTGGTCAGCTGGGTTGGGGCTGTTGCGCGAAAGATCCTGCGCAGCCTTTTCCTTGTCGGCGAATGCCTTCGCCTTGTCCGCCTTTTGCATCTTCTGGTCTTCCTTGGCCTTGTCAGCCACGGATTTATCGGCCGCGGCAGGCCCTGTCGATTGCGCAATAGCGACCGTCGAAACGGCGGCGAACGTGCCGGCAATCAACGTTGCGAGCAACTTGTTCATTCAATTTCTCCTCAAGCAGTGTGATTTTAACGCAACGCCGCAGCCTTCGTCAGGACACGGGCGCGTTATTTCTAAAGCTAAGGCCTTGAAACTATACGGCATTAGTCCAATCAGCGTCCCCCGCGTTATTTTGCGGCCTTATCGGTCGATGGCGCAGGCGCCGAGTCGGCTGTCGGGGTTTTCTTTGATTTCGACTTTTTCTTGTGCGTCGTCTTCTTTACAGTCGTCTTGCCGGCCTCGGCGGTCTTGGGCGTTTCGGACTTCATGGCCGGCGTTGCCGAGGTTGCCGGCGTTGCAGGAGTCGCTTTCGGGGCTTCGCCCGTCTTGGCGGGTGCCGCGGGCGTCATCGGGGTCGCCGGCGTTGTACCCTGGGCGTAGGCCGTCGCAGCAAAGGCGAACACGCACAGGGCGGTCAGGAGCTTGCTCATCGAATTCTTCCTCAAAATGTTGAAATTGACAGCGATCGTCCGTGTCGACGCCATTAACGCCAGAATTCAACCGGCGGTTGACACGGTGGGCGCAGGGGCCGTGACGCGATCGCGTGGCATTTTTGCCTTTTGGTCAAGGGATTACATCGCTAGGCGTGGCGTCTGATTGCGTCTGCCGCCGCATCCATTCACGCAGAAGGGCGACCGTGATCGGCCGCTTGGTCGCGAGCGAATGCCGGTCAAGCGCAGCCAGCGTGGCGACCAGCGTGGCCATGTCCCGCCGGCCATGCGCGAGCAAGTAATCGATTGCCTCGGTCGGCAGTTGGAACCCGCGCTCCCGCGCGTAGGTGCCAAGCGCCTGCGCCTTGCCGGTGTCGGCAAGCGGAACGATCTCGTATACCAACCCATGCGCGAGCCGCGTCCGCAGATCGTCCCGTAACGCGAGCCGCGCCGGCGCCGCGCCCGCCGCGACGACGAGTTGACCCCGCGATGCAGCCAGCGCGTTGTAGAGCGTGAAGAGGCGTCCTTGCGCGCCGGCATCGGCCGCATCGACCGCATCAACGCAAATCAGCGCCGCCGATGCAAATGGGCTCGCCTCCACCGACGCGGGTTGCGCCAGGTAACGAGCGGGACGATCGGCATTTGCTGCGGCGGCAACGGTGGCTCGCAGCAGATGGGTCTTGCCCGCACCCGCTGCGCCCCATAAGACGACGCCGGTCTCTTGCAACGCTCCGCTCGCCACTCGGCACAACATCGCCACAGCCTCGCGATTAGCCCCGGCGACAAAATTGGTGAACGTCGGCGGCTCTGGTGTGGCCAACTCGAGCGTCAGCTGCTCCATGCGCTAGTCTTGTGACAGGCGAAGTCAATCACGGTTATAGATCGGCGACACGACGTAGGCCTTACGCAAATGGCGCAAGCCGACCAGCAGCGCGGCCGAGACGGGCAACGCGAGCAAAATACCGGCGAAGCCGAAGAGCTGTCCGAAAGCAAGGAGCGCGAAGATCACGGCCAGCGGATGGAGGCCGATGCGATCGCCGATGAGCCAGGGGATCAGCACATAGTTTTCGAGCAGCTGACCGATTCCATAAACCGCCAACACGGCGAGGAAACCGGGTAAGCCATGCCATTGCAGTGCGGCCGCGACGACGCCGAGCACGAGCCCAAGACCGAAACCCACGTAGGGAATGAATACCAGCAGTCCGGTGAGGATGCCGATCGAAAATGCGCGGTCGAGGCCGGCGATCTTGAGACTGATCGCGTAATAGCACGCGAGGACCACCATGACGAGAACTTGGCCGCGCAGGAATTCGGCCAGCACGGCATCGATGTCGCGCGCAATCGTTTTCGCCTTCCCGCGCCACGCGCGCGGCAGCAGCTCGTCGAGTCGCAGCAGCAGCATGTTCCAATCGCGCAGCACGTAGAACATGACGACCGGAATGAGCGCGAGATTGATGAGCACCGATACGAGGATCAGGCCGCCGGTCTTGACGCCGGCCAGAACCCGGAGCGAGACCTCTTGTGCCGTGTCGGCGTTTTGGGCGAGGAAGTCGCGGATCGCCGGCATGTCGAATGTCGGCCGGATGCCAAAGTGCTCGTCGAGCCATGGAACGACGTTTTGCGACAGCAGCGCGAGCAAGTCCGGTACGCGCCGCGATGCGAGCGAAAATTCAGCCTGGATCAACGGAACGAGGACAAAGAACAGCCCGGCCAAGATGAGGCCGAACAACAGCACGACGGCGATCGTCGCGAGCGTTCGCGGGACGCGTCGCGCCTTGGCACGGTCCACGATCGGCGTGCCGAGGTACGCGAGGATGGTTCCCACCAAAAATGGCGTGAGCACCGGACCTAACCACTCCAGACACGCGATCACGACGAGCGCGGCGCCGATGATCCAGAAGTAGTGTCGAAGCGTCAGCGGCTTGCGCGATGGGGCCGCAGCCACATGCGGCCGAACGTCGGACGAGAGCAGCGCAGGCGCGTCCGGATCGACTTCGCTTGGCGCGGGCGACGGCGGATCGGGCTTTGTCATAGGTAGAATGAGCCACCCCAAACCCAGCACTGTACCGTGCGCCGCTCGATTCCCTCAACGACTGGCGCACCGAGCGCTCCCATGCCCCGCACCCGCTCCCATGTCCCCGTTTCGCATACCTATGCAGAAGCCGGCGTAGACATTGACGCGGGCGATGCGCTGGTCGAGCGGATCAAGCCGTTCGCGAAACGCACGCTGCGGCCCGAGGTTCTCGCTGGCATCGGCGGCTTTGGCGCGCTCTTCGACATCGGGAAGCGGTATCGCCACCCCGTGCTGGTAGCCGGTACCGACGGCGTCGGCACGAAGCTCAAGCTCGCCTTCGCGCTCGACCGTCATGACACCGTCGGAATCGATTTGGTAGCGATGAGCGTCAACGACATCCTGGTCCAGGGCGCAGAGCCGCTGTTCTTCCTCGACTACTTTGCCTGCGGCAAGCTCGACGTCGACGTCGCGGCGGCGGTGATCAACGGCATCGCGACCGGTTGCGAGCAAGCGAATTGCGCGTTGATCGGCGGTGAAACTGCCGAGATGCCGGGGATGTATTCAGCCGGTGAATACGATCTCGCCGGCTTCGTCGTTGGCGTGGTCGAAAAGGACAGGCTGATCGACGGCAGTTCGATCGTCGCCGGCGACGTTGTCATAGGACTCGCATCGAGCGGCGCGCATTCAAACGGTTTTTCGCTGATCCGGCGGATCGTCGAAGCGACGCACATTCATCTCGAGATGCCGTTCGAAGGTCGAACGCTTGGTGACGCGCTGCTCGAGCCGACCCGGATTTACGCGCGCGCGCTGCTGCAGCTGATCCGCGACGTTCCCGTCAAAGGCATGGCGCATATCACCGGCGGCGGTCTCGTCGAAAACGTGCCGCGCATTCTGCCGCCCAAGCTTCAGGCGCGGCTCGAGCGTGAGCGATGGACGCGGCCGGCGATCTTCGATTGGCTGCAACGCGAAGGCAACGTCACGGACGCCGAAATGCATCGCGTATTCAATTGCGGCATCGGCATGGTGGTCGTGGTCGCGGCGAGCGACGCCGAGCGCGCGATCGCCCTTCTCGACGACGCCGGCGAACGTGCGCGGGTGATCGGCACGATTGTCGAACGCCCGGCGCGCGGCCCACACACCATCATCGTTTGACGAACGCCCGCCTGCATTGCGGCGCCTTTTATTGATGGCGCTCTCGCGCATCACCGTCCTGATTTCCGGCCGCGGCTCGAATCTCGCTGCGCACGCAGCGGCCATATCGCGGGCGCAGTGACGCAGGTCGTCAGCAACCGTGCCGACGCCGGCGGCGTAGCGCTCGCGCGCGCAGCCGGCATCGCAACCTGCGTTATCGATCACCGCGACCACGACGTGCGCGAAAATTTCGATGCTGCGCTGGCGCGTGCGATCGATGCCGCGGAGCCTGACCTGATCGTCCTGGCCGGTTTCATGCGCGTGCTTGGCGTCGACTTCGTGCAACGGTACGCTGGCAGGATCATCAACATTCATCCGTCGCTGCTCCCGCTCTATCCCGGTCTTCATACGCATCGCCGTGCGCTCGCCGACGGTGTGCGCATTCACGGCTGCAGCGTCCATTACGTGACGCCCGATGTCGACGTCGGTCCGATCATTGCGCAGGGCGCGGTGCCCGTGC
>VBCG01000218.1 GCA_005881895.1 Betaproteobacteria bacterium
TCCTCATGGCTTCGGCACACACTCGCTGCGAAACGGACACTTGTCCGCTCGCAGACGAGCGTTGCCTCGTCGACTACTTCTGCGAAGCAGCAATTTGTGCGGGCACGACATGACTTGTCGGCTTCGCGACGACCAACGTGCTGTTCGCCTCATCGGCCGGTACGTTGGCACCGGAGTGGTAGGCCCATTCGCCCGAATTCGACGATGCCGCCTGCATCTCGGAAAATCGTTGCGCGAACGGTTCCTTGCCCTCGGCATCGGCCGCCTTCGCCGTCAACGCCGGTTGCGTTTCCTGCCACCTGTCGTTGTCGTTCGACGACTCCGCCTGCATATCGGCGAAGCGCTGCGAGAACGACTCTTTGCCCACGCGATCCTGCGGCTGGTTGCCGAGTGTCGGCGCCGTGTGGAACGTGTACGTGCCGGTGCCCGAGAGCGCCTGCCATTGCTGAATCTCATTAGCGAATGTTTGCGCTTGTCCCGGTGGCTGGGCGGCGGCAAGCGTCGCAGCGCCCAGACCCAGTGCAAGTACGACGACCTTCAGCTTGGTGTTCATCGTGCTCATGACATGTCTCCTGTAGTGATGGTTGAATAACGCGGTCGTGGCACCTCGCGGTGCTCGCGCTTCATCTTGCCGCGCTGGAGACATTTCAACGCGCATCGATTACTCGCGCATTGCATCGCAGCAATGGTGTGTTACGGCTGATATCGACGTTTGCGCCGGTCGCTACATATCTGCCGACGGTTGCATATGAAATCGACGGTAGCGACGCATGCAATAGCAACGCGATAGCGGCGCGCGATAGTCCTCCGTGAGTTCCCATACCGGAGCATCGCGCATGAAGACATTCAAACGCCTCACCGTTCTCCTCGTCGTCGCATGGATTGCCGCAGGCTGCGCCGCGCTGCCCCCGGCACCGTCGTACGTGCCGTCGCCTTTCGCCGGCATGCACGGCCAGTAGCTGTGTTCGCGCCTACGCCGCCGTCGGTGACCACGCGGCGCCTCGCAGAGCACACATCGCGCGCTAATAAGGAGTAACTGATGAGTTGGATCCAAGCGTCGCCGCAAATGGCAGCGGCATTTCTCGGTTCATCTATCGAAGCGGTCGAAGCGATGACCATCGTGCTCGCCGCAGGCGTGGTCCGCGGCTGGCGCCCCGCTCTGATCGGCACTGCTGCCGGGCTCGTCACGCTGGCAGCCATCGTCGCGCTATTCGGCCCCGCGATCGCGGCGATTCCGATCGCCTACCTACAGATCGTCGTGGGCACGGCGCTGTTGCTGTTCGGAATCCGCTGGCTGCGCAAAGCCATTCTGCGCTCCGCAGGCGTCGTCGCGCACCATGACGAGAGCGCGATCTATGCGCAGCAAGCGAGCGCGCTGCGACCGTCGGACAACGCGGCCACGCGATGGGATGCAGTGGCGATGCTGACCGCGTACAAGGCCGTCGTGCTGGAAGGCGTGGAAGTCGTGGTGATCGTGATCGGCGTCGGCGCAGTGGGCGATATGTTGTTGCCCGCGAGCGTCGGCGCGCTGGCGGCGTGTGTGCTCGTCGCGATCGCCGGTGCGCTGCTGCATCGGCCGCTGGCGCGCGTGCCGGAAAACACCCTCAAGTACATCGTCGGCATCATGCTCACGGCATTCGGCTGGTTCTGGTTCGGAGAAGGCATCGGTATTCAGTGGCCGTACGGGGATGCTGCGATCCTCGGCCTCATGGCCGTGGTGTACGTCACCTCGGCGCTCGCAGTGCGCTCGATCCGCCGCGTACGCGCGCTCGCTGACGCAAACATCGAGGGGAGGCCATGAACGCGATCGCTCACGCAGTCAGGGCATTGCTTGGACTGTTCTTCGACGACGGCGAGCTCGCGCTCCAAATACTCGTACTGCTGGCCGGTACTGCGGTCGTCGCAAGCGCCGAAGCTCTCCCGTCATGGCGCTCGATGGCGCTGCTCGTGGCAGGGACACTGGTTGTTTTGCTGGGAAACGTCATTCGCGCTGCACGAAACCGGTAACCGCCTGCGACACGGGACCGCGTTTGTCGCGGCAATATCGACGCGCTTCGTCGTCACATCGATGAATCATCGTCAGTCCGGCGCCACCGCCCGTCCCGACGTTCACCGTATCGCCGTCGAACCGAGCCGCCGGCGACAATGCCGGCGAAAAAAAGCCGGGCTGCTTCGCAGCCCGGCGAGGGCGAACGAGTCCCGGAGGAGGAGGACCGTTCGGGGGAGGAGAGAAGTGGTCAGATTGCGATGACGCCCCGCAGCGGATCCGCGTGCCGCGTTTTCACACCCAATTGTCGCCGTCTGTCTTCGACTTGTTACCTCGGAGCTCCTGCCAGAGGCGGCCCGATTTCGCACGCAACACCACGTTCGGGTCTGCGGGCTTTACGTCCCATACGCCGCCGTCGACCTGCGCGGCGAGTTCCTCGGGAGCCCACACGACCAATCCGATAAAGTAACGCGCATCGTTTGGCGTTGTCTCGAGGATGCGATCGACGCCCGCGGCGTCAAGCACCGCGACAAGCCCCGGCATCAGCGTGACCGTGTCGCTGTCGCCGTCGGGCGCCTTGTGCGTCAATGCGAACACGGCGCGCGGCAGCATCGGCCCACCAAAGCTAACAGGAGCATCGACTCTGCGCGATGAAGCATCATCGGGAAACAGCGTCGCCAGCTTCATGTTGGTCGGACGATTGATGATGAATCCGACGTGTCCGCCGTTCGGTAGCCGTGCTGCGACGATCACTGTTTGTTCGAAGGGCGTACCGTCGAGAGCATCGGTCGCGACGAGCGTGACCGCTTGTGACGAATCGTCGGCGAAGGCGACGCGAGCGACGCTCGCCACCGCCAGCAGCGAAAACAGAAGTAGATGGGCAAGGCGTTTCATTGCGAACCTCGATCTTCAGAGTTGACTGCACTAATACTGTCGCCGTGCGCGGTTACGCGATCGTGTCACAAGGTTCGTCGGATGTTGCATTCGCAACGGCGTATGACCTCTCGAGGCGTGACGTCACCTAGGCGCGGGCACCGTGTGATCAAACGCGGCAGAGCTCATGTCTTGGCTCGTATGACCCAAACGCATGTGGTCATTGCGCGCCGAGCGTCGATGATGCCGATAGTCGGGGAATGATCCGTACCAACGCTCATCATCGGCGTAACGATCTTCCGCAAGCGGTACCGGCTCCTCTTCCGACGCCATCTGCAGCTGAGGTTGATTCAACTCGTCACGTCTCGCTTCTTCGGCTCTGCGCTGCGCTTCTGCCGTATCGAGCTCGGCCCCAGCGCGCGCCAGGCGCGTGAGCGCGTTGGGATCGACGGATCGAGCCGAATGTCGACGACCATCCCGCTCTTGCACGCTTGATCGGTGTAGAGAACGCGGCCGTTCGGCTGCGCGCACTTGTAGATTTGCGCGTCCGCGGCAATGGCGTTGCTCATTCCGAATGAGATGAATGAAAGCGCGAAAACGACCGGCGCGGTGGTGCGACAAATCATGATTGGCCAACTCGTCCGAGGTCGGCGACGTCTGTAGCAGCGGCGAGGTATTGCTCGTCCGGATCGTCGCCTTGCAACCATATCCAAAGCTGCTCGATCATCCGATGCCGCTCCGATTCGGTAGATGGATTACAACGCTCTCGATCGCTCATTGATTCAACTCACCTTTCTCCGCCACGCGGTGTTGGCGAT
>VBCG01000017.1 GCA_005881895.1 Betaproteobacteria bacterium
CGCGCACGGTCACGCTCTCTGCGCCGAAATTGCAGGCGGCGCACTTCCCATCTGCGAATCCGCAACAAGCCGCGCAATTCGAGGAGGCGATCAAGACCGCGCTCGATTCAATGGGCGAGAAGCGCGTCCCGCTCGATACGATCCTGTTGAGCCTCAACAAGCAGGAGGAAGCACCGCCGGCGGTGGCGCTCAACAACGACCCACCGAAAATTTTCTACAGCGCGCGCCCCGCGAGCTTGCTGGTATTCGACGGCGATCCGGTGCTCGCGCCGGTAACGGGTACTTCGCTGTCGGCGGCAGTGAACACGAATTGGGACGTGTTCGTCGATAACGGCACCAAGACATGGTACTGGCTCAACAGCGGCGCGTGGCTTACCGCGTCCGATGTGAAGGGCCCATGGACGCCGGTGACGGCGCTGCCCGCCGCATTCTCGTCGCTGCCTGCGGACGAAAATTTCGCCGCCGTGCGCAAGCAAATTCCGGGACGCCGGTTGTCGGCGGGCGAAATGCCGACCATTTTCGTGAGCACGCTGCCCGCGGAAATCATCGTTACGACGGGAACGCCGAAGCTCGTGGCGATCGCGGGCACGTCGCTCAAATACGTTTCGAATACCGACGTCAACCTGTTTGTCGATTCCAAGACGGGTCAGTACTACTACCTCGTGTCAGGCCGCTGGTTTTCCGCGCCGGCGCTCGACGGGCCGTGGACGTTTGCGACGACAAGCCTTCCCGCGGATTTCGCGCGCATTCCTCCGAATAGTCCGCGCGGCTCGGTGCTGGTCTCGGTGCCGGGGACGCCTCAAGCGCAGGAAGCGCTGCTGCAGGCGCAAGTTCCGACCGAAGCCGCGCTCGATCGCAACACAGCGAAGCTCGACGTCGTCTATACCGGTCCGCCGAAATTCGAGCCGATACCCGGCACCGCAATGACGTACGCGGTCAATACGCCCAACGAAGTGATCTACACCGGCGAAAAGTATTACGCCTGTTATCAGGCAGCTTGGTTCGTTGCGACGTCTCCTACGGGCGCATGGGTGCTGGCCGACAGCGTACCGACGGTGGTTTATACGATTCCCCCGAGCAGCCCGCTCTATCGTTGCACCTATGTGCGCGTTTACGCTGCAACGCCGACCACCGTGACGTACGGTTACACCGCCGGGTACACGATGGGATACGTTGCAGCCGGCGTCGTCGTCTACGGCACCGGTTACTACTATCCGCCGGTGATCTGGCCCGGACCGATCCCGATTTATTATCCGTATCCGTATTCGTATTCCGGCGCCACTTGGTACAACACCAACACCGGCGCGTGGGCGCGCGGCGGCACGATCTATGGTCCGTATGGTGGCGCGGTTTCGGGCGGCACCGCGTACAACCCGAACACCGGTGCGTGGGCGCACGGTGGCGCAGTTTACGGCCCGAATGGAGGCGCGGGCGCATGGTCCGCCTATAACCCATCGACGGGCAGCTACGCGCATGGGAGCGCTTCGTGGGGAACGAACAGCGGCACCGCGAACGCCAACTGGTACAACGCGCGGACGGGCGTTACCGGCTCAACGAATCAGAACTACAACCAGTACGGCAGCTGGGGCTCGAGCACATTCAGCGGCGCAAACAAGACCGTTAACACGCAGCATCAGAGCAACGCGCAAGGCACCGCGGGCAGCTTCTCGTCGAGCACCGGTGCGAAGGGCGCCGGCGTCAGCGGTGCCGGCGGCAACAGCGCGGGGGCTGTCAAGACTTCGGGCGGCGATGTTTATGCGGGCGCGGACGGCAACGTCTACAAGAAAACGTCGGATGGCTGGTCCAAATACAACGATGGTTCGTGGAATCCCGTGCAGCCGCCGACCAACTCTAAAAACAACACGCAGCAAAATTTGTCGGGGCAAACTCGGCAAACGTCGCAGCAGAATTTGTCCGGCGAAACGCGTCAATCGTCGCAACAGAATCTATCCGGCGAGACGCGCCAATCCAGGTCCCAAAATCTGTCGGGTGAGACACGTCAATCCGGCTCGCAAAATCTTTCCGGCCAGACCGAACGCGGCGGCGCGTTCCGCCAGGGCGGTTCCAGCGAAGGCGGCTTCCAACAACTCGAGAACGATCGCAGTGCGCGGACAATGGGCGCCCAACGCGAAGCGAACTTCGGCGCGACGCGCGAAGGCCGAATGGGCGGCGGAGGCAGCGGACGTTTTCGGCGGTAATCATCTTCGTGGCTGAACTTTGTCGCCGCGCGCTTCGCGTGTAGATGACAACGACCGGACCGTCGGATTGCAAATGTAAAGCGAAGGACCCTATACTTGGTCGCAGTGACGAACATCGGATAAACGTCGCGTAAACATGCAACAACGGGGAGGACGTATGCGTGCCTACATCGTGCGCGGCTCACTGACTACTATCGCCGCAGTCGTCGCATTTATTCCGATGTGCGTCACCGGTCAGTCGTTGTCCGGAATTCCGCTGAGCTGCGTCGCCGGCTCGCCGCCCGGCAATCAACTCGTCCCAGGCCTCTTGAGCAGCCTCGAGCCCAATCTAAACGGCGCGTGGGCGGCACAGGCGCCGAAGAAGATCGATCCCTATCCCTGGTACGACACCGCAGCGGGAGCCACGCCCGTCGATCTGGTCCAGAACGACATCCCGATCGCCTGCAACAGCAGCCTCAATCAGTACTGCAGTTTCTACTACAGCGGTGGAAGTTGTTTGAACGCCCACGGAGACGTCACGTTGAACGCGTTGACGGGGCTTAAAGCGTTGCGGTTCTCGAGCCTCACTGCAAGCAGCTTCAATCTCAAAGACGTCGCTGCGCATTCCGATCGCGGGCCCGATGCGAGCAAGATCACCGACGGCGTTTTGGCGCCCGAAGGACACCCCTCGACCGATCCTGCGTACGCGATTGTGTTGACGCACAGCCCGAACGACCTCCGCGTCGCCCAGGGCACCGCGCTCGTGATCGACCTCGGCAAGAGCTACTCCGTCTGCGGCAATGGATTTGACTGCAAGAGCGGGCCGATGATCCAAGCCGACAACGACGACAACTACCAGCTCGACTACTCGCTCGACGGCGTCAACTGGACGAAGTACGGCGTGTTCCCGAGCTGTTGCAGCGACGGGCTCCATACGCGGGGCATTTCGACGATCACGTCCGGCGTCCATAACCCGAGCTTCCAGGCGCAGTACGTGCGCGTGTACGGAATCTCGGGGGGCGCGACCTACGCCGTGTCGGAACTGCAGCTATGGGACACCGGCAGCAATCTGATCTCCGTCGGCAAGCATGCGGTCGGCCCGCGTCCGTATCAGATCACCGACGGCGTGTTCGCCCCGGAAGGACATAGCTCGACCGACACGCAGTACGCCGTCGTGCTGCGACATCTGACGGGACCCGCGGCGGCTTTGGCGATCGATCTCGGTGAAGTGAAGAGCCTGTGCGGCAACGGGCGCGAGGCCGCGTGCACGAGCGGCCCGATCATTCAAGCGGACAACGACGACGTCTATCAGCTCGACTACTCGAGCGACGGCATGAGCTGGATCGAGTTGGGGCAGTTCCCGAGCGTGTCCGGCAGCGGGCTCCGGACGCGAGGCATCGTCTCGCCCTCCGGCGGCTCCGCCGAGGCGTTCAAGGCGCGCTATGTCCGCGTCTTCGCCGTCTCCGGCGGCAACACGTTCGCGGTCTCCGAAGTGCAGCTCGAGGATACCGCCGGCAACCCGGCCTCGCTCGGCGCGGCCACTTACGGCCCCGAGCCGGTGGTCATCGACGGCGAGCTCGCGCCTGACGGCACCGACTACAACGACGGTAATTTCGCGAACATCCTGCCGTCCTGCCAAGCGAACGCGAGCTCGATCTGCCCGCCGAGCGCGGCGAGCTCGTCGGCGCAGACGGCCGCGCTGCAGATCGACCTGGGCGGGACGTTCCCGATCGATCACCTGGTGGTTCAAGCCGATCAGGCGCACGAATTCGAGATCGACGCATCGACCGACGATCAGAACTGGTCGTTTTTCTCGGGCGTCCCCGAGGTCAGCGGACATGGATTGCAGCAACGCACGATCGGGGGCTCGGGGCGAAGCGTTCGTTACTTGCGGCTGTTCGGATTGTCCGGCGCGAGCGACAGCTACTCGGTCTCGGGCGTGCAGGCGTTCACCGCGCAAGCGAACACCCCATGCACGTATGACAGCGGCGCCAACGCCGGCGAGAACTTCGCGTGCGGCTACGACGGGGCGTTCGCGATGGACTTCGTCGCGCCGGCGTCGAACGGGACCGTGCCGATTGGCTTCAACCTGAAATCCGCAACGATCAGGGTCGAGTGCGAACGAACGGACCAATACGGTGTAACGACCACCGACTCGTTCACGGTATCGGACGCAAGCGGTCGAACCTGCACCGATTCGCTGCAGCGAACGAGCGGCGTCATCAAGAACGCCGGCTATTGCGCAGGGTTCTGTGCATCAGGTCAGAACCACGCTTTGTTGTCGTACGCGCAGCTTGCAACCGACCCGCAGAGCAACGACGAACAAATCAAGCTCGTCCCGACGACGCCCACCAGCATCGCCTGCAGCGATCAGGGCAGCATCGAATCGGGAATTCTTCCGTTGACTGACAACGTCGTCGCCGGCGTTGCGTCCGGCGTCGCGCAGGGATTTTTCAATGGTCTATTGGACTATCGCGCGAAGCCCGCGAGCCTCCTGCCGTTTCCGCCGCCGACCTCGCAGACGACTCCACCGTGGAGCACGTGTCCCACGACCACGAGCGCCCCCCCGCCTCCGACCCCATCCCCCGACAACATCGCAGGGCTGGAAGGCCGCGCCACGCAGGTAGGCGCCGCGAAGAATAGCGGGACGCTCCACATCAGCGGTCGCTTCGCGGTGCAGAACCCGGTCGCTCTCGACCAGGCTGCGCTGACCGTCAACGCGCTCCTTCACGAGTTCGGCGGCGCAGGCGAACTGGTCCGCGGCTCGAGCGACGCGCTGCTCGTCCCGCTGAGTCTCCAGCCGCAAAACGGGAGCGAGCCCGACAAGGGTCTCTACACGACGCCGCCGGGGGCCCAGCCGGCCGTGCGGGCACAGGTTGCGCCGGTCAAAGGACAGAGCGGATTGATGGATTTCGCCATCGACGTGGATCGCGCCTCGATTCTCAGCCCGTCCCGCTGCGCCGGCGGCTCGGCGATCGCGCCGCTTGGCACGAGCTTCCTCCTGATAGGGCGCGCCGGCGAGCCTGTCCGGGTGCATGCGACGGCCAATTGGCAGTGCAACGGGTCTCTGCTGATAACGTCGCTCGACCGCTAAAGCGGGGAGATCGCAGGGCCGCTTATCGGGTCGCCGACTCCGGATAGAGGCCATGCACGCGCGCGTGCAAGCGTGCTAAACCGAGCAGCGTATCGAGGTACGGCGTCGGCACGCCGGCCCGCGCCCCGATTTCGCGCGGCGCGGATAACAGCGCGTCGATCTCGACAGCTTTCCCCGCTTCGACATCCTGCAGCATTGATGTCTTGAACGCGCCCAACTTGCGCGTCACCGCCATCCGATCCGCGCCGCTTTGCGCAACCGGACAACCAATGGCGGCGCCGATTGCGGCGGCTTCCGCCATCACGTCGAGACAGAATTGATTGACGAGCGGATCGTCGAGAATGCGATCGGCCAGCGCGCCGGTGAACGCCGAGATCGGGTTCATCGTCATGTTGCCCCATAGCTTGTACCAGATGTCCTGTTGAATGCGCGGCGACACTTCGACTTCGAACGCCGCTTCCCGCAACAGCTCGGCAAACGCAAGCAATCGCGCGGACGATCCTCCCTTCGGTTCTCCCACGATCAGGCGATTGCCCACGCCATGACGCACAACGCCGGGCTCGAGCGTCGAGCACGTCAAATGAACGACGGCACCGATGACGCGCTCGACCGGAACAGCCGCTGCGATGACACCGTCGGGATCGATCGTCGCGAGCGGCAATCCTTCGAACGCGCCGGGAAGTCCATGAAAGAACCACCACGGTACGCCATTCATCGCGGTGACGATCGTCGTCTCCGGATGCACCAACGTTCGCACGATCGGCGCCACGCCAGCCATCGCGGGACCTTTGACCGCAATGACGACATAATCCTGCGGCTCCAGTTCGGACGCTTGGCGCACGGCACGAACCGGCGCCGTGATCGTCTGGCCGCCGATTTGCAATCGCCAGCCATGCTCGCGCAGCGCCGCAGCCGTCGCGTTTCGCGCAACGGCAGACACGTCGACGCCTGCATGCGCGAGCCTCGCTCCGATCAACCCACCGACTGCGCCAGCGCCAACGATGCAGATTTTCATCAGGCCTTCGGTCGCTTGTCGACAACACGCTTCGCCTTGCCGAGCGAGCGCTCGATGCCGCCGCTTGCAACGATTTGCACGGACGCCGTCACGCCGATCAGGTTCTTGATCAGATGCGCTAGCGCCGCCCCTGCGGCCTCGCCGTCGGCGTGACCGACGCCGACGGCGCGCTCGACCAGCACGGTCAATTCGTCGAGATTGCGCGGCCGGGTGATCTCGAGCTGATAATGCGGTGCGAGCGCCGCCTGCTTCAGGATCAACTCCTCGATCTGCGTCGGAAACACGTTGACGCCGCGGATAATCAACATGTCATCCGAGCGGCCGGTGATCTTCTCAATCCGCCGCATCGTGCGCGCCGTCGGCAGCAATAGCCGCGTCAGATCACGCGTGCGATAGCGGATGATCGGCAGCGCTTCCTTCGTGAGCGACGTGAAAACGAGCTCGCCCTTCTCGCCGTCCGGCAGCACTGCGCCCGTCTCGGAATCGACAATCTCGGGATAGAAGTGGTCTTCCCAAACAGTGAGACCATCTTTTGTCTCGATGCATTCCTGCGCGACGCCGGGTCCCATCACTTCGGATAGTCCGTAGATGTCGATTGCATCCATGTCGAGCTTCGCTTCGATCGCCTCGCGCATCGTCGGCGTCCACGGCTCCGCGCCGAAAATGCCGATCGACAACGATGACGCCCGCGGATCGACGCCCTGACGTTCCATTTCCTCGGCGATCGCCAGCATGTACGACGGCGTCACCATGATGATGTCGGGCTTGAAGTCGGTGATCAATTGGACTTGCTTTTCGGTTTGCCCGCCGGACATCGGAATCACCGTCGCGCCCAGTTTTTCGGCACCGTAGTGCGCACCGAGCCCGCCGGTGAAGAGTCCGTAGCCATACGCAACGTGCACGATATCGCCGGCGCGGCCGCCGGCAGCGCGGATCGAGCGTGCCATCACGGTCGCCCACGTGTCGATGTCGTTTTTCGTGTAACCGACGACCGTCGGCTTGCCGGTGGTCCCCGACGACGCGTGTATGCGCACGACGTTTTCGCGCGGCACGGCGAACATGCCGAACGGATAGTTATCGCGGAGGTCGGTCTTGACGGTGAACGGAAACCGCGCGAGATCGGCAAGCGTCTTGCAATCTTCAGGATGAACGCCCGCGCGATCGAACGCCCTCCGATAATGCGGCACGTTGTCGTACGCATGCTTGAGCGACCAGCGCAGCCGCGACAGTTGCAGCGATGACAGCTCGTCGCGACTTGCCGTCTCGATCGGCTCGAGATCGCCGGGCTTCGGCATCTTGGCCGGCATGATGCTGCTCCTCCTGCTAAACGCCCTCGACGATATGCCCCTTGATCCGATAGCTCTTGCCGCGGAAAAGCGCGATGGTTTCGCCGCGTTGATTCGTCACCTCGATATCGTAGACGCCGGTACGCCCCGCGAGGCTCCGTTCCTGCGCGACGGCGGTCAGGACATCGCCCTCGCGCGCCGGCGCCAGATATTCGATCGAGCAGCCTTGGGCGACGGTGTTGAAATTGTAGCTGTTGCAGGCGAACGCAAATGTGCTGTCGGCGAGCGTAAAGATAAAGCCACCGTGGCAAATCGCATGCCCGTTGACCATGTCCGGTCGCACGGCCATTGTCAGTTTCGCGCTGCCGGGACCGACTTTCGCGATCGCCATCCCGAGCGCACGCGACGCGCGATCGTTCTCGAACATGCGACCCGCGACGTGCTCCGCGAGAAATTGCGCTTCGGAGGCTGAGCGCGGCGGATGATGCTCGCCCATGGCGTCAGTCCGCGAGCGCCTGGGCGGCTGCGCACCGGCGCGCGAGTAATGGCGAAATCCGGTAGCGATCTTCGCCGTAATGCGCGGCAAGATTCACGAGAACCTCGCGCACGCGCGCGGCGCCGATGCGATCGGCCCATGCGAGCGGACCGACGGGATAGTTGACGCCTTTTTGCATCGCGAGATCGACGTCGTGCGCCGTTGCAATGCCTTGCGTCACTGCGTCTGCGGCTTCGTTCGCGAGCATGACGACAGTTCGCATCACCGCGAGCCCGGCAACGTCGTCCAATGCTGATACCGCGATGCCGGCCGCCTGCAACGCGCCTACCGCAGCATTCCATGTGCGGTCGCTACACGTATCGGCGCGCGCGACGGCGACCCGTGTGCATGTCGCGTAATCGAGCGCGAGGTCGAACAGAACGATAGTGGGTTCGCCGATTGCCACGCCACGCGACGTGGCCGCTCGACCATCGGTCAGCGCGAGCCATCCGCCCTCGATCGCGATCGCACCGTCTGGAAAGGCGTTGTGCATTGGAGCTCGCTCGACGGCGACGCCCGATGCAGCTAATCGATCGGCAAGCGCGGCGGCCGGGCCGAGGCCGCCACAAACGCAAATCGCGGTGGGACGCCGTTGCGGCGGCTGCGTCGACGGTTCGGGCTTCGCTGCGCTGGCGCCATAGCTGAAGAATCCTCGTCCGGTCTTGCGTCCCAGGAATCCGGCCGCCACAAGCTCCTGCTGCAGTACCGACGGCGTGTATCGTGGATCGTGGAAATACGCGTCCCATACGCTTCGCGTCACGGCAAAGTTGACATCGAGGCCAATCAAATCCATCAGCTCGAACGGTCCCATGCGAAAGCCGCCTGCCTCGCGCATCACGGCGTCGAGCGTCGCCGGATCGGCTGCGCGCTCGCTCAAGAGCCGCAGCGCTTCGCCGTAGAACGGACGGGCACAACGATTGACGATGAACCCGGGTGTCGACGACGCATGAACGGGCAGCTTGCCCCACGACGCCGCGCTGGCGTAGATGATTTCTGCCACAGCACGATCAGTTGCGAGCCCGCTGACCACCTCGACCAGCGGCAGCACCGGTGCAGGGTTGAAGAAATGCATGCCGACGACGCGTTGCGGATGTTGCAAGCCGGCCGCCAACGCGGTGATCGACAGCGACGAGGTATTGGAAGCCAGAATCGTTTCAGGCGTCACAATGACTTCGAGCTCGCGCAGCAATGCTCGCTTGGCCTCGAGATCCTCGACGATCGCTTCGATGACGAGCCGCGCGCTGACGCAATCGGCCAATACGTTGACGGCCGCGATTCGACGGCTTGCACTGCGCGCAGTATCGGCCGAGATCTTTCCCTTCGCCGCAAGCGCATCGAATGTTGCAGAGAGCGTGCGACACGCTTCGTCGGCCGCGCCGAAACGCGTATCGAAAAGTTGCACGGGGTGGCCCGCCTGCGCAGCAACCTGCGCGATTCCGGAACCCATTGCGCCCGCGCCGATCACGGCGACGATCGACTCCTTCGGTAACGCGCCGCTAATCGACAAGAGTAATTCGCGCCTTGGGACGGCCCGGCGGCGCTCATGCGTTCGGTGACTATTTACCTGAGAATCGCGGTGGACGCTTTTCGAGAAATGCGGCCACGCCTTCGCGGTAATCGGCGCTGTAGCCCAACTCGCGTTGGACGTCGCGCTCGAGATCAAGCTGCGTTTCCAGCGTGTTGCCCACCGATGCGTACAACGCGCGCTTGATCTCCGCGAGACCGCGCGTCGGCGCTTGCGCAAGCTGAGTCAGCAGAGCCTCAACCGCATCGGCGAATTCGGAATCATCGACGCATTTCCAGATGAGACCCCACGCCGCGGCTTGTTCCGCGTGAAGCTTGTCGCCTAGCAGTGCAAGGCCCATCGCGCGGGGGGTGCCTACGAAGCGCGGCAGAAAATATGTCCCGCCTGAATCCGGAATCAATCCGATCTTGCAGAAAGCCTGGATGAATGCTGCCGATTTGGTTGCGATGACGATGTCGCACGCGAGCGCAAGGTTAGCGCCGGCGCCCGCCGCAACGCCATTTACTGCGCATACAACAGGCAAGGGCAACGCGCGTAGCGCCAGCACCAGCGGCCGATAGTTGTTTTCGATCGATGCGCCGAGATCGACTGCCGTTTCGCCGGGCGCAACAGCCCGGTCGGAGAGATCCTGGCCGGCGCAAAACCCTCTGCCCGCTCCCGTCAGCAGCAAGACCCGCAGCGCCGCGTCGTTTTTTGCCGCCGCAAGCGCATCGCGCACCTCCGCATGCATTGCCGACGTAAAGCTGTTGAGCCGATCGGGTCGATTCAGCGTGATTCGCCCGATACCCTTCGACGTTTCGAATTTGATGTTTTCGTATCTCATTCCGCCGCTCTTCCGCTCCAGCCCCTGGATCCCTGATTCCCGGTCCCCGATTTACACATGCATTCGATGCTGAACGACACGAAATCGGCTGGCAACGTACGCTGCATCCGTCAGCGCTGCATTCGCCGCCGGATTCGCGCCCGTGCCATGGAAATCTGAAAAAGCCGCCGACTGGTTGACGAACACGCCGCCGGTGAGGTTGATCGAGAGGGCAACACCGGTGTCCTCGGCGACGTCGATTGCGTGCGTGATGACGCCGTCTCGCGTCGAGTACACGGACAGCGTGAGCGCACCGTGACCGGCAATCGCGTCGCGGGCGATTTCAAGGCTTTGATCGGTCGAATCGGTGGCGATCACGAAGGCGATCGGTCCGAACCACTCGTTCAAATATGTTGCGCGGTCGGTCGCGCTCAATTTGACGATCAGCGGCGTCCGTATCGTCGCCTTCGGAAATGTTGGATGCTCGACTGCATGCGTGTCGAGCACCAGCGCACCAAGCGAGCGCGCCGCCTCCAGCCTGCGGAGCACGCCATCGTTCTGTACCGCGCCGAGAATCTCGACCGCGCGTGATGGATCGCCGAGCAATTTGTTGACGGCGTCCGCAAGACCCGCGGCAATCTGATCGAACGTCAGATGGCCTTCCGGCGTATCGATGCCGCCTTTCGGCACATAGATGTTCTGCGGCGCCGTGCACATCTGGCCGGTGTAGAGCGAAAGCGAGAACGCGACGTTGCGCACGAGACCCTTGAAATCCGCCGTGCTGTCGATCACGATTTGATTGACACCGGCTTTTTCCGTATAGACCTGCGCCTGACGCGCGTGCTCTTCGAGCCAGCGTCCGTTTGCCGTGCTGCCGGTGTAATCGACGATCTTTACCTCGGGCCGCAGCGCGAGCGTTTGCGCTGTGTTGTCGCCGGCCTCGTGCGCGACGAGCGTCACGACGTTCGGATCGAAGCCCGCTTCGGCCAACACGTCGCGCGCAATCTTGACGGTGATCGCCAATGGCAGGATCGCGCCCGGATGCGGCTTCACCACAACTGCGTTGCCGGTGGCGAGGCTCGCAAAAAACCCGGGGTAACCATTCCATGTGGGAAACGTGCAGCAGCCGATGACCAGCGCAACACCCCGTGGCACGATACGAAACCGCTTTTCCATCTTGAGCGGCTCGTTCTTTCCTTGCGGCTTCTCCCATTGCGCGCTTGCGGGGACGCGACGCATTTCGTCCCAAGCGTACGCCACCGCTTCAAGTCCGCGATCCTGCGCATGCGGTCCGCCCGCCTGAAACGCCATCAAGAATGCCTGGCCCGTCGTATGCATGACGGCATTGGCGATCAGGAAACTTTCCTTGTTGATCCGCGACAGGGTTTCGAGGCACACACCCACCCATGCTTCCGGTTCCGCTCTGCGCCACTCTTCCCGCGCTTTGGTGATGGCCGCAAACAATGCATCGGTGTCGCTCTTCGGATAGGTGATGCCGAGCGCGAAGCCGTACNNNTTCTCTGCGCCGCCTTGACCCATGCTCGCCGGCTGCTCCAACGGAAAGCTGCGGTTCAACAGTGCATCGAATGCGGCTTTGCCCGCGTCGGCCGTTCCTTCGCCATAGACCTTGGGACTCGCCGACTCCGGGTACGGCGACCAATAGCCGCGCTCCGCGATTGCGGTCAATGCCCGTTCGAGGGTTGCGCGATGCTTTTCGAACAACGGATGCGGCACGGAGACCTCGGGTATTCTTCCATTGCGAACTCTAGCACGGCGCGAACATCGTAGCGCGGCGCGAATCAATTGCAACGTGCTGCAGTTTTACGTTGCTAGCCGGTTCCGGTCTGGTCGTAGTCGACAACTACTCGATCAGTAGTGGGATAACTCTGACACGACAGGATAAATCCGCGTGCCACCTCGTAATCTTCGAGCGCAAAGTTGACATCCATATCGACTTCGCCCTCCAGCAAGCGGCAACGGCAGGTCGAGCAGACGCCGCCACGGCACGAGTATGGCAATTCGATGCCGTTCTTCAATCCGGCTTCGATGATGTTCTCTTTCTCCTTTTCGAGCAAAAACGACTTTCGCGTACCGTCGATGATCACTGTGACTTCGCATTCCGACTGTCCCGCCTGCGGCAACGGGCGCACGACGTGCTGATGCTTCGGGATGCTCGCGGCGAAGCGCTCGATCTTGATCTTCGTTTCTGGAAATCCGCGCGCCTTCAGCGCCTCGGTCACCGCTGCCATCATCCCCTCGGGGCCGCACACAAACGCCGCGTCGATTTCTTCCAAACGAACCCAGTGCTCGAGCAACGCCGCGGCCCGGTCGCGGTCGATACGGCCGTGCAAGAGATCGATATCCTGCGCTTCCCGCGAGAGCACATGAACGAGGTTGAAGCGGGTCAAATAGATGTCTTTCAACGCCGCCAACTCCTCCCTGAACATCACGGTGCTCGATGCCCGATTGCCGTAGAACAATGTGAAGCGGGATTGCGGTTCAACGGCGAGCGTCGTCTTGATGATTGACATGAGCGGCGTGATGCCGCTCCCAGCGGCGAAGGCAAGATAGCGGCGCTTCGCGTCGGGATCGAGCGTCACATTGAAATGGCCCATCGGCGGCATGACGTCGATCGTCGCCCCGACCTTGAGCGCTTCGTTGGCCCACGTCGAAAACGCGCCGCCGGGCGATCGCTTCACGGCGATCCGTAACGCGCCGTCCTGCACGGCGGAGCAGATCGAATATGATCGACGCACGTCTTCGCCGCCGATTTGAGCGCGCAGCGTGAGATGCTGCCCTTGCGTGAAACAGAATTGGTCGCGCAGCGCTTCCGGCACCGCGAACGTGACCGCGACTGCGTCACGCGTTTCCCGTTCGACGCGAGCGATAGGAAGACGATGAAACTTGCTCACCGTGCTGCTTCTCGCATTAGAGAGGCTTGAAATAATCGAACGGCTCGAGGCAATCGTCGCAGCGATCACGAGTCGCGTGCGCATCGATGCGCAGCGCGGGCAGGCAACGGCAACGATGCGCCGGAGCGGGCTGATTCCCGTCACATCGATGCGTGGGGCAGCGACGTGCGGAGGCGCTATCCCGAATTCGCGCAACCTGCGCTTCGCCTCGGGCGCAATTCGATCGGTCGTCCACGCCGGCGCGAGTCGTGTCACGATGCGCGCGTTCGCGATTCCACGCTCGGCGAGTGCATCCCGGATGTCATTCATGATCGTCTCGGTCGCCGGGCATCCTGAATAGGTGGGCGTTACGTCGATAACGAGGCTTGTGTCTTCCACGCGAATAGCGCGAACGATGCCGAGCTCGACGATCGATACGATCGGAATTTCCGGATCCGGCACACCGGCCAGCGCTTGCCACGCGCGATCGATAGTCTCGGCATCGACCAGGTTCGCCGAGCGCTCGACACCAAGTTCCCGCCGGAGCATCGTCGCTACCATTGCGAACCGGGATACGCGCGCTGCAAGAATTGCATCTCGGCCAGCATATGACCCAGATGCTCGCTGTGGACGCCTTGCTTGCCGCCGCGGCCGTTGGAACCTTGCATCCACGCGACGGTCGGCAATGCGAGCGTTGCTACGTCGAGAACGCGTCCGATATTCGCAAGCCACGGCTCGCGCAACGCACGAACATCCGCCGCGACGCCGGTCTCGATCAACGCCAGCTCGACGTTGTCCGGCGCGAACATTTCGCCGGTATACGTCCATAAATAGTCGAGCGCTGCCTGCATCTTCTGGTGCGATTCCTCGGTGCCGTCTCCCAGGCGAATCACCCAATCCGCCGAACGTTCGATGTGATACGCGACTTCCTTGCGGGCCTTTGCGGCGATTTCGGCAATCCGCGGGTCCCGCGACGATGAAAGCGAGCCGAGCACGAGCATGTGCCACTGATCGAAATAGAACTGGCGCGCCATCGTGTCGGCATAGTTGCCGTTCGGCTGCTCGCTCAACAGCAAATTCCGGAACGCGGAGCCATCCCGCAAGAACGCGAGCTCGTCTTCGCTGCGACCGCGACCGTGCGACTGTGCCTCGACTTCGCCGGCGTACGCAAACCAAAGCCGCGCTTGCCCGAGTAAATCGAGCCCGACATTGGTGAGCGCGATGTCTTCCTCGAGCGCCGGTCCGTGGCCGACCCATTCTCCCAACCGCTGCGCGAGCACGAGATCGCTGTCGGCAAATCGCAGCACATAGTCGAACAGAGGCGACGGCTCGTTCATCGTCAGAGATGCTTCACTTCTTCCGGCATCGGAAAGAACGTCGGGTGCCGGTAGACCTTGTCGTTCGCAGGTTCGAAAAGCGGTCCGCGCTCGCTTGGCGCCGACGCGTGAACGTCCGCCGAGCGGACCACCCAGATCGACACACCTTCGTTACGGCGCGTGTAAACGTCGCGTGCGTTCTTGATTGCCATCTCGGCATCCGGCGCGTGAAGGCTGCCGACATGCTTGTGCGCGAGCCCGTGCTGCGAGCGGATGAAGACTTCCCACAATGGCCATTCGATCATGTTTGATTCCTTCACGCAGCTTTGCGCGCCTGCTTTTCCGCGTACGCCACTGCCGCGTCGCGCACCCACGCGCCGTCTTCCCAAGCCTTCACGCGCGTACGCATGCGATCGCGGTTGCACGGCCCATTGCCCTTGAGGACATTGTGGAACTCGTCCCAATCAATCGGACCGATATCGTAATGGCCGCTCGTCTCGTTCCATTTGAGCTGCGGATCGGGCATTGCAATGCCGAGGTAATCGGCTTGCGGCACCGTTTGATCGACAAACCGTTGACGGAGCTCGTCGTTCGACAGCAACTTGATCTTCCAGCGCGCCGACTGCGCACTGTGCACGCTCTCCGCATCGGGCGGACCGAACATCATCAACGAGGGCCACCACCAGCGGTTTAACGCGTCCTGTGCCATCGCCTTCTGCGCGGGGGTGCCCCGGCATAGCGTCAGCATGATGTCGAAGCCTTGCCGCTGATGAAACGACTCTTCCTTGCAGATGCGGATCATCGCACGCGCATAGGGACCATACGAGCACCGGCACAGTGGAATCTGGTTCATGATCGCGGCGCCGTCGACCAACCAGCCAATGGCGCCAATGTCGGCCCAGCTCAACGTCGGATAGTTGAAAATCGACGAATACTTGACTTTGCCGGCATGCAAATCGGCGATCAGTTGATCGCGTGATACGCCCAATGTTTCCGCGGCCGAATACAGGTAAAGACCATGCCCTGCCTCGTCCTGCACCTTCGCCATCAGGATTGCCTTGCGCTTCAGTGTTGGCGCGCGTGTGATCCAGTTGCCTTCCGGCAGCATGCCGACGATCTCCGAATGGGCGTGCTGCTGGATTTGCCGAATGAGCGTGCGGCGGTAAGCGTCGGGCATCTCATCTTTCGGCTCGATCTTGATGTCGGCGTCAACGCGTGCCTGGAACGCCTGTTCGTCGGGCGACATTTCGTGGGCGTCGCGGACCTTCGCGACACCGGTTTCGACCATTTGCGCGTACATCGGAGCCTCCGGTGCTTGCGACCCGCGCTCGAGCGCTGGCGCAGCGCTTGAACTATACGATACACTTTCGCCATGCGTCAAGACAAAAATGTATCACGACGTGCCCGGCGGATATCCGGACGATCGTCGGCCGAGAGCGCTGCCGATGCCTTCGTCTCCCGCTGGATTCGGCGAGCGCTCGCGTCAGATCCACCGCGCGCAAGATCCCTCATCGTTACCGTTTGGGGCGATGCGCTCGCACCGCACGGCGGCACCGTGTGGCTCGCCGGATTGATTCGATTGATGGCGCCATTCGGTATGAACGAGCGCCTTGTACGCACCAGCGTCTTTCGTCTGGTCCGAGACGGGTGGCTCGGGGCACAGTCGCGGGGACGGCGCAGCCGCTATCGGCTGACGCGCGAAGGCGCGCGCCGCTTCGATCAGGCGCATCATCGAATCTACACGCCGCCGAATCCGGATTGGGACGGCGATTGGGAAGTCGTGCTCGCGCCGCCCGACACAGCGGGACCCGCAGCCCGACTGAACCTGCGCGACGAGCTTGCGTGGGAAGGATTTGGGACGCTCGCGGCGGGGGCATACGCGCGGCCGCTACACGGCGATTCGGCTTTGCCGCGAATCGTGTCTGCGCTCCGACTCGAATCGCGAATAACCGTCTTGCGCGCGAAGGACGATCCATCGCTCGGCGGTGCGTCCCTTGCGGCGCGCGTCGGCACCGCTTGGGATCTCGCCGCCCTTGCCGCGGACTACCGGCGATTCCTTGCGCGCTTCGGCGGGGTCATCGACACGTTTCGCGCAGCAGGTGCAGAGAACGGCGATCCTGGGCAATGCTTCATCGTCCGCACGTTATTGATTCATGCTTTTCGACGCGTGTTGTTGCGCGACCCGCAACTTCCATCGGCCCTCCTCCCGCTCGACTGGCCTGGCGCAGCCGCATTCGCACTCTGCCGCGACTTCTACCGGCTGACGCATAAGCGCGCAGAGATGCATCTTGCCGCGACGCTTTCACCCGACGGCGATCCGCTGCCGCCGGCGAACCCAGAGTTCTATAGCCGCTTTGGCGGCTTGGACTAGCGGCGGTCGTTACGCCTGAACGGGCGGCGCGTTAACGCCCCACCATCGCCAACACATCGGCTTTCAGGAACCGCTCGACGACGAGCATGAACGCGATCGACGGCACGAGGAGCAGCAGCGCCGTGATCGACGCAATCTGATAGTTGCCGCCCATGCTCGCGTTGAACATCAACAAGGGCAGCGTCGTCACGTCCGGTACGCCGACGAAATAGGTGCCGGTGAATTCATCGAGCGACTCGAGAAAGACGAAGATTGCGCTCGCGATGAGTCCCGGTGCTGCCAATGGCAGTGTCACCGTACGAAAGCACGTCCATGGCGACGCGCCGATGTTGCGCGCGGCCTCCTCGAGCGACACGTCGACCGACGCGAACGCCGCCGACGCGATCCAAACGGCCAGCACCAATCCATGCGCCGCATGGACGAGCACGACGCCGAGAATCGTCCCGTTGAGGCCGATCTCGTAGAACACGCGAGCGATGTTGACGTAAACCGGAAGATTGGGCACCGCTTGCGGCAACAGGAACGCAAGCAGGATCAACGATCGCCAGCGTAGCCGGAGGCGGGCGAGCGCGTAGCCCGCGGGAATCGCTACGATCAAGCTCATGAGCACCGTCAGCAACGCGATCCAGATGCTCGTGCCGAGCGAGGCGAGCGCATTGCCGCGCGGCGCGAATACCCGCGCCCAGAATGTGAAGCCGAATTCCTGCGGTAATTTGCTCGGGAAGTACCACTTCTCGGCGAATGCCCAGAGAAACAGGTTGGCGAGTGGTCCGAAGATGACGAATGCGAACAACGCCAGCAGAAGCGCGATGCCAAACATTCGCGGCCAACTCGATGCCGCGCCGGCGTTCATGGACGTACCGATGGCGCTCATTGGCTAAAGCTTCGCGCCGAGTGCCGTAAATAGAACCAGGCGCCGAAGCCCGCCACGACGAGCGACATCAGGCATAGCGCATTCGCGACCGCGTAATCGCCATGCGTGTTGATCCGGTAGGCGACATCGACGGTCATCATCGTCGGTGAATTGGGGTTGATCATCAGCGGTACCGAGAGAACCGACAACATCGTGACGAACGAAAGCACGAGGCCGACGAGCAGCGTGCCCCGCACTTGCGGAAGGATGACGTCGATCAGCACACGCCACCGCGGAGCGCCGAGATTGCGCGCCGCCTCGATATGCTGCGTCTCGAGCGACGCCATTGCGCCGGCAAGCAATAGCGTGACGAACGGCGCCTGCTTCCATACGAACGCCACGACGATGCCGCGCCAGTCGAGGACGCTCTGCGCTGCAAGAGGCTCGACCCAGCCCGCGCCGATCAACACATGATTCAGCATGCCGTTCTTGGCAAGAAACGTGCGCATCACCTGGCCGGTGACGATGAATGGAATGAAGAGTGGCCAGCGATACAGCCAGCGCAAGACCGCGACCGCACGTGGATTCTCGCCGAGTGTCAGATAACCGGCGATCACAATAGCCACAACGCCGATCAGCACCGTCGACAAGAGCACGATCCCGATCGTGAACATTAAGTCGGTGCGATAAAGGTCCCAGGACTTGTCGAAGTGCTCGAGCGTGAATTCGCCTGTTTTGCCGCGAAAGGCGAGCACCGCCGACATCGCGAGCGGCAACACAAAAAACACCGCGATGACGGCGAGCGCCGGCCCGACGAGCGCGTAGGCGCGCCAGGCACCAACGGTGGCGTCGCTCTTTGTCATCCCGAGCACGGCGCAATTTCGTGCGAGGGACCTGCTGTCGGCCCGCGACATGAAGCAGGTCCCTCGCTATCGCTCGGGATGACAGGCACCCGCACTGTCACTTCAACACGACGCGCTCGTAACCCTCGACGATGTCGGTGAAGTATTCGGAAAGCGGGAACGGCCGGCCGTTCTTCGACAAATCCGCGGGCGAGATGTCGGTGAAGAGCTTGTTCCACGCAGCCGGCTCCATTTTGCTCTGCACGTATTGCGGATCGATACCGGGATACCAATTGAATTGCTTGACGATGCCCTCTGCCTGAATTTCCGGGCTCTCCGCAAAATCGATAAACTTCTTCGCGATGGCAGCGTTCGCGGCTTTTGCCGGTATCACGTAGTACATCGGTTGTCCCGGAAGACCGGGCGATGGCAGCGCGAGCTTGATGTTCGGGCTCATCTTCCCGTCGGCTTGCCACGTGTAGAACATGTCGACCCAAACAGGACCCATCGCGATCTCACCGCGATTCAGCATGTCGAGCGTTCCCGCGTTGCCCGGCGTCATCACGACGTACTGATTGAAATCTTTGAGACTGGCGAGCGATTTGTCGATCGTCGCTTTCTGTGCCGGGTCGTACGGGCCTTTTTCAAGCTTGTCGCCCATCCCGCTATTGGCGGCGACCCAACCCATGACGAAGCCGACGCCGGACATGCCGCCCTTCACACCGTTGTAGCCGAACTGTTTTGGATTCTTCTTCACCCATTCGTTCAGCTCGACAAACGATTTCGGCGGTGTCTTGACGAGATCGGGGTTGTAGGCAAAAGCGATTTGGCTGTGGAACATCGGCAACACATAGCCGTCGACGTTCGCGCCGAGCGCGTTTTTCGCGGTGTCGCGCGACACCAGCTTGCCGGCCGCGACGTCGTTGCGGTAGGGCATCAGCAGCTTTTCATTGACCATCGTCGCTGCGCCGCGCTGGTGCACGACGGCCACGTCGATATCCCACGCGGCAGAGCCGGCTTTCTGCTGGGCGGATAGCTTTTCGTAAATTTTCTGCGAACCGGAATCGCCGGGCCCGGTGCCGACGGCGCGCACTTTCACGCCCGGATTCAGCTTCTCGAACTTGGGGCCGAGATAGTTATTGACATAGTCGACCATGTTCTGGTCGCCCGCGGTAATGACGTTCAACGTCTGCGCGAGAGCAGATGGTGCGCCGCTCGCGGCAATCAGCGCCGCGACGACAAGCAGCGAACGGACGGATAGTAATTTCATGCGATCCTCCTAGTGACGGGTAGATGTAGCGGCTGAAAAGACGAGAAGCGCTGCGCGCGGAACAACGACGGAAACGACCGCGCCTTCGGGCATGCGCTCTTCGGCGTTCGCCCAGATGTCCGCACCGTTGGTCCGAACCCGGTAACGATAACCTTGGCCGACGTAGATGGCCTGCGTGACGGTGCCGGCGAGGCGTAAATCGTCGTCGCCGGACGCGGAGCGCTCCGTCGTGATCCATGCGACGTCGCTGCGGAAATGCGCACGCAGCTTTTCGCCGCCCACTTGATCGGCGGTCAGCGAACCGTTGGGCAAACGCATAACGTCGATTGCGTTATCCGCGCCCATGAAGCCCGCGACGAACGCAGACGTCGGGCGATGGAAAATTTCTTCGGGCGGACCGTACTGCACGACGCGCCCCGCGTCGATGACTGCGATCCGGTCGGCCAACGTCAACGCCTCCTCGCGATCGTGCGTGACATAGACGGCGGTGATGCCGATTCTCCGCTGGAGCGCGCGTAGCTCATGGCGCAGCTCGATGCGCACTTTGTAGTCGAGATTGGACATCGGCTCATCCAGCAGCAGGAGCTGAGGGTCGACCGCCAACGCCCGACCGAGCGCGACGCGCTGACGCTGTCCACCGGACAGTTGCATAACCGAGCGCGGACCGAAACCTACGAGTTGCAGCAATGTAAGCATCTCGCCGACACGTTTCGCGATGGCGTCTTTCTTCCAACTGCGCATCTTGAGTCCGTAGCCAATGTTGTCCTCGACAGACATGTGCGGCCACAGCGCGTATGACTGAAACATCATCGCGGTGCCCCGCTTTTCCGGCGGCAGTCGCGCGATGTCGCGACCGTCGACTTTGATCGCGCCCGATTCCGGTGTTACGAATCCGGCGATCGACCGCAACAGCGTCGTCTTGCCGCAGCCGGAGCTCCCGAGCAGCGCAACGAGCTCGCCGCGCGCGACGTCGAGGCTGACTTCGTTCAATACCCGCGTGTTTCCGTAACCGACGTTGAGCGATTCGATCGAGAGGTAAGGCGTCATCCGGAAACACCGCAAAGGCGGAGACAAGATTCGAGTATGCCGCGAATGTGTCTTGCGGTTAAGACATTCCGCTTGAGCCCGATGATGCAGCGCAATAAGGGTGACGTATAAACGTGGGCACGTTAACGCCTGGAGACGGCGGTAGGCCAAACGAGCGTGAAGCCAACCGGTTGTCCCCTAGGCGCACACTTCCATTAGCATGTCGGGGCGGCAAAACCAGGCGATTTCGATAAACTACCGATCTCGGCATTGACACGAATGACGGGCATCGCTCCGCTTCCCTTGCACAACGGCGTCGCGCGAAACGTTGTTCGATCTATCGTTGGGCTGTCGACGATCGAATGATTAGCGGAAGCCCCTCCAGAGGATCGCCCGAATTGAGTCGGCCCGGACCGAATTTCGCCGTAATTGTTCCGACGCTGAACGAGCGGCCGAACATCGAGGAGCTGTTGCGGCGACTTGCGGCCGCACTTTCCGGGATACGCTGGGAAGTCGTATTCGTGGACGACGATTCACCAGATGGGACAGCCGATCTCGTGCGGGCGCTCGCACAACTCGATCACCGGGTCCGGGTTATACAGCGCATCGGCAGACGAGGGCTCGCCAGCGCGAGCATCGAAGGGATGCTTGCGTCCAGCGCCCCGTATCTCGCGGTGATGGATGCGGACATGCAGCACGACGAGCGCTTGCTGCCCGAGATGCTGGCCGCGCTCGAGTCCGGCGACCTCGACGTCGTCGTGGGCAGTCGTTACATGGAACGGGGAAGTCTGGGCAGCGCGTCCGCGAACCGCCAGCGAATCAGTCGTTTTGGGACTTATCTCGCCGGACTGGTGTTGAGCGCGGATCTCAAGGATCCATTGAGTGGTTTTTTCGTCATTAGACGCGAGATGCTCCAGGAGGTGGTCAGGCGTCTCTCCGGCATCGGCTTCAAGATCCTGCTCGACATTCTCGCATCGGCATCGCGGCCACCGCGACTCCGCGAGCTACCGTACACCTTTCGTCCCCGACATGCCGGAGAAACGAAGTTAGACAGCGTTGTTGCATGGGAGTATCTGATGATGCTCCTGGACAAGAAAGCCGGGCGTTACATTCCGGTCCGGTTCGTTCTCTTCGTTCTCGTCGGTGCGACAGGGGTCGCCGTGCACATGATCGTGCTGTGGACCCTGTTCAGGCTGATTGGCGTCGATTTCGGCGTTGGCCAGGCGCTGGCGACGCTGACCGCCATGACGACGAATTTTCTGCTGAACAACGTTTTCACCTATCGCGACCGGAGGTTGCGGAAAGGGCAGCTGCTCCGTGGATGGCTATCGTTCGTGGCCGCCTGTTTGGTCGGGGCCGTCGCCAACGTCGGGATCGCGACCTACCTGTACGCCGGAACGCACGCCGGATGGATCTGGTCGGCGCTGGCTGGTACGATCGTCGGCGCAGTTTGGAACTACGCCGTGACCTCGGTTTACACGTGGGGCAGTTCCAGGGGCCCCGTTGCCGCATCGGCTGCCCGGCCGACTGGACGTGGTTAATTGTTCACTTTCGCGGGCGCAGCGACGTCCATTGCGCGCGCGGGTGACACCATAACTCGCCACTTTCGGGGAATAGCTGCCTGGGCACCGGCCGTTCTTCTGTTGGCGAACGCGCTGGTCACCGCCTGGGTGGTGTTCTACCTGCACCCTATGGAGACTGCGGTGTTCTCGGACATGCGCGGATATGTCCTACGCGCCGCCGAGATCGGTCGCGGGCATTTCGATCCGATTCATTTCTTTCAGCCCATCGGTTACGCGCTGTGGGTGGCGCTGTGGAGAAATGCGGCGGGAGGAGGCTGGTGGCTGCTCAAGCTCACCCACGTCGCTTTAGTCTGGATGAGCGTCTACCTGGGATGGCGGACGGCACGCCGTCTGCTGCCGGGCCGCTGGGACCTTGCGGCGCTGGTCCTTATGAGCGCCCAGGTCCAATGGTGGGCGCTGGCGAGCTTTGCGGTCTCGGAGACTCTCTACACGTTCCTTATCACGCTCCTGCTCTGGAGCGCGGTGCGCTGGGCCGAAAATCCTAGTAAACGCTTCGCGGCCGTGGTCGGGCTGGCGTTTGCGGCGGGCTTTTACGTGAAGGGGTCGGCGGCGCTGTTCCCGCTGCTTCTGGCGGCGTGGAGCATGCTCCGGGCTGTCCCGGACATGGCCGCGGTGCGCCGTGCCGCTACGCATCTGGCGATCATGGGAAGCATCGCGACATTGGTGGCACTTGCGCATGGCGGCTTCGCCTACGCGAAATACGGGCAGTTCAAGCTCGGCGCCGATGCCGGAGGTCTGAATTTTGTCGAGGGAAAGTGCCCCAGCAAGCACAACTTCGACAACCGGGGCTCCCGCTGGTGGTCGCCACTGTTCGTCTACCTCGGAGAGACCGAGGAGAAGCATTGGGGCGTGCCGTTTTCGGACCAGTCGTACTACTGGCGCGAGGGTTGGAAGTGCGTCCGTGAGAGCCCGGTCGTCCTGGTGACCAGCGGGCGCTACGTGTATTACCTCTTTGCCGGCAATCCGCTTTGGCCCGTCGAGGGCGGCCCGCGGCACGTCGCGGAGCGGGTATACGAAGCGTTATTCGCGATAGCGATCACACCGTTGTTCGCAATCGGCATGATCGCGGCATTGCGCTGCTGGAGGAAACCGCTCGCCGTTCCAGCGCTGCTCTACTTGTCTCTTTTCCTTACGGTCTGGATCTTCAAGAGTGAGCTCCGGTTCCGGGTGCCGTTCGATGCGATCACGATGATTTATGCAACCTCTGGCGCGGCGATCGTCTGGGGTCTTGTCGTGCGTGTCACGCAGCGGCGCATGCGCCGCCGCCATGCCAGAGTGGATCGAGCGTAAGCACCCGCGAGTCTGAACTGGCTCTTCTTCGTCGTCGTCTTCGTCTTCTTCCTCATCGGGATCACCGTCTTCCCACTCGGGATCTTCCGGATCGCCAATGGGCGTCTGAGCGACGAACTGGACGAAAATCATGACCAACCGTTCAGAGTGGCGGCACGCGGAGCACCTGTCCCGGATAAATCTTGTTGGGATCCGACAGCATCGGTTTGTTCGCTTCGAAGATCTTCATGTATTTGTTCGGATCTCCGTAATTCGTCTTCGAGATCTTCGATAGCGTGTCGCCCGCGACCACGGTGTAGTAAGTGGCCTCGGGAGCGCTTTGGTCGACCGACATCATGTTGTTGACCTTGGCGACGCCGGCAACGTTACCGCAGCACAGCGCGATCTTTTCCTTCGTGGCCTGATCGGGCGCCACGCCGAACACTGAAACGGTCGACGTTGCGCCGTCGAACGTGACGGTCAAGCCGGTCGCCGAAAGATTTTGCGACTTGATGTAATCGAGGATCGCATCGCCTGCAGCGGCGTTCGCCGCTTGCACCTTCGCTTCGTTGTTCGGATCGGCCTTCACTTCCGTCATTGCCGCTTGTGCCTGGCCGCGGCCGAACAGCTTTTCCCCGGCGTCTTTCACGAAATCGATGAGGCTCATGGTCATCCTCGACTAATTGGCCGCGCGATACGCGCGATTTGACGGCTTGCACGTTACCGTTTGACGACGGCGCAAGCGAAACCAGCATACACCCGGCTCGCGGCACGCGAAAAGACGTCGGTGATGCAGTGTCTGCTGAGCCAATGCATCACGAGCCGAAGGGTGGGCAAGAGCAAGAATATGAGTCGGGCGCTGTGTTCGACAATTCGTAGCCCCCAAAAAGAAGTAAATATTCCTCTGACATTAACCCGTCAGAAACAACCATAGACTTCGAATAAGGACCAAAAACACGAAAACGTTTGGCCAAAACAAAAATTTGTGCTTGCGTAGTTCTGGCGTTAGTGGTTTATAATGCCGCCGTCATAAGTCTGTTTCAGGGCAAAACCCAGGCGAAAGCCGGGGACGCAAAATCACCGATCTAAGGGACTTCGGTCCTAAGACAGCGGGATTGCCGGACTCGCCGCATGGCGAACGTTTGATGACATTCGCATGCTGGCTTTTTGCGCGGATACGTCCGGCGCTGGATGGTATCTCGGCGTTTAGGGCGGGTCTCGACGCAGTCCGTGTCGCTTCGTAGACCTGTGTGTTCAATACGTAGGTCCAAGGGGCGACCGAATGAAATTTTCCACTCCTGCAAATGGTTCCAGCGCAATGTCGGGCAACTTCGCCGCCGCGTGCTGGCCGTCTACTCGCTGTGATTGGCTATACGACTTGGTCGTTTGCGTGATCGCTGCTTTTGGCGCATTCGCGAGCAGCTCGGCGTATGCAGCCGGCCCCCCGGCAGGGTTGCTCCTTCCGCCAACGGCGAGTGATGCCGCGCGATACGCGGTGAGCTCTAGAGCGCCCGAGCCTGGAGTCGCGCGTCAACGACCGGTCGGTGTCAACTTCCAGGAGCTCGATCCGTCCTTGGGAGCTGCGCCCGCGCAGATCGACGTCGATCTGTTCGACGGCCTTCAGGTCACAGTCGACTTGGATCGCTTCGAGAATCGTGCGTCCAACAACTACACGTGGTACGGGCATGTCCGCGGTCATTCCGGCAGCCACGTCATTCTCACGGTCGTGAGCGGCCAAATGGCCGGCTCGATTGTACTTGGCGACACTGGAAACCGTGCCGGTGGTCGATACCAGATCAATTCGACGGCCGACGGACTACACCTTCTTCGCGAAATAAACGAAAGTGCATTCCCGCCTGACCATCCGCCCGGTCTCGGAGATCCATTGGCTCCGTCGTTCGGGACGAAGAGCCTCTTCAGCGCGCCGCCAAAGATTGGCTCCGCACTAAATGACATTCCGAGCAAGGCCGCCGACAGCGGCGCAACGATTGACGTGATGGTCGTCTACAGCAATCAAACTGCAGCAGCCGCCGGTTCCGCAATCGGAGCGCAGATCCAGCAGGCTATCGACACGGCAAATACGGTCTACGCAAACAGTGGCATCACGGCCCGTCTGCGGCTCGTCAATTCCGTGCAGGTCAATTACAGCGAAAGCGGAGACTTTCCGACCGACCTCAATTGGCTAAGCTCAAATTCGGTTGTTGCTTCCTTACGCGACACTTATGGCGCCGACCTCGTCAGCATGTTCGTCGAAGGGTCTCAGTATTGCGGCTATGGCTGGATTGGGCCGTCTCCCAGCTACGCGTTCTCAGTAGTCAATCGTGGCTGTTCCTCGGGAAATTACAGCTTCCCGCATGAACTAGGGCACAACTTTGGCGCCCGACACGACGTGTATGTCGATGCAAGCACGACCCCTTATGCATACGGTCATGGTTACGTCGATTGCACCGAAGGGTGGCGCGACGTAATGGCTTACCCATCGCAATGCGGCGGAACCCGCATTCCGTACTTCTCCAATCCGAACATGACGTATGGCAGCCCGCCGGACCTGCTTGGATTGAGCAGTACGGCCGACGTCGCTCGCGTTCACAACCAGAACGCCTATGCCGTCGCCAATTTCCGCCTTTCGACAGGTGGAGGCGGTGGCGGCGGATGTAGCTACGCGTTGTCGCCAGTGTCTGCGAACGTGGGCACTTCGGCAGGCAGTGGTTCGCTCACTGTTACCGCCGGGACCGGTTGTGCATGGACCTCGACCGCCAATGCGTCTTGGCTTGCCGTCGCGGCAGGCTCAGGGACCAGCGGGGCCGGAACGCTGAACTACACATTCACTGCCAATGCGGGGCCTGCCCGCACTGGAACGATCGCCATCGGAGGCCAAACCTTTACCGTCAATCAGGGCACAGGGTGCACGTACGCGTTGAGCCCCACGAGCGCAACGGCCTCCGCCGGGGGTGGAGCGGGAACAACGTCGCTTGCTACCGGATCGGGGTGCACGTGGACCGCGAGCAGCAGCGCGTCATGGCTCGTCGTATCCGCCTCGAGTGGCAGCGGCGGCGCAACGATCGCTTATTCCGTCTCGGCCAACACAGGTGCCGCTCGCAGCGCGAACCTCTCCATTGGCGGGACCACGTTCGTCGTGACGCAGGCCGCATCCGCGTCACCCACCTCCGCTGCGGCAACCGCTGCGCTAAGCCCCACGTCCATTTCGTTAGTAATCAGCCGGTGGGCAGAACGAGTAGCGCACAGACTGCCACGCTCTCGAACTCGGGGGGCGGAACGCTTACGATCACGTCGCTCACCCAAGGCGGGGCAAATCCCGGAGACTTCATCATGGGCGGCAGCTGCGCAGTTAACGTGACATTGGCGGGTGGCCAAAGCTGCACATTGACCTATACGTTCATGGCCAGCGACATTGGGTCCAGGACGGCCTCGTTGAATGTCGGGACCAGCGCCAATGCGGTAACTTTGAGCTTGGCCGGCACAGGGAAGAAGACGGGCCGCAAGTGATACCGACGTTCCCGAGTTGATCGGGTGAACAAACTAAAAGGGGCGACGTTGTCGCCTCTTTTTGCGTCGGAAGTTGTAAACGCTTCGACAAAGAGCGGCACCCGTGCCGGGCCGTACCGACACGCGCGTGAGCATGCGCCGGGTCAGACGAGCCCGGGCACGAATCGGTACCGCACCCGCTCGGCATACGCGGCGTACGCGCCGTCGACGCTTCGCAGGTGGTCCTCCTCGGTTATGGCGCGCAGGACGTACAGCATCGTCCAGCCGACGACCGTCCCGAGCGCAAGGATGCCGTTGAACCAAGATTGTGAGAACGCCGCCGACACCAGCGGCACGGAGCCGATCCACCACGCCATGTTCTTGCAAGTGTAGGCCGGATGCCGGATCACGGCGTATGGCCCCCGCTCGACGATGCCTCGATGCGTGAGGTTGCTGGCCTTGAAGCCGAGCGCGACCGACGCGCCCGCGTAGATCGCCATCAGCGCCAGCAGCAGGATGTTGAGCAGCACGTGCGCGGTGGGATTGTCGAACTGGGGAAAATCGCTGACTTGGTAGCCGAGTACGTGGCTGGTGATCCCGTTGAACGGCGGGTAACACAGCAGCGCCGCCGTCCAGCCGACCAGCGTCGGATCGACCGAACGAATTTCGTTCTTCAGCGTCGGCAATTCGACCAGGTAACCGACGGTGAACAGCAGGACGTCGACGAGCAGGATCGTTTGCATCGCTAACCAGAATCCGTAGCGGTTGAACGCGTGGGCAAAGTCGGCGTCAAGCGCTCCGCCCGCTACCATCGCCCATCCGTTGTCGAGCGATCCCATCGTGAACCGCATCAACGACACCGCCATAATCGGTGCGAAGAACGCCTTGAGGAGCGTGCTGAGAACGGCCAGTCGCTCGTCGCCTGATAGTCCACGGCGGACGAGGGCTGCCGGCGAGCGCAGAAGCGCGCTGACGACG
>VBCG01000060.1 GCA_005881895.1 Betaproteobacteria bacterium
ACAATCGCGTCGAATTCGGTTTGCGCGCAGCTCACGCGGTCTGGTACGAATCCCCTAGTTGGAGCGGCGTCTCGTTCAAGGCGATGTACTCGCCGGGCCAGAACCGCACCGACGACAGCAGCATCGTCCCCTCGTCTGAACCGGACTGCAATGGCGGAAACATTCCCGGCAGCGGTGCGCTGCCTCCAACGTGCAACGACGGTTCCTTCGGGAACCTTTATAGCGCCAGCGCCGCTTATCAGACTGGCCCGCTTTATCTGACGGCCGCCTATGAAATGCACAAGAACGTCAATCGCACCAGCGATCTCCCCAATCTCGACCCCACGGACGTCGGTGACGAATACGCATACAAGATCGGCGGTCAATACCTGTTCCCCTCCAGGACCACGGTCAACGCCCTCTGGGAGAGGACGAAGAGAAAGCTTCCATCCGATCTCGAGTTCCAGAATGAACGCACGCGAAACAACGCGACCTGGCTGGCGCTAACACAAGTCCTGACTGAGAAAGATAGCGTGAGCTTCGGATGGGGCCATGCAGGCGCGACGCCCGGCGACCCGGGTCAGCACAACACAACGGGCGGCCCGAACCCGGACAATTCGGCCAATTTGTATTCGGCCGCTTGGCGACATGCGCTCGACAAGAACACGACGCTCTATGCGGACTGGGCGATGACGGTCAATCATCGCGATGCCCACTACGACCTCGGCGCGGGGGGCCATGGCGTCACCACGGACTGCCACGATTCGAGTCCGATGGCCGCTTTCGATCCGACGACCGGGGGCGTCAGCAACGACGGACCGCATTGCTTCGCGGGCGGACGATTGCAAGGCGTTTCGGCAGGGGTAAATTACAAATTCTGAAGCTGCGATCGCAACTTCGGCTTCGGTGGTCCGTCGTGTCGATGTGCGCGGTCGCTCCTCCTCCTCGCCCGCGAACATTGCACGGCGGGTCGCCCTCCTTGTAACAATCATCCGTTGATCCTTGACGTGCAGCCCGGCGGATTCACGGTCGGGACTCACAAGCAATTTTAGTTTGCGCCGAATCCGGCGCTTGCATTGCTCAACTCCCACCTAACTTCACCACGTCCTCCTCGGCAATCAGAACGCTCGGGGCTCCTCCATTCGAAATCTTATGTGCATGCGCAAGCGCGTCGCGCCCCGCCTGCGATTCTGCGCAGGCCTGCAAAACTTGCATAGAAGGGAAGTGGATCTCGGCGATGCGATGGAACGCAGGCGTCCCGCCCGCCGCTTCGACAATCTTCGTCAGCACCGCCTTCGTCGCGCCAGCCGCTTGAAAAATCGGAGCCGCCATCGGAATGTGCTCGGCGCTGTAGGCTCGTTCGAATGCCGCCATATCCTTCGGCATTGGATACATCACGATCAGCTTGGCTGCCGCCATGGGTTTTCTCCGTTGAGTCAAGTCATGCGATAGGCGCGACGAGTTGCCTGCTTTTTATTTTGCCGCGCGCACTTTGGCCGTTTTCGTCGGCGCCACCGGAACCATCAGGTGCGCATAAGGTGTGCCCTTCCACATGACCCACGGCCCGCCGCTATTAGGATCCGTCGGAAACGCGTCAAGCATTTTTAGGTCGGCATAGAGCACCATGATGTGCGGAGGCGACACGACCCAATTGTTCGTTGCGGTCGGACCGGTTGCGAACGGATCGGTGTTGCTAGCGCCCTTGTCGCCTTTGAGCATGTACGCAATGCCGGTACCCTCCACCTTCGGTTGTGTTTTACTCATCCAGGCTTCACCCCAAGTCTGCCATTGCTTGTCCATGCACATCGGGTCGTCGCCGGACGCCGCGCCGAATTCAGTCGGTGCGCTGGGAAAGCAAACCCATCCGTTGGTGCCCGCACGCAATTGCTTCGGTTGACCACCCTCTTTCTCGGGCCAATCCATGATCGTGGCGTTCTTGCTGATCACGGCGGGCGCCGCACTCATGGCATTCGCAATCTTCTGCGCGGTTGTCATCTTCGGTGCCGCGGGCTTCGCTGTTTCGGACGGTGACGCCATCTTGTGTTGCGCGTTCAAGACCGACGACACGAGCAAAGCCACGGCAGCCAACGTAAGGACGATATATCTCCGCATGGCGCATCTCCCCGAGCAATTGAAATTCCGTCCCAGATTGACGGAGCAACGAAGCTAGGCTCGACGGCGGCATCTGTCAAGATTCGCTGCCGCACCAGAGCCGCCGCACCACACATGCATGAAGCTCGGATTAGCCTGGGAGTCGCCGTGAGTCGCTTTGTCGTCGTGACGCTCCTCGTCGCGGTCACGCTCGCGGCCCACGCCGCCGACCCGGCCAAAGTCCTCCGCATCGCCTCCCCCGACATCGAGACACTCGACCCACACGCGTACACCGATGACCCATCGTTCCAGGTCATCCAGGCGATCTTCGAGCCGGCGTTCGAATGGGACTATCTCGCCTCGCCGCCCAAGCTGACGCCAGTGACTGCCGCAGTGCCGGTCGAGATCACCGATGGCGGAAAAGTATGGACGATCCGGCTGACGCAAGGAATCCAATTCACCGATGATCCGGCCTTCAAAGGCAAGCCGCGCGAGCTCACCGCCGACGATTACGTCTACTCGTACAAGCGGTGGCTGGACCCGAACGGCCGCCGTGGCGGATCGCCGATTCTTACCGACCTCATCATCGGCGCGCGACCCGTCATCGACGCGGCGCGCGCCGCGGGCAAGTTCGACTTCGATCGACCCATCGAAGGGCTGCGCGCGCTCGGCCGCTATACCTTCCAAATACGACTGAACGAGCCCAACTATCCGAACGTCCGCGATCTGCTGGGCTTCGTCGGCGCCTCTGCTCGCGAAGTGGTCGAGGCCGCCGGCCCGGACATTCGCACGCGACCCGTGGGTACAGGTCCATTCCGATTACGCGAATGGAAGCGCGGCTCGCGCATCATGCTCGAAGCCAATCCGCGCTATCGCCCCGTTCACTTTCCGGAAAGCAGCAAACCCGCGCACGCTCCGCTCGTTCGCAGCATGCAAGGCAAGATTCTGCCGCAGATAGGTGTCATCGAAATCAATATGATCGACGAAGACCTTACGCGCCTACTCCAATTCGAGAGAGGCGGTCTCGACTTCGTCTTATTGCGCGGTGAGGTCGCCACGCGACTCCTCGACAACGGCAAGCTCAAACCCGAATACGCAGCACGCGGCGTAACACGGATTGCCTTTCCGGAGCCGTTTGGCTTCTACCTCTATTTCAATGTCGCCGATGCCGACATCGGCGGGATGGGCAACGCGCGCATTGCGCTCCGCCGCGCCATCGCGCTCGCGTTCGACGCCGAGGAACTGACGAGGATTGTGTACGCTGGGCAGGCGATTCCGGCGAACCAGATCGTGCCGCCCGGCGTAGGCGGCCATGATTCCACGTTGCCCACGAAATCGCTTTACGATCCCCCGACCGCAAAAGCGTTGCTCGATCGCTTCGGTTACCAGCGCGGCGGCGACGGTTATCGAAACGCTCCGGATGGAACGCCGCTGACGTTGACCTTGTCGCAGCGAAGCGGTGCGGTTTCACGCGAGATCGAGACGCTGTGGAAGAAGAACATGGATGCCATTGGCCTCCGCACGGCGTTCCGTCAGGCGCCATTCCAGGACATCATCAAGGAACTCGAGAAAGGGAAGTTCCAGCTCTATTACGGCGGCTTCGGTGGATCACCTTCGGGTTACGCGGAGCTCGTGCAGCTCAGCGGCAAGCAGCCGCAGCGGGTCAATGTCTCGCAGTTCAAGCTCGCCGAATACGATCGTTCGCTGGACCAGTTTCTGCGCACCGGCGACGACGAAGAGCAAGCCGGCGCGGCGCGCACGATGTCGGAGATCGCGCGCACGTACATGCCGCAATTGCCGGCCGTGTATCGGCTCGACAACAACTTCGTGCAGCCGTGGGTCCGGGGTTTCGCGCCGCCGGTGTTCTCGAGTTACTGGAAATACCTCGATATCGACCTCGACCTTCGCCGCCGCACCACCCAGAAATCGCGACCGTAGCAAGCGCAGCCCGGTTTCTCGGCGTCATGGCCGCTCAAAGATCACATCTGATGGAATGGTTGATCCTGCTGATCGCAATCGTGCTCGGCGTGCCCGCAATCGCCTGGCTTGCGCAGGACCAGCTGATCTTTTTCCCCCAACCGATTGTGTCGACCGCGCACATCGGAACGGAGATCGCGCCGCTCGAAATCGCGTCGAGCGATGGAACGCGACTACGTGGCTGGATGCGTACTGCAACCGCGACGCCGGCGCCGGTCGTACTGTACTTCGGTGGCAATGCGGAGGAAGTCTCCTGGACGATCACCGAGCGGCGCTGGCCGTTTGGATGGACAATCGTCGCAATGAATTACCGCGGCTACGGGAAGAGCGAGGGATCGCCCGGTGAGAAGGCGCTCGTTGCCGATGCACTCGCGGTATATGACGCAGTGGCCGTGCGATCCGATGTGGACGCCACACATATCGTTGCAATGGGACGAAGTCTTGGTAGCGGTGTCGCGGTGAAGCTGGCCGCCGCAAGACCGCTCGCGGGCGTCATACTCGCCTCACCGTATGACAGCCTCGTCGCGCTCGGGCGCACGCATTATCCATGGTTGCCGGTGTCGTGGCTGCTGAAGCACCGATTCGATGTCGACGGCGATGCACGCCGGATGCGCGTTCCCATGCTCGCCGTCGTCGCGTCGAGCGATGTGATCATTCCACGCACGCGATCGCAAGCACTATACGACGCTTGGGCCGGGCCGAAGACATGGCTCGACGTACCCGGCACGGATCACAACACGCTGAGCGTTCCGGATACGTTCTGGACAGGCGTCGGTGAGTTTCTCGCGGCGAGATTGCAATGACCGCGGCCGATGGCCGAACTAACGCGTCGCCCCGGAAAGTTGCAGTATCGCGTTGCCCTGTGCCGATCTTAATCGTGTGCAGAGCGCAATTCCCTCCAGCGTCTGCGCCAATTCTCGTTCCGCGCCCGCATAGTTCTTCGCGCGCTCTTTCCAAAATGCTTCGACATCCGCGCGATCTTTCTCCGAGCACAAGCCCGACGCGTAGTACGGCCAGCGACCCGGCTCGTCGCGTCCGACAGTCTTCGCGAGCGCGTCGAAGTTTGCCATGACGTAGTCGTTCGTCTCACGGCGCGTCGCATTCGCGGAGAAACCGGTCCACAACGCTGTCCAGGACTCGCGCGTGTCGAAGCTGGCGTCGAGCAGAAGCGCCATCCCCTTCCTGGCGAGCATCGGATCGCTGAACGAGAATAGCGCCATCATCAGATTGCGGCGGTCGAGGCCATCGGACGTCGCCTTCGCCTCGGCGAGAAGCGCGTCGAACATCGCGGCATCGCCCGTTTGCCCCGCAAGCATCAGCACCGTCTCGACCACTCCGGGATCGACCGCCCTGCGATTCTTGAGCCAAGCGAACGCGAGCTTTCGCGCTTGGGCGGCGAGCTGCGGGTCTTCGCGCCCAACGAACCGCAACACGCTGCGGCGCATCAGCTGATCATCGTCGCTTTCGTTCGCCTTCGGCGAGAAACCGAGCGCCCTCGCCCGCGATCCGAACACTTCCCGCGCGAATGCCGAGAATTTCGGCCGCTCTCCATCCGCCACCAGCGTGTCACGTACGAATTCGCCCAACTCGATCGCAGCGAGCACGACGTGACGATCGTGTGCCGTGCCCGCCAAGCGGATCCACTCTATCGCTTGCGCCCCGCTGACCGAGTCCGCGCGAACCAGCGCGCGCATATCGTAGACAAGACTGGCGTATTCCGCCGTCGTCAACGAATTGCGATGCGTTGCGAGCTTCGCGAGCAGGTCGCCGCGATAATTGGGAACGTAATAGCCGCGACCACCCGCGTTGGCGAACACGAATGATGGACAACCGCCCTGCAGCGGAAGCGTCTTCGTCTCTTCAGTCATCAGCCCGCATGCCTGCCGAAACGAATTTCCGCTGCCGTAGTGCGTGCATACCGGAATTTGCCATTGCCGTGCGTCGACATTTTTCGCGCCGAGGGCCGCAAGCCGATGCTGCGTGAGCTCGATCCACGCGCGTGTCGGCGCGCAATGCAGTCTCACGTCGATCTGCGGCACCCCATTCTGATTCAAGAACGTGTTGAATGCCGGCGTGACAGGCAGTCGACTCACACGGGTGAGCGCCTGCAAAAAATCGTCGGCGGTCGCCGACCCATCCTGCCGCGAGTCGAGATACTGACGCACGCCGCGCCGGAACTTTTCTTCGCCGATCCAGCCTTCGAACATGCCGATGACCGTTGCGCCCTTTTGATAAGTGATGTAATCGAAGGCGTTGAATATGTCGCTACGCGAGGTGACCGGCTCGCGTATCCGCCGCGCCGAAGTGAGCGCGTCGGCGTCGATTGCCTCCGCGCGCTCATTGATCCGAGCGGCACCGCGATCGTAGTCCGGTCGCCACTGGTTCACCATCTTCTCGGCGATCCACGTCGCGAACGCTTCGTTCAGCCAAATGTCGTCCCACCACGCGGGCGTGACGAGATTGCCGAACCACTGGTGCGCCATTTCGTGCGCGCCGACATTGGCCGCACCGCGGCGGAATCGTGGCGTCGCGGCATCCGTCTTCGCGAGCAAACCTGGTGAACCGTACGTGATCAGTCCGACATTCTCCATCGCGAATCGGACAGTCAGCGGAATCGCGATGTGATCGAGCTTCTCGTAGGGGTACGGTATCCCGAACCACTTCTCGAGCTGCCCGAAGAGCCGCGGATACGAGCGAGTGACAAATTCGGTGTCGCCAAGGCGGCCCCGCGGCACGACGATGCGCATCGGCGTTGGCTTGGCGCCCAGGCGCCCGATATCGACAAATTGCCATGGTCCGACAGCGAATGCGATCAGATATGACGGCAGCGGACGCGTCTCGCCGAAGCGCACGGTTTTCAATCCATCGGTGCCCTGTATCACGCTCTCGATCGGCGTGTTCGATAACGCGACCAAGTCGCGCGGCACGCGCAATGTGAGCCGCCATGGCACCTTGAACCCCGGCTCGTCGAAGCATGGAAACGCCCGCCGCGCCGAGACCGCCTCGAATTGCGTCATCGCGTACGCCGCGCCGCCCTCCTCGAGCGCGAAGATCCCGCGCGTCGAATTGCGGCTCTGCGGAGCCTCAAACGCAAGGGTGAGCCGATACTTGCCAGTAGGTAGCGGCGGGTCGAACGCGAGCCCGACGAATTGCTCATGGCCTGACAGCACCGTCACCCGCGTTCCGGGCGCATTGACCGATGCCCCCGAAATCGTCAGGGAATCGGCGTTGAGCCACAACACGGAATGCGGGCGCGAAAGCTCGACGTCGATCGCAATCTCACCCGGCGCCTTCGCGTCACCGGGTACGACCGTGAGCGTCAAATCATAGTGGAGCGGACGCGCGCCATCCGGAAGGCGAAATGCAGGAGGTGTCTGATCGCTGTTCGGCGCTGTCTGTGCGACGCCCATGTCGTGGGCAACGCACATTGCTGCGAACGCGATAATCGGAGCAATCGACTTTGTATGCATGATTCTGTGCCGCTTCATTTATGGGCAGCTGGCTGAAACGCCCTAGCTTGCCCGAACTCGCCGTTCGGGGCATCCAAATGGCGGTTGCATGTGGACAAGCGTTCCTCGACAATGCGGGCGCGACGTAGCGGAGGTTTCCTTCGTAGCGTCGGGCACGCGTAGACGAAAAGCGCGTTTCAGCGAAGCAAAGGGGATGGTTCGCTGATTCGGCACGGCGCCCGTGATCATCGGACTGCCGCGACCGTTTTGGCGCACCGGCAAAAGGGAGAATCAAATGAGAACGAGAATCAGATCGCTGCTATTCATCGCCGTCGCGTCTGCCGTACTCGCATCCTGCGCGCAACCGGGCTTCAAGCCCTCTGACACAACGAACCGATGCGCAGGGCCGGAGTGCGAAATTCCAGTAACCGTCAATTCGATCGGCGATTCATGTCAACCCGGTCCCGTCGCCGATATCGACGCCACCGCCGATGGTCCACACAAGATCACTTGGAAGATGATGACGCCGGGCTTTGAGTTTTCTGGCACGCCGGTCAAGTTCGCCATCTTTATCAAGGAAGACCCGGATGATGATTTCTCGAATGCGATTGTTCCCGGAAATGGCCAGACCGTGACGATCATGTTCAATCATAAGCATCCGCGCAAGAACTACCGCTATGGCGTTAACGTTCGCCGATCGACTGGCGACAAGCCCTTCTGTGAGCCGCTCGATCCCTGGTTGATCAGCTGAGAATCGCTCACTTGACCGAGGCCGGGCGGGGCCGCGGGTGCGGAGGCCCCCGGTTTTCGCGCAACGGCTAGTTACGCGCAGCCAGCCACGTTCGTACTTCGGCAATTGCCGCTTCGAACGACATCGCTCGGCCCGACGCTTCAATAGCCGTAAATCTCGATTCACCGAGCGCCTCGCGCGTCTTGGCGAGCAGCGGTTGCAAGAACGCTTCGTCCGCCGGATCGCGTCGAATACCGGTGCGCGCCGCTTGAGTTTCCGCAGCCGCGTAAGTACGCACGGCCCGTTCCCACTCGTTCAAATACGAAGCGAGGCCCGCGGAAACTTCCAGCGCACTTTGTGCCGCCGGGTGAGATCGTGTTGCCTCGGCGATCGCTAGGGCCCGCCGGAGTAAATCGCTCGCACGCTGCGCCAGACCGCGACTGATCGCCACCATCGCGAGGCCAATAATTCCGATAGCGGCGAATTCCTGGTCGTGAAGCTCGTGAGCCAACGCCACGACTTGCTCATAGAGCGGTTCGGCATCATCCAGATTGTCGTCCAACCGATGCAACTGGGCGAGCGCATTCGACGCCACGGTGATTTCGCGCTGATTGCCTGATTCGCGAGCCAGCTCGAGCGCTTGTTCGCTATGAACCCGGGCGGCGGCGCGATCGCCTAGTCCGAGCGCTGCCAAAGCAAGATAAGTGTGGATGGACGCGATCATGGACCGATCGTCGTGATGTCGCGCGATCGCGAGGCTCTCCTGCAGGTGCTGCTGCGCCTCTGCATAGCGGCCGGTGTAGCTGCAAATTTGTCCCGCAACCCACAGCGCCTTGCAACGCAGGAGGCTGTGCGGTCGAGGCGGCGGATTGGAAAGAGCTTCGACCGTCACGCGATGACCAAGATTGAGCAGACCGCGCACGAACCAGTAAAGCTTGATCGCGTGCACCAAACGGTAGCCTGTCTCGGCGCCGTCGCGCGTCCGTAAACACCACGTATGCGCGGAAAGCACGTTTTCGCGGTCGGCATCGAGCTGCTCGAGCCAAGTCGCTTGGTCCTCGCCTGTGAGGCCGGCCCCAGCCTTCTCGACGAACGCCAGATAGAAATCGAGTTGCCGTTGCCGAGCTTGTTCGCCCTCGCCTGCCTCGGTCAATCGCTCATCCGCATACTGGCGAACGGTTTCCAGAAAACGATAGCGTCTGCCTTCGCCGGAAATCACCACAAGCGACTTGTCGACGAGGTCGCCGAGCAAGTCGAGAATGTCCTGGCCGGAGATGCTCCCGCCCGCCGCGACCGCCTCCGCGGCCTCGAGCGTCCAACCGCCCGCGAAGACGGCAAGCCGGCGAAAAAGGATCCGTTCCTGCTCGGTTAAGAGATCGTAGCTCCAGTCGATCGCCGAGCGCAGCGTCTGTTGGCGGCGCTCCCCCGTGCGGTCGCCCGTGGTGAGAAGCCGGAACCGATCGTTGACGCGCGCCGCGATTTGCTCGATCGACAACGTGCCTACGCGCGCTGCGGCAAGCTCGAGCGCGAGCGGAATGCCGTCGAGGCGCCGGCAAATCTCGACAACGGTCGGCGCATTGCGATCGGTCAGCCGGAATGCCGGTTGCACGGCCGTTGCCCGGTCCACGAAAAGACGCACCGCTTCGAACCCAGCGACCGCGTCGACCGACGACGTATCTTCCGAACCGGGGACGGAAAGCGGCGGCAACGTATAGACTTTTTCGCCCGCGACATTGAAGTGCTCACGGCTGGACGCGAGAATCTTCACGTGCGCACCTGCCTGCAACAGTTGCTTCGCAAGGCGCGCACACCCGTGGATGACATGCTCGCAATTGTCGAGCACGAGCAAGAGCCGCCGGTCCCGCACGAATGCGATCAGCGCCTCGCTCACGGGTCGACCCGGTTCTTCCTTGACGCCTAAAACCGACGCAACGGCCAGCGGCACGAGCGACATGTCGCTAATCGGCGCCAATTCGACAAACCAAACGCCGTCGGGATAATCAAGTCCGACGTCGGCGGCAACGTGTAACGAGAGACGTGTCTTGCCCATCCCGCCGACCCCGCTCAGCGTAAGCAGCCGCGTCGCGTTGAGCGCAACTTTGATTTCCCGGTGTTCCTGCTCGCGGCCCACGAAAGTCGTTAGCTGCTGCGGCAGGTTGTTCGGCAGGGCCTCCAGCGAGCGCAGCGCCGGGAAGTCGCATCGAAGCTTGGCATGCTCCACCTGATAGACGCGTTCGGCGCTCGACAGATCGCGTAAGCGCACGGCGCCAAGATCGCGCAACGACACCCCGTTGGGAAGGCGATCGCGAACCAGATCGGCAACCGTCTGCGACACGAGCACCTGTCCGCCATGCGCGGCGCTCATGATGCGCGCGGCACGATTGACGGCAGTGCCGAAATAATCGTCCTCGCTGCGTTCGCTCACACCTGCGTGCATGCCGCAACGTATGTGCAGCGCAAGACCTTCGGTCAATGCGTGATCCGCGAGCGCAATCTGCGCCTCGACGCTCGCGACGACTGCGTCGCGGGGATCCTGGAATGCTGCATGCACCCCGTCCCCCGTCGTCTTGACGACAACGCCGTGCTGGCGCTCGACGGCCTCCCGGAGAAGCCGGTCGTGGCGACCAAGCGCACGACGCATCCGCTCCGGCTGATCCTCCCAAAGGCGCGTGCTGCCCTCGATGTCAGTAAAGAGGAAGGTCGTGACGGCAGATCGTTCGATCACGGCTATGCCCGGCAGACATTTCGACTAGGATAGCCGCAGCGAGCCGATGCAGCAAAGCGGGGTGAAACGATCTCTTTGTAGAATAGCGCCCAACCCGAGTTCATTGCATGATTGCTGACCAAGGCATTCCGATCATCTCGCATGCGATCCAGCTTGCGATCGCGCCGGTTTTCCTGCTCACGGGTATTGCGGGATTGCTCGGCGTGATGGCGAACCGCCTGGCACGCGTCATCGATCGTGCGCGCCAGCTCGAGCAAATCTGGCCAACGCTGCACGAAGAAGACCGCAAAGCCGCGCGCGAAGAGCTCGACAATCTTGAACGTCGTCGTCACCTGGTGAGCTGGTCGATCAATTTCTGCACGAGCGCAGCGCTGATCGTGTGCCTCGTGATCGTCACGCTCTTCCTCGAGGAATTCTTCTCCCGAAACTTTCGCTGGCTTGCGGGCCTGCTGTTCGTGAGCGCGATGATTGCGCTGATCGGCGGGCTCTTCTCGTTCTTGCGCGAGGTCCATCTGGCGACCCGCGTCGTGCGGATCGACGCCGCACGTTTGCGCGACCCGCGACGTTAGGCGATCAAGAAACCACTACTGTGTCGGACACGGCGAGCCGGCGTCCATCCATGTCTTGAACGCGGCCGCTGTTTGCGCCTGTGTCGCGGGCGCCGGTGCACGATTGCCCCCGGGATTCCAGCCCCATGCGACCAGCTTGTCGTCGCGCATGTGCGCGTACATCGTATTCAGATCCTTGCCGCCCGTCATCCGCGGGTTCTTGATCGTCTCGCACAGCTGCCGGGGAGTGAGGCCGATAAAGACCATTTTCGTCTCGGGTGGCGGCAGATGCCAATTCGGCGCACCGGGCGGCGCTCGATCGCCGTACGATGCAGGTCGGTTGGAATCGCCGTGACACGTATTGCATTCCATCGCCACCGCGCCGTGGCCGGTCGGCCCGCGCATTACATACTGCGCATGCCGGAGGCCTTCGTCGTATTGCAGCGGTGCATCGCCCGGGATGTGGCAATTTTGGCAGCGCGGGTGCTGAAGGACCGACCGAACGAGGTCGAACGCGGCCAACGCGCGATCGGCGGGCTGCGCGCCGACGGTGCCGCACGCGAGTACCAACGTAGCGCCCGCGGCAAGAAGGTGGTTTGCTCGCCATCGAGCGATTGAGTGGTGTGCGCGCATCGGGCGACCCTCGGCGAATGGATGCGATGCAAGTCCACCATGGCCGGCGCATCAACACCGTAGGACAACAGCGCGTGTTCGTGTCGGATTTTTGCGGAGAGAATCGGGTGAATTTTCACTTTCTTCTCGACATGCGCAACGCCATCATCCTGTCGTCCGACCTGGCGAAAGACGAATGCGCGAAAGGAACTCAGATGGCAACCATCAAAGGGTACCGTGGTTTCGATCACTTGAGGCTTGCTTGGCTTGCGGGCCTGGTTGCGGCAGTGCTGGTCATCCTGAGTTTTCTGGTGCTCGCAGGACAGATGGTTCCTGATTACGGCGGGAGTCTAGTCGACGGGCTATACGATCCGATAGCGACGATGCAGGCAACCGTTCCCGCAACGTCGTCAGAGTCGGCCGCCGCAGGGAGCAACCGCGCTCCAACCAAGTAGCTGTTCCGAGCCTACAATCCTCCCAAGCGCAAATTTATGCGGCGCTGGGAGGACGATCGTGTGGGCATCGATACTCGCGGCGTTGCGTGACGAATTTTCCGATCTCGGCGACGCCTCGCAATTCACCCATGTCGTCGTTCGACTCCTGCTGGCGGTGTTGCTGGGCGCCGCGATCGGCTACGAGCGCGAGCGGCATCGACGTGCAGCGGGGCTGCGAACGCATATGCTGATCGCGCTGGGCGTCGCGTTAGCGGTGGTGGCGGCCGAGCAATCGGCCATGGCGATCGGCGACACGAGCCGCGTTTTGCAAGGGATATTGGCGGGAATCGGTTTTCTCGGCGCGGGCGCCATCCTCAAGCAAGGGGAGCCGGAGCACGTCAGAGGTTTGACCACGGCCGCATCGGTATGGGCAACCTCGGCGATCGCGATCGCCGCCGGATTGGGCCGCGCGACGACGGCGATATTCGCCACGATCATCGCGCTGATCATTCTGACGCTGCTCGTGCGCTTCGAACAAAAGATGCGCTCAAAGCCGCGCGACGACGAACGAAAATAATTCCGGCGCTCGGCGGGCGATCGTTAACGCAAGTACGCGAGCAGCGGCGATCCGACCTGGCGTTTGATCAACGCGTCTTCAACCGCCCTCGCCTCGCGCGCCTCGAGCTCGACGATCCATTGTATTTCGCCGCCGATGAGCGCTGCGACCGGAACGCCGTCGCGGTACAGCACGCGGTTGTTCGTGAGCGCCGGTACTTTGGGTCCGGGCACGACGAGTCCGACGAGATTCAGCGGATCCGCCCCACAGACCGACACCAATGTTTCGGAGGACGGTGCGCGTCGCGTCTCGCGCAACAACCCCACCGCCTCCGGCAAGGCGAATTGCTCACCGGTGACATTCGCCACAAAACGGCCACCGCGAACGTCGCCGCGCGCTTCAAGCCGGCGCAAAACGCGCAACAACTCGCGCCATGGTGGCAGCCACGCGGCCTCACGCTGCAACACGCGCCAGCAAACGACGCCGTAACGGCGCAGCAATGTGTGGACGATATGCTCGATGGTTTCAGGGTCGTGCGTCGGATAGCCGCGTGCGGCGGCGCCCTCGGGCGCGGAACGCTTGAGCAACGCCCAGCGTCCGGCATCCTCGATGCCGAACATCGAGCGTCGATGCCGTTTGCCGCCGCCTAGTGGCTTGCGCTTTTCCGACGGCGTCAGCAACGCACGGAGCCCCGCAAAGCTGTCCGAGCTGACGAGGCCGAGCGCGACCAATTCGGCGAGCGCGTCTTCGACATTCGTCCGCAGCAACCCCGTTCCCTCGACAATTTCGTCGAAGAACGATGCGCCGTGCGTCCGCAAATGATCGGCGATCGCCTGCGCGCGCGCACTCGGCTGAGGCGCCACCGTCGAAGGCGCCGGCGCCGCGCGGGTCCATAGCACACCGTTGCGTCGCGGCAGCAGTGTGACCGGCGTCGTGCGGATCGGCCCGGGATTGTTCGCGGAGGCGCCGCCGGGCGGCAGCGTCAGGCGCGTCCATACCGCGCGTCCGGAGAGACACAGATCGTCGAGCCACGTGAAGTCGTAGTTCTCGAGACGCGCCGGCAGAATCTCCGACTCCCATGCGGCCGCCGGCGCTTCAAAGCCTTGAAGCTGCGCGATGACGGCGTCGAGCGCGTCCGGCCCCTGTCGCCGTTCGCTCGGCACGACGTGTTGCCAGCGAAACAGAAAGCGCAGGTAGTCCTGACCGGTCACGGGCTCGATTTCCTGCCGCAGCCGCTTGACCGTGTAACGATGAATGCGCGCGAGGAGCGTTCGATCGCACCATTCGGCCTCCGGTGCATCGGGCGTGTAGAAGCCGCGCATCGCCACGCCTTCCGTCGCTAGTTTCGCGAGCGCCGCTTCAATGTCCGCCACCGTAATGTCCATTGAGTTGGCCATCGCCGTCGCGGTCACCGGTCCGAGACCTTCCAGGCGGCTCTGCACGATTTCGACCAGCGCTTCGTCACGCGACCATGAACGGCGCGCGAATTCATCGGGCGACGCGATCGCAGGCGCGTAACGTGCGCGCGGGAACACGGTCTCGATTTGCGGCAAGCGTTCGGCGGCAACCCACAAGCGCTTTTCACCGCCACTTTCATCGATGACGCATGTTGTCGCGCGCCGATCATCGGCGAGCGCGGCGAGATGCCCGGGCCACGCGTCCTGTTTTTCGGCTTCCTCGGCCGTGATAAAGGCAAGACCCAGCAAGGCGTCGTGCATCTCGTCCGCGTTACCCGCTTCGGGCCACGCTTCTTCGCGAACGCGCTCGATCGCAGCGACGTCGAGGCGGCCGAGGTCGGTCGCAGTTTCCTCATCGAGCCACCGCCGGCTCATCACCGCTTGCGTGCGGCGTTCTTCCAGCGGCGCGTCGTCGAGATACGCGTACGGCCGCGCGGTCAGAATCTCCAGCGCGAGCGGCGATGGCTGCGTCAAATCGCGCGCGACGATTTGCACGTCGCCGGCCTCGATCCGGCGGAGCAGCGCCTCCAACCCGTCGATGTCCATCGCTTCGTGCAGACAATCGTAAATTGCCTGCTGCACCAGCGGATGGTCAGGTATCTGCCGTTCGCCCACCAAGTTCTCGGCGCACGCGACCTGGTCGGGAAAGACCGACGCCATCAAGTCTTCGGCGCGCATCCGCTGCAACGGCGCGGGCACTTTCTTGCCGCCGCCGAAGCGGGGCAACGCAAGCGATGTCGCCGCGACCCATCGCCAACGCGCAGCGAACATCGGCGCGTCAAGCAGCGCTTGGATCAACACGGTCCTGACGCTATTGCTGTGCAGATAACGCGACACTTCTTCCAGCGGGAAGCTGTGGGAAGTCGAGAGCGACAAGACGATCGCATCTTCCGTCGCGGCCGCTTGCAGCTCGAAATTGAACTTGCGGCAGAAACGTTTGCGGAGCGCGAGACCCCACGCGCGGTTGATCCGGCTGCCGAACGGCGAATGAATCACCAGTTGCATGCCGCCCGATTCGTCGAAGAAACGCTCGAGCACGATGGTTTCTTGCGTGGGAAGGACCCCCAACGCAGCGCGCGCCGACGCCAGATAGTCGACAAGCTGCTCCGCCGCCGCCGGCGCCACGCCGATCGGTTCAATGACGTTCTCGCGCGCCGACGATGCGTCGGGCTGCGCGGCGAATTCTTCGCGTAGCCGCGACACCGCTTGCGACAATTCGCTGCTGCGCGCCGGCGCTTCACCCAACCAGAAAGGGATTGTCGGCGGCTGGCCACGCGCATCCTCGACGCGGACGCGGCCGGCTTCAACGCGCAGGATCCGGTATGACGTGTTTCCCAGTTGAAAGATGTCGCCGGCGAGACTTTCGACGGCCCAGTCTTCGTGCACCGTTCCGACTTGCTGGCCGACCGGTTCGAGCACGACATCGTAGTCGGCGGTGTCGGGAATCGCGCCGCCGGACGTGATCGCGGTCAATCGAGCGCCACGCCGGCCTCGCAACATGCCGTTGACCGCATCGCGATGCAGATAGGCGCCGCGATGGCCGCGTCGCGTCGTGAAACCGCCGGCGAGCATCGCCACGACGTCGCGATACTCGTCGGGCGTCAGGTGTGCGTACGGATAGGCGCATTTGATTCGTTCGAACAGCTCAGCCTCGGACCATTCGCGGGCAGCGACTTCGGCAACGATCTGCTGCGCGAGTACGTCGAGCGGCTTCGCCGGAATCGAGAGACGATCGAGCTCGCCGCGGCGAATCGCATCGAGCAGCGCCGTGCATTCGACGAGCTCGTCGCGCGACAGCGGAAAGATGCGCGCTTTCGGTACGCCGCCGACCTGATGGCTCGCTCGCCCCGCGCGTTGCAGAAACGTCGCGATCGACCGTGACGAGCCCAGTTGACAGACGAGCTCGACGTCGCCGATATCGATGCCCAGCTCTAGCGAGGCGGTGGCCACGAGCACTTTCAGGTCGCCGCTTTTGAGCCGCTGTTCCGCTTTGAGACGAAGCTCTTTCGCCATGCTGCCGTGGTGCGACATCACGTGCTCGGCGCCGATCAGGTCGGACAGATGACGCGCCGCGCGTTCGGCCATCCGCCGCGTGTTCACGAAAATGAGCGTCGTCCGGTGCGCTTGCGCGAGCTCGGCCAGGCGCGCGTAGACCTGCTGCCACACCTCCTGCGACATCACGGCGGAGAGCGGCGATGACGGAACTTCGAGCTCGAGATCGCGCGGGCGGATGTGGCCGGTGTCGACGATTTCGCAATGAGCGCCTTCCCCCACCAGAAAGCGCGCCATGTCCTCAATCGGCTTCTGCGTCGCCGACAGCCCGATTCTCACCGGCGACTGCACGGTCAATGCACTGAGGCGCTCCAGCGACAACGCCAAGTGGCTGCCGCGCTTGTTCGCCGCGAGGGCATGAATTTCATCGACGATCACCGTGCGTGTCGTCGACAGCATCTGGCGCCCGGACTCGGATCCGAGCAGAACATAGAATGATTCGGGCGTCGTGACGACGATATGCGGCGGCCGTCGGCGCATGCCGGCGCGCTCCGTCTGCGGCGTGTCGCCGGTGCGCACCAGCGTGCGGATATCGACGTCGGCAAAACCCAGTGCGTCGAGCTCGGTACGCACGCCCGCGAGCGGCGCCGCGAGATTCTTCTGCACGTCGTTCGAGAGCGCCTTGAGCGGCGAGATGTAAACGACGAACGTTTCGTCGGGAAGCGGGCTTTGCACGCCGCGGCGCACGAGGTCGTCGATCGCTGCAAGGAACGCCGCCAGCGTCTTGCCGGAGCCGGTTGGCGCAGCGATCAACGTGTTCTGACCCGACTGGATCAGCGGCCAAGCCCGCGCTTGCGGTTCAGTCGGCGCCGGAAAATGCTTGCGAAACCAGGCGTCGACAGCGGGATGGAAAGTGGCGGTGGCGTGCATCGGAGCGGCAACGTTGCGAAATGGCATGAGGCGTCTTAGATCAGGGAGAAGCGCGAAAGTGCAAGGGATCGGCGATAGGATTGCACCTTTCGTCCGCGACCCCATCTTAACCTGTGATTGTCGGCAATTTTGGACCCCACGCTCGCGGCTTCGCCGCCGCTACCCGGCAATTGCTTCCGGAGGTGCGACCGATGCAGCGCCGTGACCAAGGTATGTGGATGTGGGAGCAGGCATTCGACCTGCTCGAGCGGGCTGATCGCCTGCAGCGGCATTTCTTTCGGCTCGGCGCCGATCGGTCGAAGGGGCCGTCATGGGAGCCGCCGATCGACGTCATGGAGACCGATCGAAGGCTCGTGATCATCGTGGCGTTGCCCGGCATCGTCCCCGATCAGCTCGAGATCGTCGTCGGTGATTCCGCGTTATCGGTCGTTGGCGAGCGGCCGGTACACCTGCCCGTCGACGCGTTGATTCACAGGCTAGAGATCCCGTACGGTCGCTTCGAGCGGCGCATCAACTTGCCGCAGGGTCGTTTCGAGATTGAAGAACGCGCGCTCGAGCATGGCTGCTTGCGGCTCGTCCTGCGCAAGATTTGAATCGGACACGAAATTGTGAAAATGGAGATGGAACAGGCAACGCCCGCCGCCAACGCGACGGCCGACGAAACGCGGCGTGAAAAGGAGAGCGTATTTCCGCCGATCCCCGAGGACGCGCTGATCATCCTGCCGACGCGCAACCTGGTGCTGTTTCCCGGGTTGGTGATGCCAATCAACGTCGGCCGAGAAGCATCGGTCGCCGCCGTCCAGGAAGCCGTGCGAAGCAAGCGGCGGATCGGCGTCGTCTTGCAGCAGAATGCTGCGACCGAAAACCCGACGCCCGCTGACCTGCATGAAGTCGGGACGGCTGCCGCCATCGTCCGTTACCTGACGACGCCCGACGGCACGCATCATCTCGTGTGCCAAGGGCAGCAGCGCTTTCGCATCGTCAAGTTTCTGGACGGCTATCCGTTCCCGGTCGCGCGGGTCGAGCTCGCGCACGAAACGGACACGATCACGCCCGAGATCGAAGCGCGGATGATTCAGGTAAAAGAGCGCGCCGTCGAAGCGCTGGAGCTCATTCCGCAAGCGCCGGCCGAGCTTGCCGTCGCGGTGCAGGAGATCAAGCTGCCGGGCGTGCTCGCCGACTTCATCGCCGGCTTGATGGACATCCAGCCGGAGGAAAAGCAAAGCGTCCTTGAAACGGCCGATTCGCAGCGCCGGCTCGACATGATCTTGAGCCATCTGTTGAGCCGCATCGAGGTGCTCCGCCTGTCGCGCGAGATCAGCGACCAGACGCAGGAGCGGCTCGCGAAATCGCAACGCGACATGTTGTTGCGCGAGCAGTTGAAGACGATTCACGAGCAGTTGGGCGACGGCGAAGAAGGCGGCAGCGAGATTGCCGAGCTCACCAAGGCGGTTGACGAAGCCAAGATGCCCGAGGAGGTCGACCAGCACGCGCGCAAGGAGCTTAAACGGCTCGAGCGGATGCAAGAGGGCAGCGGCGAGTATCCGATGCTCCGCACGTATCTCGAATGGCTGACGGAAGTGCCGTGGTCGAAGTCGACCGAAGATCACATCGATATCGCCCGCGCACGCGAGGTGCTGAACGACGACCACTTCGGTCTCGATAAGGTCAAGCGGCGAATCCTCGAGTACCTTGCAGTACGCAAGCTCAATCCGCAAGGCAAGAGCCCGATTCTTTGCTTCGTCGGACCGCCCGGCGTCGGCAAGACGTCGCTCGGGCAGAGCATCGCGAAGGCGACCGGGCGCAAGTTCGTGCGCGTGAGCTTGGGCGGCATTCACGATGAAGCGGAAATCCGCGGCCACCGTCGCACCTATGTCGGCGCGCTGCCGGGCAACATCATGCAGGCGATGCGCCGCGCCGGCGCGCGCAACTGCGTGATGATGCTGGATGAGATCGACAAGCTCGGTCACGGTATTCAGGGCGACCCGTCCGCTGCACTCCTTGAAGTGCTCGATCCGGAGCAGAACTCAACGTTTCGCGATAACTATCTCGCCGTGCCGTTCGATTTGTCGAAGGTGATGTTCATCTGCACGGCGAACGTGCTCGACACGATTCCGAGCCCGTTACGTGATCGGATGGAAGTGATCGAGCTTCCCGGCTACACGGAAGCGGAGAAGGCGGAGATCGCGCGCCGCTATCTGATCAAGCGCCAGCTCGAAGCGAATGGACTCGCTCCGGAGCAATGCGAGCTTTCCGACGCTGCTGTGCATACGATCATCGTCGACTACACACGCGAGGCAGGCGTGCGCAATCTCGAGCGCACGATCGGCAGCGTGTTTCGCCACGTCGCGATGCAAATTGCCGAAGGCGTCGCGCAGAAGGTGACGATCGGTCCCAACGAGCTTCGCGGCATCCTCGGACCGAGAAAATTCGAGAACGAAGTCGCAATGCGCACCAGTCTGCCGGGCGTCGCGACGGGATTGGCATGGACGCCGGTGGGTGGCGACGTCCTCTTCATTGAAGCGAGCCGCACGCCGGGAAATGGAAAATTGATCCTCACCGGTCAGCTGGGCGATGTGATGAAAGAGAGCGCGCAAACGGCGCTGACGCTGGTCAAAGCGCGTTCTGCTGAACTCGGTGTGGCGCCGGAGCTATTCGAAAAAAGCGACATTCACGTCCACGTCCCTGCCGGCGCCATTCCGAAGGACGGGCCGAGCGCGGGCGTTGCGATGTTCACGGCGCTCGCCTCGCTGATGACCAACCGGCCGGTGCGCAGCGACCGCGCGATGACGGGCGAGATCAGCTTGCGCGGGCTTGTGCTGCCCGTCGGCGGCATCAAGGAAAAGGTGCTCGCTGCGCTTCGCGCGGGGATCAGCACGGTACTTTTGCCGGCGCGCAACAAGACGGATCTCGAGGAGATTCCCGAGGATGCGCGCAAGCAGCTTGCGTTTGTCTGGCTGGAGACGGTCAGCGATGCAGTGAACGCGGCGATCGTGCCAAAGTGATATTTGTCGACAAAATGAAGCAACTAAAGCACGCATTCGCCATCGCGCTCGTCGCCGCGGCACAGTTATCGCTCTCCAACAGCGCCGACGCGCAATTCAGCTCCAAGCCGGAAGCAGTCGCGCCGTACGCGGCGACGTTGACCGTGGTGGTCGATGCGATGTTGAAGCTGGCCGACGTCGGTCCCGATGATTTCGTCGTCGATCTCGGCTCGGGTGACGGGCGCATCGTCATCGCCGCGGCAACCAGGTTCAAAGCACGTCGCGGGCTCGGCGTCGATATCGAACCGAACCTCGTCAAATTTTCCAGCGATAGCGCCGCGCAAGCGGGCGTTGCCGATCGCGTGAAGTTTCGCGAAGAGGATTTGTTCAAGACCGACGTCAGCGAAGCGACCGTCGTGACGGTCTACCTGTTGCCACGCGCGATGCCGCCGCTCGAACAAAAATTGTTGGCCGAGCTCAAGCCCGGAACGCGCGTCGTGGTGCAGGATTATCCGTTTCCAACGTGGCGTGCCGAGCGTGTGGTCGAGCTCAAGACACCCGACAAGGAAACGAGCGCGGGCTTGCCCTACGCGCAGCTCTATCTATACAAGGTCCCCGCGCGGAAATAGCGCCAGTCAGCCCGTGGCGGCGGTAACGCGCCAAATCGCATTACCGACGTCGTCGGCAACGAGCAGTGCGCCACGCTTGTCGATTGCTACGCCGACCGGCCGGCCCATCGCCTCGCCGGCATTGTTTACGAAACCGGTGAGCACGTCGCGCTCGCGGAGTTGAAGCGATCGGTAATTTTCGTCATGGCCGGCTCGCCGTTGGGATCAAAATTGGATCGAGTCGGTCACCGGGAGCTTCGCGGAAAGGACTGTTGCAAAAGCGTCTCAATCGTTGCTGCTTGTACACTATATTTGGTATCGGGTATGGCCAGTAGCCACAATATGTTGTAAGTTCGCGTCCAATGGCCCCAACGCACGACCATGGGCAGAAAAATGGAAAGGCCCCGCCGGCACGCGGGGCCTTTCGTCCTCATGAAGCACGGAAATCGATGACGGAACCGAGCAAGACATCGCTCGATGTCAACGATGTAGCGCAGTTCCCGCTGGGACGAAGCGCGACGGGGGTGGCATGATGGTATCGACGTGGTGGCTGATGGTGGCGTTCGTGGTCGGCATCTATGCGGGCGTCTCGCTGATGGCGGTTCTCTACTTTGCGTCGCGCGAAACCGACGACGTCGCGGATTTGCCGGACATCATGCATCGATCGTAGCGTTCCGGCAGGTCACTCACCGGCGTCGACACGGACGTCGGTGGTGCTGATTGGGGCCGCGCCCGAGAGGGAAGCGGCCCTTTGTCTTTACGCGGGGACTTTATCGCGCTCTTCGACGGGCTTGGCCGGTTCCTCGGTCTTCGCCGGAGCGGGCGTGACCTGCTTGTTCAATGCATCAATGTTTTCCTGTGTTTTACGGAGCTGCTTTGCGCGCACTTTCTCGAACCATCCACTGTATTCGTAACACATGGCGACTCCTTTTCCGTAAGTCGAGTCTCCCTGCATGTCGTTCGAGTTATGCAGTCGATGCTACGCTGCGACTCTAGCGATATCAAGCACCCGCTATGCGATTTGCATAGTTGACTTCGCGTTTTCCTACATCGGAATCAGATTCCGCCGACCGATTCGCGCATCGATCAAGCGGATAGTACGAACCATGGCAGGAACCTCCCGGTGCACTGTTTTGGTCGACGGGTCCACAACGGTCGCATTCACAGGGATGTTTCCTGCCATTCCCATTTCACCGCCGCGCTTCGCGTAACCGCGTCTCAAGCGCTTCGATTCGCTGCATGAGCCGCAGCACGACGGCGAGCGCATGCGTATCGTCCAGGGCGAACTCCTCCCGTAGCCTATAAGCTGTGCGCGCAACGACGACGCAGCGCGCGCTGAATGTCCACTCGGTCACATCGATCGGCGAAAACGCGCCGCATTCGATCAATTCACGCAATTCATGCTCTGAGAGACCCGAGCGCTCGGCGATCTGCACGAGCGTCACGACATCGTTCTCCTCGAGAAACGTTGCTTCGGCGATTTCGACGTTCATCGCGGAGCCTCCTGTTCGAACTGTGCGCGTGGATTGAAGCTCGACGCGTTGGCGAGTTGCCGATACAACTCACGCTGACGCTCATCGACGACCGTTGGGACCGCGATCTGTACGTTGGCGTATAAGTGGCCCGCCGTTCCGTCGGGTCGTTTCAAACCGCGGCCGCCAAGCCGCAGCTTTTGACCCGCGCGAGTCCCGGGCGGCACTTTGAGCGAAACGGTTCCCCCAGGCGTCGGCATCTCAACGCTCGTGCCTAGCACCGCTTCCCACGGCGCGAGCGGAAGATCCATATACAGATCGAGACCTTCCGCGCGATAGAGCGGATGCGACTCGACGCTGATATCGAGATACAAGTCGCCGTCGCGGCCGCCGCGCAAACCTTTGCCGCCCTTGCCGGGAACGCGGAGCTTCTGTCCATCGACGACGCCGGGCGGAATGCGCACCTTGAGTCGATGCGGCACCCGTTTCGCGTTGCCCTGCTCGTCGTATTCGACCGCAATCAGGTCCAGTTCGATCTCCGCCCCGGCATACGCTTGATCGAATGCCAAACGGACCATTGCTTCATAGTCCGCGCCGCGAATAGGTCCGGGGCCTTGCCTGCTCCGTCGTCCTGCGAGCCCCGCGAAGAGATCGGCCAAGTCGAGATCGTCGAACGAGAACTGCGCGCCGCCGAATGACTGTTGCCAATCAGGCGGCGGCCGGAACTCTTCACCGGTCGAATGACGACCGAGCTGGTCGTACGCGGCGCGCTTTTCCGGGTCCTTCAGCGTTTCATACGCCTCGCCGACCTCCTTGAATTTCTCCTCGGCGTCGGCCTCCTTCGATACATCGGGATGGTATTTGCGCGCGAGCTTGCGATATGCCTTCTTGATCTCGTCTTCAGTCGCGCCGCGTTCGACGCCGAGGGTCGCGTAGTAGTCCTTGTATTTCATTGATGGACCCTTCGTAGGGCAGGCTCATTGAATCATCTACGGTTTGTCATTCCCACGCCAACTATCGGCGGGCGTCCCGACACTTGACCTAGAAGCTGGCTATATCGTACGATATGTTTTTTGATAATGACCGGAGATGGCGATGCATCACGGATTTGCAAGATGGTTTGGAGAAGCGCGGCGCTGCGGTCCTCGCATGGGCGGACGGCCTTTTGGGTTCTTCGGCGGCATGATGGGGCGTGGCGGACGCGGGATTCACGGGTTTCGGGCCGGGCGCAAGCTCGGCGCGGACGATCTGCAGCTCGTCATTCTGGCGCTGCTCGAAGAAAAGCCTCGTCACGGGTATGAAATCATCAGGGCACTCGAGGAGCGTTCGGGCGGCTTCTATAGCCCGAGCCCTGGAATGGTGTATCCCGCCCTCACCTATCTCGAAGAGCTCGGCTACGCGGTCGTCGAGGCCGAAGGCACAAAGAAACTCTACCGGATCACCGACGACGGCCGGCGTCATCTTGACGAACGGCGCGCATTCGCCGAAGCGATCTTTGCGCAACTGCGCTGGATCGGCAGCAAGATGGAGCATGTCCGGCGGGCATTCGAGGGGGATAACGCGGCATCGGCGACCGACACCGATTCAGCACCGCGGCATGGATTCGGCACGCCGTTGAACGACGCGCGCCGCGTTCTGCGCGCTGCGCTCATCTCGAAGTTCGACGCCGGCTCCGACGAGCAGAACCGCGTCGCGGAAATTCTTCGTCGCGCCGCCGACGAGATTGTCGGCAAGAAGCGCTGATCCGGATGCTGTACCCCACGCTTGCGGCTATCGCCGCTACGCTCTGCCCTCTGCCCCCGGAAGGGGAGTAATTCGCGCCTTGGGACGGCCCTGCGGCGCCCATAGGCGTCCTATGCAGCGTTTCCTTCGCGCGCCTTCAGCGCGAGGAATTCGCGGCGCGTCTTGGGACCGTGCGTAAGGAAGCTCGGATCGGCGCGCTCGCGATAGTCGAGACGCTCGCGCGCGACGCGATCTCGCGGCAAGTGCTTTTTCAGCACTTCACCGCTCACCTTGTAGATCTTGAGCGCGTTGCGGCCGAACACCTTCGCGCGCAATCCAGGCGTGATCCGCGAATAGCCATGCTTCTCGGCGAGCGCGTCGGAGATCTGGAACGTGCGAAACCCCTGAATTTGATCCTGCGGCGAGCCGTACCAGATCGAGTCGGTGCCCCACAGCACGTTGTCTTGGCCGACGTACGTAAATAACTTTCCGAGCGCGTGCGCCGCCGCGTCGGGATCGCGCATCAGAAAGCGCCACGTCGAGCCGAGCTCGGCGTAGACGTTCGCGCCAGGCGCAATGCTGTTTTCGCGCAGACTCGTGCACAGCGCGTCGATGCCGTCGCGGCGTTTCGGATCGTAGGGGCCTTCGGCTGCGCCGGCGACAAAGCCGGAGTGGTAGATCAAAAAGTTGACGTCCGGAAAGCGCTTGGCGACGCGCCCGACGTCGATACACGTCGAGTGCTCATACGACTGCGGCCCGAACGGCAATCCCTTGTGAACTGCGATATTGCGAATGCCGAGCTTCCGCGCTTTCTCGATGAACGCAAGGCCGACGTCGTCGTCGAGGAAGAAACCCTTCCCGTCCGGACCCCATTGCGTATAAGTCTTCCACGCGGCGATCGGATAGCGCTCCGCCAGCATATCCATGCCGTCGAGATCGCCAGCCTGATTGGGATTCACGCGCCCGTGCAACAGCACGCGGTGCGTGCCTTCCATCTTCTCGACGATGTGCGCGGTCGCTTGCGCCTCCTCGATCGTCAGCGGCTCATCCTTGCGTGTTGACGGCACGAACGACAGCACGATCAAGTCGGTATCCGAATCGAGGAAGATGTCCTTGATGAATTCGTCGGAGCCGAGACATTGCAGGTACCCGAGCCCCGGCGCCGTCGCGGCGGCGCAGCCTTTGAGCTCGGTAAAGCGCAACGGCTGCGCGCCGGGCGGCAACGCCTTCGTCCACGCGCCGGTCGGATTGACGAAGTGGCCCTGCACGTCGAACACGAACTCGTTGCGGTCGAGCGTCGAGCGAGCGACCTGCACATCGAGACCCGCCTCCTGCGGCACGTCGAAAAAGCCGCCGCGGCGACCCGCTGCGGCGTAAGCAGCGTTCATGCCGAGGAGCGTCGTCGCAGCGCCGCATGCGGAGACGAGGAACGCGCGCCGCGTGAGATTGAGGCGCCGGGCGTTGGTCGTCGCGTGTTCGAGCGCGAGCCGACGCGCGGCGCGATGCACCTGGCCAAGCGGGATCGGCGCGAACTCGCCGTTTGTTGCAGTGTCGAGCTTGATCGGCAACCGTGTGCCGTCAGGATCGTTTCGATAGCGCATCGCTATTGCAACTTGATCTCACCGTCGAATTTCGCGTGGATCTTGAGCCCGGCGACTTCCAACGTCACGTGCGCAGGAAAGGTCTCCGTGCCTTCAATCACGCCGTCGTTGACCGCCTGCAGGACCGCGCGCTCGATTTCGCGCTGCGAATTGATGCCGACCATTTTCAGGAATTTGCGAATGCTGAGGTTGAAGACTTCTTCGTTCACGTTTGTTCCTTTCCTAAACAGCGCGCGAACGACGACCACGCTACTTCTCGTCGACGCCAGCGCGGCATTCCTTCGGTAAATAATGCCGCGGGATATCGACCGGAATGCAAGTCCAGTGAATCCGTTGGAGCCAATCGGTGGCCGGCGCGAGAAGAATCGTCTTGCCCCACAGCTCGGGTATCGATGGCCCTAGGCCCACGCGTAGTCGTCCGGTGATCGGATTGACTGTGACGTCGTCGAAGAATTCCGTCCAGCGCCGCGCGACGACCGCGGCGTCGGCCAAGGGGCGGGGCATCGAGACGAAATAGGACCACTGTTCCTCGACTTCGCGTTTGAGCGGGGACAGCGCCGACAGGCTCGCCGCAATTTGCGCGCGGACGACGTGCTCGGCGTAGGCCGCGAACAGCCGTGGCGCGACGGGTGATAGCGCGACGATCAGCGTGCCTATGCCGAAGATCAGCGCCGCGATCAACGACGTCGACCGATGCGAGGCGAGCAACGACGCGGCGTGCGCAGGGTCGCCGGCGACGCGTTCAGCGCGCCGCACCAGGCGTCGAATGCGGCCGTACAGGAGCGGAGTCGATAAGACCGCAGCGATGATGCCGGGAATGAGCCACATCGTAACGGCCGCGCACAGCAACCACGGCACGCTCCAATCGTCGAGCGTTTGCGCAAACGAGACGAACGCGAGCGCGCCGGCTGCCGGCAACAAGGCGTAGAAGATTCCGGGCAACCAAAGCTTGCGATAGAACGCCCAGACGCTTTGCAATAGCAGTGCGGGCCAATGCCATCCCGGCGCGCCGTGGCCGGCGCTCTCGTATTGCAAAAACCGCGGCGTATAGTAATCGGCGGCCGGCCCGACAGCGAGGCGGAAAAGCACGGCGAGCGTCGGGCGGACGACGCGTTCCTGCAGGTCGCCCGGCATCAGCGCCGGAAGCCCGACAGTGTCGCCGCGAAGCGACACCTGGCGCGATACGGGCGCGGCGTCGATCGGTGGAAGCGCGGGAAGGTCCTTGTTACCGCAGACAACGCAGGTCTTTGCGTCGAGACTGAATCTGAAACCGCAGCGACGACAAGCCAACGATCTTCTCCAGCGAAAACGAAATCAAATCGTGAAACCGCGCGCATTTTAACAAGCGCTGCGTCTGTATCCAACACTTTTTTGAAAAGTTTTCGATGCGTGTAGGACAGATGGAACTCGAAGCGATCACTGCACGCACGCTCGAGGACTACGACCGCAACGCTGTCGCGTTTCGCATCGGGACGCAGGATCATGACGTCAGTCAAAACATCGCGGCGCTTCTCAAGCACATCCGCGGCGCGCCACCATTCGTGTTGCTCGACTTCGGCTGCGGTCCCGGCCGCGATTTGAAGACATTGAAGGCACTGGGGCACCGTCCGATCGGCGTCGACGGCTCGCAGCGCTTCGTCGCGATGGCGCGCGAGGAAAGCGGCTGTGAAGTATGGCTGCAGGACTTCCTGCATCTCTGGCTACCTCACGAACATTTCGACGGCGTATTTGCGAACGCCGCGCTGTTCCATGTTCCCCGCCAGGAGCTCCCGCGTGTGTTGGCGCAACTTCACGCGACGCTGAAGATCGACGGTGTGCTGATGAGCTCCAATCCTCGTGGCGGTGACGAAGAAGGTTGGCACCGCGGTCGCTACGGCGTTTTTCACTCGCTTGAATCGTGGCGCCAGTACATGACGCAAGCAGGGTTCACCGAGCTCGCGCATTACTACCGCCCCGCGGGCTTGCCGCGGGAACAGCAACCGTGGCTCGCAACCGTCTGGCGTAAATCGCGAGCGATCACGGCATGAACAAGCCGCAGCAAGCGCACCGCCGAAGCATCATCGCGCGCGCCTGGTATGCGGTCTTCGCTGCGCTCTTGTCGTCATGCGTCGTGCTCACGACGCTGCCCCGCGCCGTCGTCCAGAACGCCGACGGCAGCCTCGTCGTCCGCTCGATACCGTGCAGCGCCAACACGAACGCGATCAAGCCGGCGCGCGACGTCGCTCCGTCTCAGGCGCTCGATCCACGCGCAATTCGCGTGCTCACGTGGAACATTCACAAGGAGGGCGACGCTGGCTGGGATCGCGATCTGGCGCAATTCTTGGCGGCCAACGATCTCGTCCTGCTGCAGGAAGCCGTGCTCTCGCCGGCCTTGCTCGATCTGTTGGAATCGCAAACGCTGCGTTTCACGATGGCGAGCTCGTTTCTGTATCAAGACGTCGACGTCGGCGTTCTCACGGCGGCGCATGTACTGCCTGTCGCAAGCTGCACCGAGCTCGTCGTAGAACCGTGGTTGCGGATCCCCAAATCAGCGACTGTCGCGTGGTTCGCGCTCGAGGGGACGACGCAAACGCTCGCAGTCGTCAATGTCCATGCAATCAACTTCGCGCTTTCGCTCGACGTGTACCGCGAGCAATTTGATGGCCTCGTCGCCGCGCTTCGCAATCATGATGGGCCGATTATTTTCGCCGGCGATTTCAATACGTGGACCGACGCCCGGCTCGCCGTCGTGCTCGAGGCGGCTGCCAAGCTTCGCGTTACCGCTATACCGTTTGCCGAGGATCTGCGCTCGCTGTTTCTGGGTCACCAGCTCGACCACATGCTGGTTCGCGGACTCGATGTCGTTCAGGCAGCCGCGATTGCGGTCAAATCTTCCGATCACAATCCGGTGACCGCAACGCTGCGTCTGCGCGTGCCTTGACGCTACGTGAATTGCGCCCGATGATTGTTCGGAAAGATGACAGTGGGTCTTTGATGAATTTCAAAACTGTCGTGATGCTAAGCGTGGCCGCCCTCATCGGTGGCGCGCCGCTTGACGCGATCGCGCAAACAACGTACCCGAGCAAGCCGATCAAAATCATCGCACCGGTGCAACCGGGTGGCGGCGTCGATCTTGTTGCGCGGCAGACCGGTGACGGACTTTCGAAAGCGCTCGGCCAGCCCGTCGTCGTCGAAAACCAGAGCGGCGGCGGTGGCGTCGTCGGGTCGCAAGCGACAGCGCGCGCGGCGCCCGACGGCTACACGTTGATGGTCGGCTACGTCGGAACGCACGGCACGAATCCCGCGGTCCGCAAGCTGCCCTACGATGCGATCAAGGACTTCACGCCAATCGCGATGGTCGGTGGAACGCCGAATGTTCTGGTCGTTCCGCCTTCCGTGCCGGCCGATACGCTTCGCAACTTCATTGCGTATGCAAAAGCCAATGCCGGCAAGCTGTCGTACGGGTCATCGGGTCCGGGAACGCTGACGCATCTCGCGATGGAGCAGCTCAAAGTCACCGCGGGATTGGATATCGTGCACGTGCCATATCGCGGCATCGGTCCGGCGTTCGCCGATATTCTTGGCGGCCAGACGCAGGCAATGTTTCCGGGACTCGCCGCCGCGTTGCCGCATATCAAAGCCGGCAAAGTAAAGCCGCTCGCGGTAACGGGAAACAAACGCCATCCGCTCGTGCCCGACGTTCCGACGTTCGAGGAGCTCGGCTTCGCGGGTTTCGATGGCGTGCAGTGGTATGGGATCGTGGGTCCCGCCAATCTCCCCGCACCCATCGTCAGGCGTTTGAACGACGAGATCAATCGACTGCTCGCAAGTGCCGACTTTCGCGACCGACTCTCGGGCGAGGCGCTCGAGCCGATGCCGATGACGCCTGATCAATTCGGCCGCTACATGCGCGACGACGTGGCGCGCTGGTCGAAGCTCGCCAAAGAGCGCGGCATTCAGATTGCCGATTGATTGCTCGAGGATGACAGCACCAATGACCGTTGATGTGAACGCACCGCCGATCACGCGCACGCTTGCCGAATTCGTCGCGACGCATCCGTCGCGCGGGTGGGACGATGGCATCGACCGTGAGGCGCAGCGCACGGTCTTGAACTGGATCGGCTGCGCGATCGGCGCTGCGCATCATCCGGCGGCCGAGGCGGCAATCGCAGCGGTGTCGGAGCTTGCCCCTTCTCCACAGGCGACGATCCTCGGACGGCGCGAGCGCGTCGACATCGCGAGCGCAGCGCTCGTCAACGGCATCACTTCGCATACGTTCGATTTCGACGACACGCATTTGAAGACGATCATTCATCCGGGCGGGCCGGTCGCGTCGGCCGCGTTCGCGCTCGCTGAACAGTCAGGCGCAACCGGCCGGCAGTTCGTCGACGCGGTCATCCTCGGCGCGGATGTCGCGTGCCGCATCGGCAACGCAATCTATCCGGCGCATTACGATCGCGGCTGGCACATCACCGGCTCGACCGGCATGCTCGGTGCCGCGGCGGCTTGCGCGCGCTTGCTGCGCCTGGATATCGAGCAGACGACGATGGCAGTCGGCATCGCGGCGTCGCAACCGACCGGCGTGCGCGAGCAATTCGGGTCGATGACCAAGGCGTTGCATCCCGGCGCCGCGGCGCGGGTGGGCTTGATGGCCGCGCTTCTTGCGCGCCATGGTTACACGGCATCGAGTCGCGCGCTCGAGGCGCCGCGCGGGCTCCTGCAGACGTATTCGACACAGTGGAAATGGGACGCGATCACCGCTGGTCTGGGAAAGGATTTCGAAATCGCGTACAACACGTACAAGCCGTTCGCCTGCGGCGTCGTCATTCATCCCAGCATCGATGGTTGCGTACAGCTTGGAGAAGCGCATCGTTTGCAGGCGCAGGACATCGAGCGAGTCGAGTTGCGCGTCCATCCGCTGGTGCTGGAGTTGACCGGAAAGAAGACGCCGCGTAACGGACTCGAAGGCAAGTTCAGCGTCTATCATGCGTGCGCGGCCGCGATCATTTTTGGGCAGGCGGGCGAAAGCGAGTTTTCCGATGCTGTCGTTGCGCGTCCCGACGTGGTCGCATTACGCGGACGCGTCGCGGCTACCATCGCCAGCGACATTGGCGAAGATGCCGCCGACGTCACAATCCACTGCAACGACGGCCGGCGACTGCACACGTTCGTCGCGCATGCGATCGGCAGTCTGCAACAGCCGATGAGCGACGCCGACCTCGCGCGCAAATTTCACGGCCTCGTCGATCCGGTGCTCGGCGCCGAACGCGCGGCGGAATTGATCGGGGCCTGCCGCAAGCTCGCGGACGCGCCGGACGTGCGCGAGCTCGCGAATCTGACGCGGCCATGAGCGCCGCAGGGCCGTCCCGAGGCCCGAATTACACCCCTTTGGGGCAGCGCAGCGGCGAAAGCCGCAAGCGTGGCGATCATAAAAGCGCTTTCCGCTTTGCGGTTGCCGTCACCGCGCTGCTGTGCTGCCACGCGTTGCACGCGCAGGACTATCCGACGCGGCCCGTGCGTGTCATCGTTCCTTTTTCTCCCGGCGGCGCCGTCGACGGCCCGATGCGCGTGATCGCACAGGACCTGTCGAAGCGGCTTGGGCAGCAGGTCTTCGTCGAGAATAAACCGGGTGCGGGCGCGATGATCGGGAGCGAGATCGTCGCCAAAGCGGCGCCCGACGGTTACACCCTGCTCCTTGCATCGCAAACGAACGCGATCAGCGCGTCGCTCTATCGCACGCTTTCGTTCGATCCAATCGACGACTTTGCACCCATCGCGCTCGTCGGACGCGAGCCGGGCGTCCTCGTCGTGCATCCGTCACTGCCGGTGCACACGCTCGCAGAATTCATCGGGTACGTGAAAGAGCGGCCTGGCAAAGTCGATTACGCATCATCGGGCAATGGCAGCGGCCAGCATCTGTTCATGGCGCTGCTCGCGTCGACGACGGGCATGCAGTTGAATCACGTTCCGTACCGCGGCAGTGGCCAGGCGACGACCGATCTTCTGGCCGGCGTTGTCCCCGTCTCGATTCCGGGCACCGCGGGAATGGTTGGTCATATCAAAGCGGGCAAGCTTCGTCCGCTCGCGGTAACGGGCGTCAAACGTTCGCCGCAATTGCCCGACGTCCCGACCATCGCCGAATCGGGCGTGCCAGGCTATTCGGCGTACGTCTGGATGGGGCTCCTCGCACCGAAAGGAACCCCGCCGGCGATCATCGATCGACTGCAGCGAGCGTTGGCGCAGGCGCTCGCCGGCGACGAAGTGCGGAGTTACATGGAAACCGCGGGCATCGAGATCGTGGGATCGACGCCGACCGAATTCAGCACGTTTTTCCATGCGGAGAAGGAGCGTTGGGCGAAAGTGATCAAGGAAACGGGCGCGAAGGTAGACTGAATCGAGTGAGCTGCGAATCCGAGCTCCCGCCGGATTCGCAGCGGAAGAATCACAACGCGGTGTCGTGATTCGAAAAGCTGATTAGAGGCAAATCGCGGAGCCCGACGATTTGCTTAAAATCTTGGACCGGATGATGAGCAATGCCGTCACGGGCAACGAGCACTGGGCGCACAAAGGCGCCGTGCGCCTGTTCCTGTGGGAGAAATATGTCGGGACGCCCGATGGCAAGCCTGCGGCGCTTTTCGTGCATGGCTCCTCGATGGCATCGCAGCCGACCTTCGACCTCACTGTGCCCGACCGCCCCGATTCATCGGTCATGGACTGGTTCGCGCGGCGCGGCTTCGTCTGTTGGTGCGTCGACATGGAGGGCTACGGTCGCTCGGACAAGTCGCGTGACATCTATTGCGACATCGCCAACGGTGCCGACGATCTCGCCGCCGCGACCGATTACATCGCGAAAACGCGTGGCGTCAAAAACCTTCTGACGTACGGGATCTCGTCGGGTGCGCTTCGGGCGGCGTTGTTCGCGCAACGACATCCCGATCGTGTCGCGCGACTGGCGCTCGACGCATTCGTCTGGACGGGCGAAGGCGCCCCCACGCTCGCTGAGCGGCGCAAGAAGCTGCCGCAGTTCCTCGCGGCGAAGCGCCGGCCAATCGACCGTGCGTTCGTCTATTCGATCTTCGAACGCGACCATCCGGAGTGCGCCGAAAGGCGCGTGGTCGATGCCTTTGCCGACGCGATTCTTGCGCTCGATTCCTCGATGCCCAACGGCACGTATATCGACATGTGCTCGAAGCTGCCGATCGTCGATCCGCAACGGATTAAGATGCCGACACTGTTGATGCGAGGGCAGTACGACGGCATCGCGGCATTCGATGATCTGATCGAGTTCTTCAAACGGCTGCCGAGCAGCGACAAGCAGATCACAGTGATGGCGGGCATTTCGCATGCCAGCTTTCAGCAGAAAAACTATTTGATGGTGTACGACATCCTGCACGGCTGGTTCGCTCGCCCGGCACCGGTCTATCGCTGACGTATTGACCACGTCGCAGGCGGCGGCTCCCGATCTCGCCAGTCGAAACGTCCGCGCGTATGATGCTGCGGTCCGAGTGGCTGCCGCCACGTTTCGGACGCCCTATTCTCGAGGAGACGATCATGGCAAGAAAGCCGCGCGCCGCTGACGGTGTGTACCGAGTGATCGACGTGATAGGCACCAGCACGCAATCGTGGGAGGACGCCGCGTCCAACGCCGTGGCGACGGCGAGCAAATCGCTGCGCGATCTGCGTATCGCTGAAGTGTCGAAGCTCGACGTGAAAATCGAGGACGGCAAGGTCGTTGCCTATCGATGCCGCGTCCAGTTGTCGTTTAAATACGAACCCTAGCCTGCGGTTGCAGACGGCTTGCCGCGCTCGCGGCGGCTGTGTCGCGCGCCTACGTCGACAAAAAAGCACGGAGGACGCATGAAATCGTGGCTGATCGGAATACTCGCCGCCGGCAGCATCGCCACAGGCGCGCTCGCGGCCGACATCATCGTATCGGCGCAGGACGGCAAGTTCGTCCGCGTCGACGGACGCGCGACATTTCCCGAACCGGCACCGCCGGACAGTCTCGTCGTTATCGACGCGTCGCAATTTCCGCCCAAGCTAAAGGGCACCGTCGAAGGGATGGAGCACACCGTGCAGGGCCCGCCCCAGGCGGTCGCCGTAACGCCGGATGGCAAGCTCGCGATCGTCGCGGCGCCGTCACGTTATGACTACGCCGCGAAGAAAGAGGTGCTCGACAATTTCCTGCAGGTCGTCGACATCGAAGCGTCGCCGCCGAAAATCATCGCCAAGGTCGACGTCGGCGCGCATCCTAACGGATTGGCGATCAATCGTGACGGCACGCTGTTGTTGGCCGCCGCACATGATGGCGCCGTGAAGGTGATCGCGATCGAGGGCAAAACTCTGCGGATGCTCGGCGACGTCAAGGTGGGCGAAAAGCGACTCTCCGGCATCTCGTTCACGCACGACGGCAAAGCGGCCATCGTTGCGCAGCGCGACGAAAATGGCGCCGCGGTGCTCACCGTCGACGGAACGACCATCAAGCTTACGAACGAAAAAATCTCGACGGGCGTCACGCCTTACGCCGTCGATGTGTCGAGCGACGGCAAATGGGCGGTCATCGGCAACACCGGCGTGCAGGGAATGGCCGGTCTCGCCGGGCGTACCGCAGGTGATGCCGACATCGTTACGCTCGTCGACGTTTCGCAGCGTCCGTTTCGCGCCGTGCAGCAGATTTCAGTGCCCAACTCGCCCGAAGGTGTCGCGATTTCGCCGGACGGGCGTTATGTCGTGGTCTCGTCAATGGCCGGCTCCAACCTGACGCCCGATAATCCGGGCCGCAACAAGCTGGGCAGCGTGACGCTGTTCGAGATCCGCGACAGCGCGGCGGTCAAAGTCAACGACGTCCAAGGCGGCGAAGCGGCCCAAGGCGTCGTGTTTACGCAGGACAGCCGTTACGTGCTGCTGCAAATGGACGTCGAAAGGGCGATTGCGGTTTATGCGGTGCGCGACGGCAAGCTGGTCGATACGGGCGAGCGCATCAAGCTCGCGGCTGGACCGGTCTCGCTCCGCTCGATGCCCCGCTGACGAAGCGAGACGTGAGCGTCGTCAACCGTTGCCACCACGATTGCAACAGCGCATACGTATACTCTCGCCGCATCGCGCGCGCTTCCCGCTCGATCATGAAATGGTCGTACGCCGTCCAGAATCTGCGATCCGGCGCATCGTCGTCCAATCTCAATGCCATGGCCTTCACCTCGATAACGATGTACTCATGCGGGCGTGATTCGCCCGTACGAGAACGTTATCGAAGCCCGACGGGTGAATCCAATCGTATCGCTGGATCGCGGCGATCGACGCCCGCGATCAAAAGGTCGTCATCGACCGTCTAAGCGCGATGTCATCGAATCCTCAACCCGACGACGGACAGGCCGAACTCAATCGACTTGTCGGCGAGCTCGAAAAGGCCGAAGCCTACGAGGTCCGGCTGCGGCAATTTTTCATCGACATCAAGGCCGAGCTTGCGGCCGGACATACGGCCAACGCGATGTCAATGTTGAACGAAGCGCTACGCTTTATCGATGACGCTACCGACGTCGTTGCTCCGCATCAGGAGCCCTGAAGTAGCCGCCTTACAGTGTCGGTGAATCTCCGACAGCCACTGTAGGCGCAACGCTGATTTCGACCCCGCGAGAGCCCCCGCGGGAACCCTGTCTCGATCCAAACAGTCCCTCTAAGGTCGCTTCTGCGAGGAATATGTGTATCTTGCGTCGCGGACGTCGAAAGGAGGTTCCATGAAAAGATTTCGCGAGATGTTGATCGTGTCCGCGCTCGCCGCCGCGGCACTCGCCGCACCGGGCGTTGCGCAGGCACGAGTCGACGTGTCGGTCAACATCGGGCCGCCGGCGCCGATTTACGAGCCGGTTCCTCCGCCTCGGCCGGGCTGGGTTTGGGCGCCAGGCTACTGGGACTGGAACGGACATCGGCATGCTTGGCACCACGGCTACTGGCAACGCGAGCGTGCTGGTTATCGATGGGAACCGCACCATTGGGCACATCATGGCGATCGCTGGGTGCTTGAGCGTGGCCGCTGGAACCGCGGCTAGCCAGCAGTACGAAATGCAACACCAATGGACGGAGGGCCGGATTCACGGTCCTCCGTTTTCTTTGCTCTCGTCGGGCGCACGGGTGACGCGGGCGCCGACGCGCGAACGCGCTGCTTCAGCGGCTACGCCGGGCGCGCGTGCGCGCAGCTTTGCGTGCAGCGGCCTTGCGCGCCATCGGTCCCTTGGTCTTGACCGCCTTGCGGCCGGCCGCAGACCGTGCCGCTGCGCCGCGCTTCTTCGCAGCGGATTTCGTTTGCGCCGACAATGCCGAATGCGATGCGGCGCCGCGACCTTCCCGTTTCAGAACGGCAACGCGGGCGCGCGACCGTTTCGGCGAGGGCTTGGCGCCGGTCTTGCCCTTGGCCAAGTCGCGAGCAGCTTTCTTGCGGGTTTCGGCGCTTTGTCCTTTGCTCGGAGCCGGCAGATCGACGCCGGAGCGGCGCGCCTTGGACAAACCGATCGCAATCGCCTGTTTCGGATTGCGTGCGCCATGCTTACCCTCACGCACATGATGCATTTCCTCCCGTACGAATTCTCCGGCTTGCGTCGTGGGCGCTTTGCCTTCGCGCTTATCCTCTTGTGCAGCTTCCAATGTCTTTTTCTCCGGCATGCTGATCTCCTCGAAGAGAATGACCCTTCGCTGCATCGCAAGATGCATGCCGACAAGAGATCGCCGCGCGCACGGGACCGACGAAGCGAAATCACCGCGCGACTCTCGCGATCCGCTGTAAGGTCTGCAATGCGACAACGCAATTTATGCAACCAATCGAGCGGAACGCGCATGCGTCGTCCGTTTGCCGTGGCAGCGTGACGAGCGATGGCCACCGCGCCCGCGATTCGGCCGTCGTCGCTCATCGTCGCGCATCCATTGCGGTTCATCGGCGTGGTCTTGAGCCGCTTTCGTGCGAATCAGGGACTGTTGCTGGCGGGCGCGGTCGCGTACTACACGCTGCTGTCGCTGATCCCGCTGTTGATCCTGCTGCTGATCGCGTTGTCGCGCGTGATCGATGAGGCCCGCGTGCTGGCGACGCTCGCGGAGTATCTCGAGTTCGTCATCCCCGGCCAGTCGGCCGCGATCGTCGACGAGCTGCTCGGCTTTCTCGCCCACCGCGAGACGATCGGCGCCGTGCTGCTGATATCGATGCTCCTGTTCAGCGCGCTGGCGTTCACCGTGCTCGAGAATGCGATGTCGGTGATTTTCTTTCACCGCGTGTCGATCCGGCGCCGGCGCTTCATCGTCTCCGCGCTGCTGCCCTATGTCTTTATCGTTTTCCTCGGGGTCGGCCTGCTCGTCGTGACCGTTGTATCGGGCAAGCTGGCTGCGCTGGCGACACACAACGTCACGTTGTTCGGCGTTCCCCGTTCACTGGAGGATCTGTCGAGCTATTTGCTGTACCTGGTGGGCGTCGCCGGCGAAATTCTTGTGCTGACGGCGATCTACGTCGTGATGCCGGTCGGCCGGCTGTCCATTCGCCATGCATTGATTGGTGGCGTGACCGCCGGACTGTTGTGGGAAATCACCCGGCATGCGCTGGTCTGGTATTACGGCACGATCTCACAAATTCAGGTCGTGTACGGGTCACTGACCACCGCCATTGCCGTCCTGTTGAGCGTCGAAATCGCGGCGATCGTGCTGCTGTTGGGCGCACAGGTCATCGCCGAATACGAGCGACTCGGCCGTGAACCTCGCGACTGGGGAACGCCGGCGCTTCGCACTTAAAGTTTTGTCCAGTCTGCTGTTATCGGCGCAGGAATAGTCCTCGACGCCCACTGTATGTATCTGCGTAGCGCACCCGTCGGCCCACCACTAACAAAGGAGGAATGCATGCAACGCCTTTTCTTGTCTTCAGCTGTATGCGCTTTTGCGGCGGCTGTCGCGCTGGCGACTCCTGCCGCGGCGGAAACGGTCACGGTGCAGCTTCGCGGCTTCGAGGAAGTGCCCGTGAACGTGAGCCCGGCGACGGGGTCGCTGCGGCTCTTCATCAACGATCGCGCGGGCACGATCGATTACGAGCTGACTTACGACAATCTGGTGGGAACGGTGACGCAGTCCCATATCCATGTCGGGCAGATGAGCGTCAATGGAGGTATCACGCTCTGGCTGTGCGGAACATCGTTCAGCGCCACGACGCCCGGTCCAGCCGGCACGCCAACGTGCCCCGCAGGGCGTAGCGGCACCGTCACTGGAACGCTCACGGCCGCCAATGTCCAGCCGATCACTGCGCAACTCGTCACGGCGGGCGACCTCGACGACGTGATCCGCGCCATTCGCTCGGGCGTGGCGTACGGTAACGTGCACAGCACGGTCGAGCTGGGCGGCGAGATCCGCGCCCAACTTCACTGACCGGTGTTGTCGGCAGGTAAACGGGGTCCGAGCGGCCCCGTTTTTTTTCCTAGCGGGGCGAGCCGCTGCGCTCAGGGCTTCGGGTGGCGCAAACCGTGTCGGCGAGCGGGTACCCCGCGCGGCTTCGTCGTCGACCCAACGACTCCTCGCCGCGCGACCCGCTTTTCGCCGACTGCGCCACGGGCGCCTCTCGCGCAGTGGCTCACCCCGCTTCGCTGCGCTGGCGATGATCCGAGGCATGCAACGCGTTGCGTCGGGGCGCTACGCATCGGCACCAGCGTTTCCGAGGCAGCGGGCAGGGCGCGGCGAGCGGGAGTGGACGCGACTTGCGTAGCGGGTGGCGCGGCCGTGTCCGCGGCGTTCGGTCGACGCTCTCGGCCGCTCGCGCGCATCCTCCCATTGGTCGGATGCGCCCCGCAGGAAGACGTTTGCAGACATCCGAGCGTAGAGACGTGCCCTGCCCGCTGCCTTTTTCTAAGATGGCTCTTTATGCCGGCGCGGACGCGGCGTCAGCGCGATCGCGCAGGCCGCTGACGCCGGATTTCTTGGCGCAATGCGCACAACAGTAGAACGCGCCTTCGGATTCGACGCCGTGACCAATGATTGCGCAATCGCAATGCGCGCAACGCGGTGCGAGCGTCGCGATCGCGCATTCGAAGCTGTCGAACGTGTGGCTTTGCTCGTCCATCGTCACGGTGAAGCTCTTGTCGTATTCGTTGCCGCAGTGTTCGCAACGTGCCATGAGCGCTCTCCTTGTCTCACGCGTGAGCCAACACTCGTCACAATAGTCGCTCGGTCCGATGCACGGCGTCGGTGATTGTCCGATACCGATGCTCGTGTTTCTCCGACAAAACATCTATTCGATCGCGACGCCGAAATAAACGCGCTGCAAAACATGTTTACTGGGTCGGAGACCGCCTCACCCGTCCAGGCTCCGACAAGCCCGTAATCAGGAGAACATCATGAGTCGAATTCGCAGCTTGCTTTTGGCGGGTACGGCGTTCGCCGTCGCCGCCGCGGCGACAAGCCCGACACTCGCACAACAAAATCGCTATGAGGCGAAGGTGCTGGTGTCGGATGGATTCGTGCCGAATACCCCCGTCGATCCTCATCTCGTCAACGGTTGGGGTGTTGCGTTGAGCGCCACCAGCCCGATGTGGGTCTCGGACAATGGCACCGGCCTGTCGACGATCTACACGGTTAATAGCAGTGGCGTCGGGGTTCCGGGAGGCCTGGTTGTCACGATACCGCCGGCGCCGGGCAACACGCAGGGCAAACCCACCGGCATCGTATTCAACACTACCTCCGTCACCGCTACGCCTGATTTTCTCATTCCGCCTTCCGGCGCCCTCAGCCGCTTCATCTTCGCGACCGAGGATGGTCTGATCGCGGCCTGGTCCGGCGGCACCACGGCCGTTCAGGTCTATCCGCCCAATGGCGGAACACCCGTAGTGGGCACCGTTTACAAGGGCTTGGCCCTCGCCCATAACGGCACGGCGAATTTTCTTTACGCGGCCGATTTCGTCGGCGGCAAGATTGACGTTTTCGACAAGAATTTCGCGCCGGTTACATCGCCCGGCGGATTTGTCGATCCGGACCTCCAGAAGAACTTTTCGCCCTTCAATGTCCAGAACATCAAAGGGAATCTGTTCGTCACCTACGCAAAACTTGGAGAAGACGCACCCGACGAAACCGCCGGCCCAAGTCTGGGCATCGTGAACGAGTTCAACGCCGACGGTGTCTTGCTGCGCCGTTTCGCCACGCGCGGCCGGCTCAACGCGCCGTGGGGCGTCGCGCTCGCGCCGGCATCGTTCGGCAAGTTCGGCGGTGCCCTGCTGATCGGAAACTTCGGTGACGGGACGATCAATGCATTCGACTTGCAAACCGCGGAATTCCTCGGTCAGCTCAAAGGCCTCAACAATCGATCGCTGAAGCTGGACGGCCTTTGGGGGATGGCGTTTGGCAACGATCACAACAATTTGTCTTCAGGCACGCTGTATTTCGCGGCGGGTCCCAACGACGAAGATAATGGTGTCTTCGGTTCGGTCACGCCGGCGCCCAATGAAAAGGGCGATGCGAAGGCCGACGGCGATTGACGGTCGCTGCAGAGCCCCAATCCATTACGCGTAGAATCGCCAGCGGCCGCGCACGGGACGCGCGGTCGCGGAGATTCACGCGTGACCTGGTCGATCGTTGCCCGGGATGCGTCCGGAAGCCTGGGCATCGCCATCGCGAGCCGGTTTTTTGCCGTCGGTGCGCTATGCCCGTATGTGCGCGCCAACATCGGCGCGCTCGCCACGCAGGCGCTTTGCAATCCCCTCTACGCATCGCCGGCCCTCGACGCGATGTCACGCGGCGACGACCCGGCATCGATCGTCGCCGCGCTGACGGTGGCCGACGAAGGTCGCGACCACCGCCAGATTCACTTGATCGATGCGCGCGGCCGCATTGGCGCGCACACCGGGGCAGCCTGCGTTGATTGGTGCGGACAATGGACGGGTGCGGACTTTTCGGTCGCAGGCAACATGTTGGCGGGTCCCGCGGTGCTCTCGGCCACTGCCGCCGCATACGAAGCAGCAGCATCGCGTCCGTTTGCTGAACGTTTAATCGCAGCGCTTGGCGCGGGAGAAGGGGCCGGCGGCGACAAGCGCGGCAAGCAAGCCGCCGCATTGTTGATCGCGACGACCGAGGACTATCCTGCGCTCGATCTTCGTGTCGATGATCATGCCGAGCCGATTGCGGAGCTCGCCCGGCTCTACGAAAAGAGCGGCGAGCGATTTCAGCCGTTCGTCGCCTGTCTGCCGTCGCGACATCGGCCCGCCGGCGTCGTTGATCGCACGTTGATCGAAATGGAAATCGAACGCTTTCACGCAGCGCGCGGCAGGCGATGAATTCACGCGCGACGCTCATGGTATGCTGATTTTGCACGGCGCTGCGGCGACGTCTGCGTGCGTTTTCCGGGGGAAGCATTCATGCGAATTCTGATGCGGTTCGCCGTCGGCGTCACGTTGATTTTTCTTGCGATAGCAACGCATGCGCAAACGCTGCGTATCGGTCTCGCCGAAGATCCCGATGTGCTCGATCCGACCCTGGCGCGAAGCTTCGTCGGCCGCATCGTTTTCGCCGCGTTGTGCGACAAGCTGTTCGATATCGACGAAAAGCTGACCATCGTCCCGCAGCTCGCGACTGCCTACGAGTGGGCGTCCGACAACAAGGCGCTGACGATCAAGCTCCGCCCCGGCGTGATGTTTCATGACGGCGAAAAGCTCGACGCCGCCGCGGTGAAATTCAGCCTCGAGCGCCACAAGACGATGGCCGGCAGCAATCGTCGCGGCGAGCTCGCGCCGGTCGCAACGGTTGACGTCGTCGATCCGATGACGGTGCGTCTCAATCTTTCCGCGCCGTTCTCGCCGTTGCTCGCGCAGCTCGCCGATCGCGCCGGCATGATCGTTTCACCGAAGGCCGCGCAAGCCGAAGGCGACAAGTTCGGCGCCAAGCCTGTCTGCGCGGGACCGTTCCGCTTTGTCGAGCGCATTGCGCAGGACCGCATCGTGCTCGAGCGTTATCCGAATTACTGGAACAAGGGCGAGATCCATTTCGATCGCGTCGTGTTCTTGCCGATCCCGGATGCGACGGTGCGCCTCGCCAATCTCCGTTCGGGCCAACTCGATTTCATCGAGCGGCTCGCCGCTTCCGATGTACCGCAACTCAAATCCGATGCGCGTTTCAAGATCGCGAAGATCACGGAGATCGGCTATCAGGGCGTCACGATCAACGTCGGCAAAAGCGAGCTTGCGCAGAAGACGGCACTCGGCCGCGATCCGCGCGTGCGCGAGGCGTTCGAGCTCGCGCTGGATCGCGACGGCATCGTCCAGGTGGCGATGGACGGCGAAGCCGACGTCGGCAATCAATGGGTCGCTCCGACCAACGCGTTTTACGCGAAGAACATGCCGATACCGAAACGCGACGTTGCGCGCGCGAAGGCATTGCTCAAGGAAGCAGGCGTGACGAATCCGGAAGTGACGCCGAAGCCGCCCACGACCGCGGATGCGCAGCGGATTGCGCAGGTCGTGCAAGCGATGGTGAAGGATGCGGGATTCGACGTGAAGATTCAGTCGACTGAATTCGCGACGTCGCTCGATCTCGCCGACAAAGGTCAGTTCGACGCTTACGTCCTTGCGTGGAGCGGACGCGCCGATCCCGACGGCAACATCTTCAATTTCGACGCTTGCAAGCAGCCGCTCAATTACGCTGGCTATTGCAAGCCGGAAGTCGACGACCTGCTGAACAAATCCCGCGCGGCGCGCGACGTAGCCGAGCGCCGCAAGCTATTTGAGCAACTTGCGGCGATCGTCCTCAAGGACCGGCCCATCGTATATCTCTATCACCGCCACTGGCTGTGGGCATATACCGCGAAGCTGTCGGGGCTGCGCACGATTCCCGATGGTCTCGTGCGGGTACAGGGGCTCCGCTTCAACTAACGGGCAGAATACCGCTCGGGCACGTAATACCCCGATGCCACGCGGTCTTGCGTCCACGGCAGATGCGCATAGTCGCCCGGGCCGAACGTTTGGCAATGACCGGCGAAGTCCGCGTCGCTGCAGAAGAACCAGCTGCCACCCTCGATCCGCATCGATCCCGCACCGTTTTCGAACCATTGATACGTCAGACGGTGGATCACGGGCCGATCGACAACGATCGAACGTCCGCGGAAATTCGGATACTGGTAGAACACCACGCGCGCTGGCCCAGGGGGCGTGGTAGCCACATTCGGCGACGGTTGCGCAAGCGGCGGTGCTTGCTGCACAAGAGGGGTAGTCGACGGTCGATCGATGATGTCCGCCGATGCGACGCGCCCGTTCAGCACGCCCAGCGACTCGTAGCGGCCGGGAAGAAGCTCGACGCACGAATTTTGCGTGCTGTCACACAAGCGCCATACGCCGTCGTACACGATGGCCGAATCCACGCTGTCGCCGATTTGCACGCGATCGAGGTTGCGTACGCTCCCCGTCAGCGTGACCGAACGACCGCCAAACCCCGCATGCTCGTAAAGAGCGATTCGGGGCGATGTGCCCGCGCCCACCGCCGGCGACCCGCCTACCGTCTGCGTCACTTCGCGCAGCGATGCCACGCGGTCGCTCGCGCTCGTTCCAAAACTGCTGTATTCGCCCGGCTGCAGTTGCACGCAATGTCCCTCAAAGTAGGGCTTATCGCAGACTTCCCAAACGCCGGCGCGCACGACAAGCGACGACGCGGTATCGTTGTAACCGATCCGTTCGAGATTCGGCGACGGTCCGCGCACCGTCATCGCGTTGCCCTTGAAGTCGCGGTCGGCGAAAACCGTGACCTCGCCGGCAAACGCGCTTCGGGCTACGCTCGAGACGATGACAATCGCGCCGGTTGCGAACAACAAACCCATTTGCTTCGCATTCATCGTGGAAACCTCCGGAACACACCGGTCCGATACGGCCGGCAAGCCTTTGGACCATGGACTTCTCGCAACGTTTTGACGCGCGTGTCTCATTTCCACCGATGCGTGCGTCAGACAAAGTCGGATAATCGATGACTACAAACTGTCCCCTCACCCCAACCCTCTCCCGCGAGCGGGAGAGAGAGCGCGACGGATAGTGTCGAGCGGCCGAGGGGCACCTCCAGCGCCATTCGATGTTCACCTTTCTCGTCCGCAGAATCGCGACGATCATTCCGACGCTGATCTTCGTGTCGGTATTGATATTCGCGCTGCAACAGCTGTTGCCGGGCGATCCGGCCGTGATCCTCGCGGGCGAAGAGCGCGACCCTAACGTCGTCGCGTATCTGCACGAGAAGCTGCACCTGGACGAGCCGTTTCCCGTTCGCTATTACTACTGGATCAGCGGAGTGCTGCACGGCGATCTCGGCGAATCGCTGCGCCTGCAACGGCCCGTTCTCGCGCTGATTCTCGAGAAGCTGCCGGTCACGATCGAGCTCGCCTCGTTTGCGATCGTGATTGCGCTGCTGATTGGAATTCCCGCCGGAATCATTTCCGCGGTCAAGCGCAACACCGCTTGGGACTACGGCGCCAACATGATCGCCCTGTGGGGATTGTCCACGCCGAATTTCTGGCTTGGCATCATGCTGATCCTGCTGTTTTCGGTGACGCTCGGCTGGTTGCCGGCGTCGGGTTTCGTCAGTCCGTTCGAGAACTGGCGCGCGAATGTCGCGTCGCTCGTCATGCCGGCGTTCGTGCTCGGCAACGCGATCGCCGCGGTGCTGATGCGCCATACGCGAAGCGCGATGCTGCAAGTGCTGTCGTCCGACTATGTCCGCACGGCGCGCGCCAAGGGTTTGCCCGAGACCGGCGTCGTGCTGAAGCACGCGCTTCGCAACGCGCTGATCCCGGTCATTACGCTCGGCGCACTGGAGCTCGGCACGCTGCTCTCGGGCGCGGTGCTCACCGAGCAGGTGTTCACGATTCCAGGATTCGGCAAGCTGATCGTCGACGCCGTGTTCAATCGCGACTATGCCGTCGTGCAGGGCGTCGTCCTCTTCACCGCCACCGCGTACATCGTGCTGAACCTCGTCGCTGACGTCGCGTACGTGTTGGTCAATCCACGGATTCGCGTGGGGGACCTCTGAGTGGGTCCCGCGCGGATTGCGCTGCTACGCAAAATGCGGATGACTGCGAGACGGACGACGAAGGTGATAGTTCATCCTATTACCGAGGAGGGCCGCGGAGTAGGCGCCGCATTTTGCCGCAGCCCGATTGGACGGCCACGTTTCGGGCGGTCTCCTTTGTCGCAGCTTCGCTTGTGTACGCTCAGTACACGTCGCTTGCTGCTTCAGTTAGCAAATGAGGTATCCCATCCCGAAACGCGGCCGGCGCAACCGCGCGGGACCCATTCAGAGGTCCTTTGATGGCGACCATCGCCGACACGCTGCCGCAAGTCGTTTCGCCTGCCGCTCAACCCCGCACCCATCCGTTGCGCCGGTTGCTGCGACGGCGCTTTGCAGCGTTCGGGCTCGCCGTCATCGCTCTCTTCGTCGCGCTCGCACTCTTTGCGCCGCTGGTGGCGCCGTACGATCCGCTTGCAACATCCTGGGGCGCGATTCGCAAGCCGCCAAGCCTGGAACACTGGTTCGGCACCGACGAGATCGGCCGCGACGTGGCATCGCGCGTGATATTCGGCGCGCGCGCGTCACTGCTCGCCGGTGTCGTCTCGGTTCTTATCTCGCTGTCGATCGGCATCCCGATTGGATTACTCGCCGGCTACGCGGGTGGCAAGGTCGACATGCTGATTTCGCGGCTGACCGACGCTGTGCTCGCGTGTCCTTTTCTCATCCTCGCGATTGCGCTCGCGGCGTTCCTCGAACCGAGTCTTACCAACGCGATGATCGCGATCGGCATTTCCGCGACGCCGGTCTTCGTGCGGCTCACCCGCGGGCAGACGCTCGCGATCAAAGCGGAAGATTTCATCCTCGCGGCGCGGGCGATCGGCAACCCACCGTGGCGGATTGCGCTGCGCCATGTGTTGCCGAACGTCGTCCCGGCGCTGATCGTCCAGGCGACGCTCGCCATCGCGGCGGCGGTGATCGCCGAAGCAAGCCTGTCGTTTCTTGGACTCGGCCAACAACCGCCGGCGCCGAGCTGGGGCAGCATGCTCAATACGGCGAAGAACTATATTGACAACGCGCCATGGATGGCGATCTGGCCGGGGCTTTCGATATTCCTGTTGGTACTTTCGTTCAACCTCGTTGGCGACGGCCTGCGCGACGCGCTTGATCCCCGAAGCGTCTGAACGATTTATTTTGGGCCCGGTCGGACCGATGGGGACGCGTTAACGCCGCAGGAATGCGTCATCGCGGTGCGCTGTTCGTGCGTTATATGGGATCGACCATCGCCACGACGGACGCACGCCGTTGAAGCTTGACGGTTCCCCGCCTCGACGATGGACAAACATCGCAATACCTTGGCATTGCGAAGGGCCATTCCATCGGCCATGGCAATGGGTACGGAGGGTCTTCATGTTCAAACGATTGATTGCATTTGCGC
>VBCG01000018.1 GCA_005881895.1 Betaproteobacteria bacterium
ACCGGCGAAGCCACCTTTCATGGGACGGAGATATTCCTCGGAGGCAGCGGTCGCTTCGCCACTGCGACCGGCTCAGCCTTCACCGAAGGCGCCGCGTCACTGGTGACGAGCACGGGTTCCTTCACCGTGCAAGGAACGATAAGCTATTGAGAGTTCACCAGTGATGCCGAGCGGCGACCCCGCCCACGTGGCGGGGTTTCTTTTGCGACTCGTAACCGCGCACGCAGCGTAGAATGCCGACCCGCCACGACGTTGAAGACATGACCGCGGTCGACACATTCTCCAGCCACACGCCGATGATGCAGCAGTATTGGCGTGTCAAAGCCGAGCATCCGGACAAGCTGGTGTTCTACCGGATGGGCGATTTCTATGAACTTTTCTACGGCGATGCCGAGCGCGCGTCGCGGATCCTCGACATCACGCTGACAGCGCGTGGGCAATCGGCCGGCGCGCCGATCCCGATGGCCGGCGTCCCTTATCACGCGATCGAGCAGCATCTCGCGCGGTTGATGAAACATGGCGAAAGCGTCGTCATCGTCGAGCAGTTCGGCGACCCCGCCACCGCCAAGGGGCCCCTCGAGCGCAAAGTTGCGCGAATCGTCACGCCCGGAACGCTGACTGAGGCAAACCTGCTCGAACCGAAACGCGACTGTGTTCTTGCGTCGATTGTCACGGCCAAAACGCGGAGCGGGATCGCCTGGATGAGTCTTGCGTCGGGGCGATTGCTCCTCACGGAAGTTTCCGCCATCGAGGCGGCCGCGACGTTGGAGCGAATCGAGCCGGCTGAATTGTTGTCGCCGGAAGACGCGATACCGCCAATGGTTCGCGGACTTGCGCCGCCGATCCGAACGCTGCCTGCGTGGCATTTCGATTATGCCGCTGCCGAACGCGCGCTCGCGAAACAATTCGGGACGCGCGATCTCACGCCGTTCGGTGCACAGGATGTGCCGCTCGGCGTTGCGGCAGCCGGCGCTCTGCTCGTCTATGCGAGTGCGACGCAACAGTCGTCGCTCGCGCATGTGCGCGAAATGTTCGTCGAGACAGCGAGCGAATTTGTCGCGCTCGATCCGGCAACGCGGCGGAACCTCGAGATCACTGCGACACTCTCCGGCGCCGAATCGCCGACGCTTTTTTCGCTGCTCGACAATTGCACGACGGCCGCCGGCAGCCGGCTTCTGCGCCACTGGCTCAACCATCCGCTACGCGACCGACAGAGAGCATCGGCACGACATGACGCCATCGATGCGCTGCTCGCGCGCGCCGCCGAACGGCGCGCTGTCGCAGCGTCGCTTCGCCATACGATCGATGTCGAGCGCGTCGTATCGAGGATCGCACTCGCCAACGCGCGGCCGCGCGATCTTGCAGGACTCCGTGACACGTTGGCAGTCCTTCCTGCTTTGCGGTCCGCGATTGCTGCGTTCGATCCACCTTTGCTGGGCGCCTTGGCCGCAGATCTCGCGATCGATCCGTCTTGGCACGCGGTACTGTCGCGAAGCATCCGTCCCGAACCGGCGGCGCAGTTGCGCGACGGCGGTGTCATCGCGGACGACTATGACGCCGAGCTCGACGAGCTTCGCGCCATCGACACCCACTGCGGAGAATTTGTAATCGACCTCGAACGGCGCGAGCGCGAGCGCACCGGCATCGGAAACCTCAAGGTCGAATACAACCGCGTTCATGGTTTCTACATCGAAGTGACGAACGCAAATGTTGAGCGCATCCCGGCCGATTATCGCCGGCGTCAGACACTCAAGAACGCCGAGCGTTACGTCACCCCTGAGCTCAAGTCGTTCGAAGACAAGGCGCTGTCTGCGCAAGAGCGTGCCCTTGCGCGCGAACGACTGCTGTTCGAAAGCCTGCTCGCCGAGTTGGTCTCGGCGATCCCTGGGCTGCAACGCGCTGCGTCCGCGCTCGCGACGCTTGATGTGCTGGTCGATCTGGCCGAGCGCGCCGAGGCGTTATCGCTGACACGGCCGCTGTTTTCCGACGACGTCGGCATCGCGATCGAAGGCGGACGCCATCTGGTCGTCGAGCGACAGGTCGACGATTTCATTCCCAACGACGTGACGCTATCGCGCGTACGCCGGTTGCTCATCGTCACGGGCCCGAACATGGGCGGCAAATCGACCTACATGCGCCAGACGGCCGTGATCGCGCTTCTGGCGTGCTGCGGGAGCTTCGTTCCGGCGAAGCTTGCAACGCTCGGACCGCTTGATGCGATCTACACGCGCATCGGCGCCGCTGACGATCTCGCGGGCGGCCGCTCGACGTTCATGGTCGAGATGACGGAAGCGGCGTATATCCTCAATCGCGCGACGCCGCAAAGTCTTGTGCTGATCGATGAAATCGGACGCGGCACGTCGACCTTCGATGGGCTCGCGCTCGCATGGGCGATCGCGCACCGGCTGGCCGAGAAAAATCGCAGCCTCGTCCTGTTTGCTACGCACTATTTCGAGTTGACCGCGTTGCCCGCGGAGATCGACGGCTGCGCGAACGTGCATTTCGACGCGGTCGAGCACAAGGATGGGATCGTGTTCTTACACGCGGTCGCGGAAGGCCCAGCCAATCGGAGCTACGGCCTGCAGGTTGCCAGGCTCGCGGGCGTTCCGGCCGAAACGATTCGCCATGCGCGCACGTACCTCGCGCGGCTCGACCAGTTTTCGGCGCGAAGCAAGGACCAGCACGATTTGTTTGCGGCGCCCGCACCCGTGAACGCCGCGTCAGGCGATCCGCGAGCGCAAGCCCTGCTTGACCACGTCACGGCGCTTGATCCCGACGCGCTCACGCCGCGCGATGCGCATGCGGCGCTCTATGCGATCAAGCGATTGATCGAATAGGCACGTGGACGAAGTCGTCTACAAAGCGTTGCGAGCAGGCCCGAGCGGGCGAAGGCCCGGAGCGAGCCCCGAGACAGTACATAGAAGTACGGCGAGGGGCGAGCGAGGAAACGGTGGCTTCACCTCGGCGATCGCTAACACGAGCGAAGCGAGTGTTAAGCGGAGCGGCGATTGCTCCAAAGCGATCGGGACGCGCAGCAGCTTTGGAGATGACTTCAGTGATGATGATGTCCGCCGGCGCCGTGCACATGGCCGTGCGTGATCTCTTCCTTCGTCGCCGGACGAATATCGAGTACCGTGCAGTCGAAGCGCAGGCGCTGTCCCGCAAGCTCGTGATTGCCGTCGAGCACGGCTTTGCCGTCGGCGATATCGGTGACGCGCCAGACCACCTCCTGTCCGTCCTGTTCGGCGATCAGATGGCCGCCGACGGTGACGTCAGATGGAAGATTCGCGAGCGCCTCGACGCGGACCATTTCGGCATCGTATTCACCGAATGCATCAACCGGCTCGAGTGTCACCGAAATCGATTCACCGACCTTTTTGTGATTGAGCGCCTGCTCGATCTTGGGAAAGATGCCGGAATGGCCGCCGTGCAGATAGGCGATCGGCTCCCCTGCTTCCTCGATCAAGCGGTTACCGGCATCGAACAGCTTGAACGTGATCGTAACGACGGTGTTGGGGAAAACATTCATCGGTGGGCACTCGCGGCAGGAAAAAGGTTGGCTCAGTACATACGTGGCGCAGAACGATCGATACACGGCCTGCACGCCATAATTGTACTGCCGCACATTCTGCAAGCTTCCCGGTGCGCAGCGTGACCGCAATTCGCGTGAACGAACTGGCATCTGCGCAGCCGTTGCTCGGCGGTCGAACGCCCGCCGGGTTCATGTCTCAATATTGGCAGAAGAAACCGCTGTTGATCCGCCATGCGTGCCCTAGCATTGAAGATCGACTTTCTCGCGACCGTTTGATCGCGCTTGCGTGCGGCGACGAGGTCGAGTCGCGGCTTGTGATCCGCGAGCGCGGACATTTCTCTCTTGCAACGGGACCATTCTCGCGCAGCACCTTTCGGCGGCTGCCCACTTCCGGCTGGACATTGCTCGTGCAAGGCGTCAATCGCGTTGATACCGCGGTCGACACGTTGTTGCGCAGGTTCGCGTTCGTGCCGTATGCGCGCCTCGACGACGTCATGGTCAGCTATGCGACACCGGGTGGCGGCGTCGGAGCGCATGTTGATTCGTACGACGTCTTTCTGCTGCAAGGAAGCGGCAGGCGCCGATGGCGTTACGGCAAGCAAAAGGATTTGATACTTGTAGAGCACATCGATCTCAAGATTTTGCGCCGCTTTTCGCCGCGGCACGATGCGGTGCTTGCGGCAGGCGATATGCTTTATCTCCCGCCGCATATTGCGCACGAAGGCACCGCCGTTGACACATGCGTCACGTACTCGATCGGATTTCGCGCTCCGACGTACGCGGAAATCGCGCAGGCGTTCATTGACTTTCTACGCGACGATGTGCGCCTTCCGAGCGGTCAGTACGCTGATCCCGACGCGAAGCCCTCGCGTTCGCCGGCCCGTATCGATTCCGCGATGCTGCAGCGCGTCAGCGCGGCGCTCGCGCGAATCCAGTGGAACGCGCGCGACGTCGGGCGCTTTCTCGGTTGCTTCCTGTCCGAGCCGAAGCCGGTCATCCGCTTTTCGCCACCGCCCGCGCCCATGGGAAAATCGACCTTCGCCGCCAAGGTCGCCTCGTGCGGACTGGCACTCGACCGCGCGACACAACTTCTTTACGATGACGGTTCGTTCTACATAACCGGCGAGGCGGTCACGTTTCGCAGCGCAGGGACCGCCATGCTGCGGCGATTGGCCAACCGGCGCGCATTGTCCGCGCGCGAGTGCCGCTCGCTCGCGGCGCCGCTCGCTGCGCTGCTCTACGAATGGTACAGGTATGGATTCGTCCACCTCTCTGCGTAACCCAGCCGAAGCGGCCCTTGATAATGTCGCGCCGCACGAAGAGCGGCTCGAGACCGTTGCAGAGCAAGTTGCCGCGATCGACACGCTCATAAGTCTCGCGCGCGAGCGGATCTGCGTCTTCGACGTGGACCTGTCGCAATCCGGCTGGAATTCGCCGGCGCGCGCCGATGCGCTGTCGACCTTTCTGCGCGTTCGTTACGCGCGTCTCGACATCATCGTGCATGAAACAACCTGGATCGAGAAGTCGTGTCCGCGGCTCACGAGTCTTTTACGGCTCTTCGGCCACGCGATGACGATCTACAAAACAGGCAGCGGGGCGCGCGGCGCGATGGATCCACTCTTGATTGTCGACGGACAGCACTTCCTGCATCGCTATCACATTCAGCAGCCCCGCGCGACGCTCTCGATCGGCATCCCGCAGAACGCACGTCCGCTCGTCACTCGGTTCGATGAAATCTGGGCGACCGGCGAGCCCGGCTTGACCGCCACCGTGGTCGGCCTCTGAGCGTCAAAAGAAAACGATGAAAACGCGCTTCGTGGTCGCTGCACTCGCCCTCGTGGTCGTGGCCTGCGACAACAAACCGCTCTCGCCCAAGGTCACGCCGTCGACTCCGTCTGCGTCGACTGCGCCACCTGCAGCGGCTCCGCCGGTTGCGCCGTCGACATCGCCCGCGTTGCCACCTCCGCCGCCGTCAGCGACACCCGCGGAACCGCCCAAATCATCGCCCGGTCCCGCGCCGATCTCGGTCGAGACTGCTAAGGACGCAACAGCTAAGAGGGCCGAAGAGGCGAAGGACGCTGCCGCAAAGGCAGTCGAAGCGGCGAAGGAGGCGGCGAAGAAGTAACTAGGGCCTGTTCACACTATGTCTACAAACGCGTTGCACGGCAACCCGAAGGGAACGGGTGGCATGGGGCGCCACTCTGCGTTGCATTCCTCGCTAAGACGCGCGGTCTTGGCTTCGTCAAGCGCCTTGATTGGCGCCCCATGCCACCCGTTCGCGTTCGCAGGCATAGTGTGAACAGGCCCTCTAAAGCGGCGCGCCGATCCGCGAGCCGACTTCGCGATAATGCTCGATCACGCTGCCAAGGTCGCGCCTGAAGCGATCCTTGTCGAGCTTTTCGCCGGTTTTCGCGTCCCATAGCCGGCAACCGTCCGGCGTGAACTCATCGCCGAGCACAAGCGGCCCGTCAGGGTCGGCGACGGGATGACCGAACTCGAGCTTGTAGTCGACGAGGTCGATGCCGGCGTCGGCAAAGAGCGGCTTCAATACCGCATTCACGCGATGCGTCAGCGTTTTCATCTGCGCGATCTCGTCGACGCTTGCCCAGCCCAGCACGCGGATGTGATCGTCGTTGACCAGCGGATCATGCAGCGCGTCGCTCTTCAGGAAGAATTCGAAGATCGGCTCAGGAAGCCGCGTCCCTTCGGCAATGCCATAGCGCTTCGCCATCGAGCCCGCGCAGACGTTCCGCACGACGCATTCGACCGGAATCATCTTCATCGCCTTGACGAGTGATTCGCGCTCGTTCAGCAGACGGACGAAATGCGTGGCGACACCGGCAGCGGAAAGCTTGGCCATGACATAAGCGTTGATCTTGTTGTTCGTTTCACCTTTCTTATCCAGCTTGGCGAGCTTGACACCGTCGAACGCGGAGACATCGTCGCGATAATGCATGATGAGATAGGCGGGATCGTCCGTCGCATAGACCGTCTTCGCTTTGCCCTTGTACAGCTCCTGCCGCTTTTCCATCGCGTATTTAGCTCCGTCTTAGGCGAGCGCGCGCCAGTCGAATCCCGTTTCCTGACTCGCGACGCCGATCCATTCGGACGCGCAGCCCAACGCACCGGCAAGCGCGGCGCGCGCCATCTCCGGCGTGTTGTTCTGCTTGGACAGATGCGCGGCGATCAGGTGTTGCAACCGCGACGTATCGATTGCGCGGATCACCGCGGCTGCGCCGTCGTTCGTCAAGTGACCGAAGCGTCCGCTGATCCGTTGCTTGAGCGACCAAGGATAGTCGCTTTGCTCGAGCAGAGCGGGATCGTGATTGCACTCGAGCACCAGCGCGTCGCAACCGTTCAAGCTGGCCTCGACATAACGCGTCGTCGTGCCGAGATCGGTGACGACGCCGACACGAAACATGCCGTCGGTGACCACGAACTGCACCGGTTCGCGCGCATCGTGCGGCACGGGGAACGGACGTATTTCGAGATCGCCGATCGCGAAGCGATCGTGGCTGTCGAATCCGTAGATGCGCTCCATGTCCGCAAAACGCTCGCCGGCGATTTCGAGCGTCCCAAACGTCAGCCAGACGGGAATTTCATAGCGCGTCGCGAACGCCGGAACGCCGCCGACGTGATCGTTGTGTTCGTGCGTGACGATGATAGCGGAGAGGGATTCCGGTGCGACGCCGATGCGTGCGAGGCGCGCTGTCGCGTCACGAACGCCAAAACCGCAGTCGATCAGAACGCGCGTCGTGCCGGCTTCGACAATGAGCCCGTTGCCTTCGCTGCCGCTGCCGATCGACGCGAAGCGCATCAGGGAACCTGCTATTTGAGCTGATCCTTGAGGAGCGCGAGAATCTTCTCGCTGTTTTGCGTGCGATCAGGTTCGCCCTTGGGATCCTGCACGCTCACGACGCTGGCCGGCGCGGCCTCGACGACCTTGATCCGATATTGCTCGGGCTTGTCCTTGTCGTCCTTCTTCCAGAACATCAGCTTCGCGAGCCAACTCTCCTCGCGGTCCTTCTTCGTCATGTCGGAATCGGGATCGGCATAGCGGACGAAATAGACACCCGATGAACGATCGCGGTCGACGACGGTGAACCCGGAGCGGTCGAGCGCAAGACCCACGCGACGCCACGCGCGATCGAACGGATCATCGACGATCAGCTTCGACACGCCGTCGGCGCCCTTTTCGACGCGCGCGCGATCGGGTGTTGCGGGCGCAGCTCGTTCCCCCGGCGCATTGACGGCGGTTGCCGCGGCCTGCGATTCCGGTGCGCCAAAACGCATCATTAAGCGCGACAGCATTTCGGCTTCGAGATTGGGATTGGGCGGCATCACCGCCCACGCAAATCCGGCGCCGTAGCGGTTGTCCATCATTACCGTCGGCACCTGCTCCATGCCGCGATGCGAAACGTAGATTTCGACTGTGCCGGGCTCGGCGCCGCGCTCGATCCGTGTGCGGAATTTGTCGCGCTTGTACGTCGACGTGAACGCCTCGAGATATTTACCGATCGTACTGCGCAGGAAATCGGAAGGCATGTCGGCGCGATTTTCCGCCCAGTCGGTTTCCATCACGCCGATCGTCGGCTGTTCGACCGCGACCACGAAGCCCGTGTCGGTCCAGTACTGCCGAGCGATGCTCCACGCTTGTTCGGGCGTCGCCTTGGCGACGATCCATCGCTCACTGCCGGCACGCGCGATTCGCGCGTCAGGATTGCTGGGCAGCAAATCATTGCGGTTCGGCCGCGCGGCATTCGCGGCCGCAAGGCCCGACGCCGTCGACACCGCGAAGCGATCGTCGTAACGCGGCTGCGACAACTCGGGCGGCAACTCGAGCGGCGGTGCTGCCGAGGTCGATTTGTAGTCGATCCGTTTTCCGACCGGACCGATCGATTCGCAGCCAACTAGCGCAAACACAGTTCCCGCGAGCAATGCGACCAAACCACACGAAACCGTCATTCGTTCCATCATGCGCATGCCATGCCTTCAACCATGCACCCGGCTTCCACCAGAGCGGCGCGTACCACTTCCTGAAATTGTGGCGACAGCGAGCAAAGCGGAAGCCGCAGCTCGTCTTGAATCAAGCCCATCGTCGCCAGCGCCCATTTGACCGGTATCGGGTTTGCCTCGACAAACAACTTGGTGTGCAGCGCCATCAGCCGCTCGTTGATGGCGCGCGCGGTCGGCAAATCGCCACGCCGCGCCGCAGCGCACATCTCCGACATCAGCTTGGGTGCAACGTTCGCCGTGACGGAAATCACACCGTGGCCGCCCAGCAGCATATAGGCCAACGCCGTGTCGTCGTTGCCCGAGTAGAGCGCGAATTCGCGCTCGCGCGGAAGACGCTTGATGAGATCGACATGACGGACGAGATCGGATGTTGCATCCTTGATTCCGACAATTGCCGGGATGCGCGCGAGGCGCAGCACCGTGTCATTGGCGAGATCCGCGACCGTACGGCCCGGGACGTTGTACAACAGCATCGGCATGCCGACCTTTTCCGCGATCGTGCGGTAATGGCGATAGAGACCTTCCTGCGTCGGCTTGTTGTAATACGGGACCACCGAAAGACACGCATCGGCGCCGATTTTCTTCGCGTATTCGGTGAGCTCGATGGCCTCCGCGGTCGAATTTGCGCCCGTGCCGGCAATGACGGGAATGCGTCGCGCCGCGTGCTCGACCGCGGTCTTCAGCAATAGGCAATGCTCGTCGAAATCGACGGTCGGTGATTCACCGGTGGTCCCGACGGCGACGATCGCACTCGTGCCGTTGGCCACATGGAAATCGATGAGCTTGCGATACGCTGCGAGATCGAGCGCTCCGCCGGGTTGCATCGGCGTCGCGATCGCCACCAAGCTACCAGTGAACATGAAAGCGAGTCGGAGAAAAACGGCATTCTACCCGAATACACACGCGGGTACGCGACAAGGCCGGTGCGGAAATCATCCAAGCGGCGGCGGCCAGGCGCGCGCGCGACCGACCGCTGCGATGTGCTCCACGACCACCGGCTTGTCGCGATTCGGCGACAATCCCTGCTCGAACGCCACAACGGTGAGACGTCCGCGAACCGTGTCGAGCAATTCCCCTTCTCGCAGCAAGAAATCAGCGTTCGTCGGACGGCCATATGCCTCGTTGCCGACGGCGAACGTTTCATAGAGCAACGTTCCGTCGGATGCGAGTGACGAGAGCAAATGCGGCAGTAACGCACGATGCAGATAATTGACCACGACGATCGCGCCGAAGACCTCACTGACCAACGGCCACGATCCGGTTTCGAGATCCAGTGTGCGCACCTCGACGCCGGGCGCGCCCGCGAACGCTGCCAGCATCGCTGCGTCGCGATCGACGGCCAGCACGCGGTTGCCACGCGCCGCGAAATACAGCGCATGCCGGCCGCTGCCCGCGGCGACGTCCAGCACCCGTACGCCCGCCGGAACGAGATGCGCGAAGCGCTCGATCCACGGCGACGGGGTGAGGTGCAACGAATGCTGTGAAGCGGTATTCATTGGCGGCGTTTTTGTCCCGTCTCAACGCGCGATTGGTTGTGGCTCTTCCGTGTGGTTTTTATCGCTGCGCCCTCACCGGATTCCTGCGCGGCTTCATCGACCAACCAACGGAGGAACGCGTGTACATCGCTCCGCTCGACGGCATGCGACGCAACCAGCGCGAAATAACCGCGCGCGGAATCGTAGCGCTTTGGCAGCGGCGCGACGAGCCTTCCATCCCGCAAGTGCTCGGCGAGCATCGGGATACGTCCAAGCGCCACGCCCTGAGCCGCGACGGCGGCCTGAATGACCTGGTCATAAAGCCTGAAGCGATACGATCCCGCCGGCTTTAATCCCGGCTGTCCATTCGACGCGAGCCAGCTGCGCCAATCGAGCCATGGTGTGCGGCCCTCCGGATCGTCGAGATGAAGCAAGTAGTGATGGGCGAGGTCCGCTGGAGTGCGCAGCGGCGCTTTTCCGCGCGCGAGAACCCGCGGGCTCACCACCGGCAGCATGCGTTCGCCGAACAAACGCACAGCGCCTTGCGGCGTCGCGGTTTCAGGCAGGTAGCGGACCGCGATGTCGACGTCGGCGCGATTCAAGTCGACCACGCGATCGTCCGCGGAAACGTACACCTCGATCTCCGGATGTCGGGCGCGAAAGCGCTCGAGCCGCGGAATGATCCACAGCGACGCGAACGACACCGTCGTCGATAGCGTGAGCCCGGGCTCACGTGCGCCGCTCCGCGTTCGCTCGGTTGCGGTTGCCAACGATTCCAGCGTCTCCGTCACGGCACGATGAAACGCTGCGCCCTTCGCGGTGAGGGCAAGCGAACGATGGCGCCGCTCGAAAAGCGCGACGCCCAACGCGTCCTCGAGCGCCTTGATCTGCCGCGAGAGAGCCGACTGCGTCAGAAAAAGCTCCTCCGCGGCGAGCGTGAACGACAGTCGCCGGCCCGCAGCCTCGAGGCCACGCAAGAAATCGAGCGATGGCAGCGCCCGCAGCGTCTTATGCATGATCAGGGCTCATGCAACTCATTCCGATTCGTTGTTTGAGACCACCGTGCCAAGTCACCACAATTATGAGTGAGGCCGGTTGCCACGTGAATGCACCCCCGGTCGGCCCGCGTCGTGCGGCCCTGGAATGCATTGTACGCATGTCTCGATCCATAGGTCATGAACGCTGTGCGTAACGAATAGGAGATTCCCCATGCTTTGCAACGGCTACGACAAGGTGTTGGAATTGGCGGACGGCGATCTCGTCGAATTGGATGATGCCCGCGGGACGACGCTACGCGTCACCAAGGGGGCGCTTTGGATCACGCAGGAGAATGACAAGGATGACATCGTGCTTCGCGCCGGCGACGTGTGGACGGTGGAGAGGCAAGGTTTGACGCTACTCGAAGCGCAAGGCAGCACGCTGCTGTGCGTCGTCGGTGTCGCCGCTGCGTTCGCCCACTCCCGCAGTCGACATGTGGGCATCGCTGATCAATTGCGTGATTGGTTCCGATCGGCGAGCAAGGAGCTCGTCAAGCGCTCGGTGCCGTATTACTGACACGCCGGAGGTACAGGATGCCATTGGTGACGGTCACGGTTCGCAAGCCGAAGACGCCGGCGTTTACGTCTGCAGTCCTCGCCGCCGTTCATCAGGGGCTGGTCGGGGCGGGCGTGCCGGAGGCCGATCGTTTTCAGCGGGTTCTTGCGCTGGGCGAGGACGAATTTCGCTACGACCCGCGCTATCCCGACCTCGCATCAGCACGCGGTAACGATTTCGTGTTGATCGAGATCCTGTGGTCGGTCGGGCGCAGTGTGAAGGTGAAGCGCAAGTTCGTCGCCGATGTCATTGCGCAAATCGCGCGCGATCCGGGCGTCGATCCCGAGCACGTGATGATCGTCTTCAAGGAAACCGCGTGGGAGAACTGGTCGTTCGGCGGTGGCCGGCTGCTGCACGCCTGAGCGTGACCGCAAGGGGCTCAGCGTCGCTTTACGACTTCCGATCCTGCGCGCCCGCGCCATGCGCCGAGCGTCACCAAGATCGTCAGTAATGTAACGCCGACCGTGACGCCGTCGGTGCTCGAGCAACGCTCGTTACTCCGAAACAATGAATGCCGGGCCGGCCCGGTACGACAACGACAGCGCCGACACCAAGCTGCCGAATGGCCGGCGGGTTGTCGCGAATAATCGCGCAGGCAATGCATTGCCCGCCGATTCGAAAATCGCGCGCCATCGAAAGCGCTCCCTGAAAGAATCCGCGGCATGGCCCATTCGGGTTGTCGTACGAATCTAAGTCTGGGGGAATCTCTTATGAAACGAAGCAACCTCATTGTTGCTGCAATCATGCTGGGCGTCGTACTGCCGGTGGTCGCGCTTGCGGACAAAGACGCAACGTCGAGCAACACGCAACACCGATGGAAGTTTGCGCCCACGATCTATGCGCCCTGGGCGCAAGAAGACGACGAGAATGACTTCGACACACCGCTCTCCGCGGCAGGCTTGTGCCGATCGAGTCCTTTCAATACGCTCAACGCCTACGGGCCTCTGGGCAGCAACGTCGATGTGATGTGATCGTCGACGACGCGCCGAACAATAGCGGATTTTCCAGTTTCGGTTGCATTACTGCGCAAAACGAAACGACGATCGCCGTGAACCCGACGAATCCAAACAATCTGATCGCCGGCTCCAACGATTATCGCGCTGCTGCGACTTCGATGGTCTGAACGACGGCACCGGGTGGGCGTATTACTCGTTCGCTGGCCGACAGACGTGGCATAACGTTCAGCTACCGGAGCTTACCGCCGAAACGCTCGGCAAAGGAACGTTCAAGAGGGTCGATTCGGCGGGAGATCCCGTCGTCACGTTTAGTCCCGACGGCGTCGCTTACTACGCCAACATCGTGTTCAGCCGGGACACGCCCGCATCGGGCGTTGCGGTCAGCACTTCGCTCGACGGGGGCCAGACATGGAGCGCGCCGAACCTCGTCACGTACAACGATGCCGGGAACTTCTTCAGCGACAAGGAATGGATCGCAGCAGGGGCAAACGGCAAGGTCGTTGTGAAGTGGACCCGGTTCAACCAGGGTCCGCACGGCGCCGGTTATCTGTCCTCCCCGATTGTCGGTGCCATCTCGAACGATTATGGCCAGACGCGGAACCGCCGAGGTTTTCCGATTTCGGACAATGCCCATCCCTTCAATCAGGGCTCCCAGGTGCAATTTGCAACGTTGTACGTCGCTTATGAAGGGTCGTCGCCGACCACCGGTTACGCGACCGATGCCATGGTGCTCGCGCGCTCCGCGGATGACGGTCGTTCATTCACAACGGTAGAGCTGGCGCGCGTATACGACGATTTCGACTGCTATCCGATCTATGCCGGCCGGCAAACGTTGACCGACATGCATTTCCGGCTCAACAGCTACCCGGCGATGAGCGTCGACCCGAGTACAGGTGCGATCGCGATCGCCTGGTCCGACAATCAGGGCTCCGGCAACTGCGGAACGGGACAGGCGCGGAACGGGACAGGCGTCGTTCTCGGGAACGACATCGAATCAGGTCAAATTGATGCGCGGCACGTGGCCGGCGATCGCTGCTGCACCGGTCGTACATGTCACTACAACCACCCAGGACAAAGTCTTTCCGTCAGTGGCTGCAAATAACGGCAAGATCGCGGTCAGTTATTACACGCGCGACTACGGCATCGCGTTGACTACGACCATTTGCAACGTGCAAACGAACAACGTTGCGAGCGGAATCGCGCCGATTCCGACGGCGCGTTCAGTATGCATCGACTACGCGTCGAAATCGCTCGCCGATAACTTCGCTGCCGAGACGCGTCTTTCGATACAAAGCTCGAATCCGTTCATCCAATTCGCCGACGGATCGTTCATCGGCGACTACTCGCAGCTCGCGATTGGAACCGACGGAAATGCGCATGCCGCCTGGACGGATTTTCGCGGAAATCCCGGCGTGACCTCCGCCAACCAGGACGTGGTTGTCCAGACGTTTATTCCGTAATCGGAACGACGCGTGCGAGGATGCTCAACCCTCGCACTCGCTCCCTAACGACTGTCGCAAATCTCGCCGTGCCTGCGAAAGGCGCGGATGTCCGGCGCTCCGCGTAACACATGGCAGAATGGCGCAAGGAGAGCCGGCATTGCGATGGAACGATGGCTGCCGATTTGGGAGATCGCCTTCGGCGCGGGCACGCTGATCGCGTCCCTGATGATTCACGGTATCGGGATGCTGTTCGTCCAGCGGCGCAATCGCGATTATCAGAAGCTGGCTCCGTTTGGCTTGCGTCGTGAAGCAGCCTTCAGCATGCTGATCCTGATGCTGATGTTCGCGCATCTCGTCGAAGTGCTGGTCTGGGCAGTTGCGCTGATGTTCATCGGCGCCATACCCATTCTTCGCGACGCCTACTACTACGCGGCCGTCACGTACACGACGCTGGGATACGCGGAGGGAACCCTCGCGCCACAGTGGCGGATACTTGCGCCGATGATGGCGATGTCGGGAGTCTTCGCGTTCGGCTGGACGACGAGCGTGCTCTTCGCGATCGTCGGCGGTCAGGGCGCGGCGATCGAAGCCGATGGCGAGAACGCGTGACTGCTACGACTTGGCAAACGTGATCTCGCCGCCCGTAGCCCCGACTTTGATCGTATCGCCCGCCGCGTAGTGACCGGCGAGGATCTCCCGCGCCAGCGGATTCTCGATCTGTTGCTGGATTGCGCGTTTTAACGGGCGTGCGCCGTAGACGGGGTCGAAACCCACGCGTGCGACGGCGTTGAGCGCGGCGTCGGATACATCGAGATGGATATCGATCTTCGCGAGACGTTGCTCGAGGCCCCTAAGCTGTATCCGGGCGATGTCGGCGATCTGACTTTCGCCAAGCGCGTGGAACACGACAATCTCGTCAATCCGGTTCACGAACTCGGGCCGGAAATGCGTCTTGACCTCCGCCATCACGGCCAGCTTGATGACGCCATAGTCGTCACCCGACATTTGCTGGATCATCTGCGAGCCGAGGTTCGATGTCATCACGATCACCGTGTTCTTGAAATCCACGGTGCGGCCCTGGCCGTCGGTCATTCGGCCATCGTCCAGCACCTGCAACAGCACGTTGAACACGTCCGGGTGCGCCTTCTCTATTTCATCCAGCAGGATCAGCGAATAGGGTTTACGGCGCACCGCTTCGGTCAGATAGCCGCCTTCTTCGTAACCGACGTAGCCCGGTGGCGCGCCGATCATCCGCGCAACGGAATGTTTCTCCATGAACTCGGACATGTCGATGCGGATCATCGCGTGCTCGGTGTCGAACAGGAATTCCGCCAGTGCCTTGCACAGCTCGGTTTTGCCGACACCGGTCGGGCCCAGGAACAGGAACGAGCCATACGGGCGATTGGGATCGGCGAGACCTGAGCGCGATCGCCGGATTGCGTCGGACACGAGCCGTACCGCTTCGTCCTGTCCGATGACGCGCTGATGCAGCGCCTCTTCCATGTGGAGGAGCTTGTCGCGCTCGCCTTGCATCATCTTCGACACCGGAATTCCGGTTGCGCGCGAGACGACTTCGGCGATTTCCTCGGCGCCGACTTGCGTGCGCAGCAGCTGCGGCTTCTTCGCCTGCTCGCTTGCGAGCTTCTTATCGCTGGTCTTCAATTGTGCTTCGAGCTGCGGCAGCTTGCCGTATTGCAGCTCGCTCATCTTCTGCCAGTCGCCCTTGCGCCGTGCTTCCTCCATCTGCACCTTGATCTTGTCGATCTCTTCCTTGATGTGTTGTGCGCCGGCGACCTGCGCCTTCTCGGCCTGCCATACTTCGTTCATGTCAGCGTATTCGCGTTCGAGCCGCGTGATCTCTTCCTCGATCGCCGAGAGACGTTTTCTCGATGCCTCGTCTTTCTCCTTTTTCACCGCCTCGCGCTCGATCTTGAGCTGAATGAGTCGGCGGTCGAGACGATCCATTGCCTCGGGCTTTGAGTCGATCTCCATCTTGATTCGCGCGGCCGCCTCGTCGATCAGATCGATCGCCTTGTCGGGAAGGAAACGATCGGTGACATAGCGATGTGAGAGCTCTGCGGCCGCGACGATGGCGGGGTCGGTGATTTCGACGCCATGGTGGAGCTCGTAGCGTTCCTGCAGACCGCGGAGGATAGCGATCGTCGACTCGACGGACGGCTCGTCGACCAGCACCTTCTGGAAGCGCCGCTCGAGCGCGGCGTCTTTCTCGATGTACTTCCGATATTCGTCGAGCGTCGTCGCGCCAACGCAATGCAATTCACCGCGCGCGAGCGCGGGCTTCAGCATGTTGCCGGCATCGATCGCGCCTTCGGCCTTGCCGGCGCCGACCATCGTGTGCAGCTCGTCGATGAACACGATCGTGCGGCCCTCGTCCGCAGCGATGTCCTTCAATACGGCTTTCAGGCGTTCCTCGAATTCGCCGCGATACTTGGCGCCGGCAAGGAGCTGCGCCATGTCGAGCGACAGCACGCGCTTGTTCTTCAACGTCTCCGGCACTTCGCCATTGACGATCCGCTGCGCCAAGCCTTCGACGATCGCGGTCTTGCCGACGCCCGGCTCGCCGATCAGGACGGGATTGTTCTTCGTGCGCCGCTGCAGGATCTGGATCGTGCGGCGAATTTCGTCGTCGCGACCAATGACGGGGTCGAGCTTGCCTTCGCGGGCACGCTCGGTAAGGTCGATCGTGTATTTCTTGAGCGCTTCGCGTTGGCCCTCTGCTTCCTGCGAATCGACGCCTGCGCCGCCGCGGACCGCCTCGATCGCGGACTCCAGCGCTTTGCGCGTGAGGCCGTGGTCCTTGAGCAGACGACCGGTGTGCCCTTTGTCGTCGGCCAGCGCGAGCAGGAACAGCTCGCTGGCGATGAACTGATCGCCGCGTTTCCCCGCTTCCTTGTCGGTGAGATTCAGCAGATTGTTGAGATCGCGCGACACGCCGATCTCGCCGCCGGTGCCTTCGACCTTCGGCAGTCGCTCGATCGCTTGTTTGAGCGCCGTCTGCAACCGCGGCACGGCAACGCCGGCCCGCGCCAGCAGCGACGCGGTCCCGCCGTCTTCCTGCGCCAGCATTGCCGCCAGCAAATGCTGCGGCTCGATGAAGCCGGCGTCGTGGCCGAGCGCGAGGCTCTGGGCGTCGGCGAGCGCCTGCTGAAATTTGGTCGTCAGTTTGTCGAAGCGCATGGAAATCCCCTTTCAACATTCACAGTATGGGTATTCGCCGTGCGTTTTCAACATCGACGTCGAAGTTTTGAGCTGAAGCAGCGGCCACGACGCGTCGCGCGCCCGGAGTCCGCAAACACGTGCCTACGGGTACCCGGTGCGACCGTCAGCGTCGACCCACCGCCGCCCGACGGTCGCACCACCCGTGACGGCCCGTGCGGCCTACGTGCGCGCTCCTGCGCCTTGACCGCTGCGCGTGAAATATCCGTGCGACCCGTTGCAAGCCCGTTCCTTGCGGGCGACACGCGCCCCGGCAAAAAACCGTGTCGCTGCTACTGCCCGACGATCTGCGAGCGCATCGGACCAAGAATCCCGAGCAGCTCGCCTTTCTCTTTCTCGGGCACCTTGAATTTGTCGAGCGATTTCACGAGGTCCTCGACCAGCGCATTGAATTGCGCGTCGGTGATGTTCATGCCCTTGTGCGCGTGCGCATGTCGCGGCCCGTGTACATGCACGGACCGCCCGTGCCTTGGCAAATCTGATCGACGAGATTCTTCTTGAGTCGTGGAATGTCCGTGCGGGCGAAAAAGCCGTTGATCCGGTTGTCGGCGGCGACGTTGCCGACGAAATCGTCGACGACGGCCGTGATCGCGGGCTGACCACCCAAGCGGTCGTAAACGGATTTCTGCGGTGTCATCGGCTGCATTGACTGGCATGCCGAAAATAAAAACGCCGATGCGACGGCGGCGATGATGACGACACGGCGTAACGGGCTGGGGACGGAATCGGGCATGGTCTTCTCCGGTGGTTGTGCGCCAATCGGCTGCACGACCATGTACGGCGCAACTTGCGCACTGGATGCAACGGCAGCGGGGTCAAACCATCGTGCTAGGATCGTCGGGCGCCTGTGTTGGTCGCCGACGCACTTTTCGATGGCCGCTAACGAACCTCATCCCGATCCGCCGCCGCGGCGGTCCGCGGGTCCACTTCAGATTGCGCGCGCCGTATTCTGGGGCTTCTTCGGCGTGCGCAAGCAGCGGGGACTCGAGCAGGACGTAACGACGATCAAGCCGCAACACATCGTGATCGCGGGCGTTATCGGCGCCGCGTTGTTCGTGCTGCTGCTGATTCTGATCGTGCGGCTGATCGTCGCGAACGCGTAGGCGCAGCCAACGCTACCGATCGCGCATCATTCGATTCGCTGCTTTGCGTCGACAACATAACGGTCGTCGCGCTCGCGCATCAGCCAATAGGCAGCGCCCAGTGCAAGGGTTATCGCGGCCAACGCAAGCAGCTGACCCGCATCGGCCGCATTCAAGTCAAGGATGACGATTTTGCGCGCCACCGCGAGGAGAGCGATCAGCAGGACAACCTTGGTTTGGATGATGCTCTGTTCGCGCTTAACGACGTATTGGAGCGTGTGGTTGAATTCCAACGCGATCAACAGGGTGAGTATCTCGCCGAACACCGACTGAAAGACGCCGTGATCCAGCGGGTTTAGCACGCCTAACAGCAGACCGGTTACCACGCTGAAGGTCAAACGGAAAAGCGCCACCAGAATGACGAGGCCGATCACGAGGGTCAGCGCCAGCGCGACAAGTCCCTCGAAGCGCTGGTAATACGAAAGAAGTGTCCATTGCGCGCGCAGCTCACTCCACGAAAAGGGCTTGGTCATGACATTCGTGGGCAAAGCCCGCGGTCAGCGCAACAGCGGCGCCGCCGTCTTGACCGCGCGAACCATTTCTTCGTCCGTCGTCAAGACGTCGGGACAAAAGCGCAGATAGCGGCCGCGCGCATCGGTGATCACGCCTTGCTGGCGCAGCGCATGCGCA
>VBCG01000019.1 GCA_005881895.1 Betaproteobacteria bacterium
ACGTAGAGGTTGCCGACGCGTGCGCGTTCGACGATGCGCGCAATCGTGGCATCGATGCGGCTGTGAACGCCGAGCGTGAGGCCGTAGCCAAGACCGTTGATCGCGTCGACCAGTGCGTCGAGTTCGCCGCTGCGAAATGTCGTCACATGCAACACTGGGCCAAAGACCTCGCGTGTCAGTCGACTGAGCCGATCGAGCACGACGAGCGTCGGCGCGACGAACGTGCCGTGTGCGCAATAAGACGGCAATTTGACGCGATAGCAGCGGAGGCCGGCAGCGCGAACCGATTCGACGTACCCATCGAGTGCGGCGCGCGCGCTTTCGTCGATCACGGGTCCGACGTCGGTGGCCGCCTGCGTCGGATCGCCGATGACGAGCTCGTTCATCGCGCCTTCGAGCAATTCGAGGATGCGCGGCGCGATATCGTCCTGCACACACAACACGCGCAATGCCGAGCATCGCTGTCCCGCGCTGTTGAACGCCGAAAACACTGCGTCGTTGACGACCTGCTCGGGCAGCGCGGAGCTGTCGACGATCATCGCGTTTTGGCCGCCGGTCTCGGCAATCAGCGGAACGATCGGTTGTCGCGCCGCAAGTTGACGCGCGATGGCGCTCGCGACATCCGTCGATCCCGTGAAGGCCACGCCGGCGATCCGCGGATCGGCGGTGAGCATCGCACCGACCGTTTCGCCATCGCCCGGCAATAACGCGAGCGCGTCCGCTGACACGCCCGCTTCGAACAAACAGCGGACGACATGTGCGCCAGTGAGCGGTGTCTGCTCCGCGGGCTTCGCCGCGACCGAGTTCCCGGCAGCGAGCGCCGCGGCAACTTGGCCAGTAAAGATCGCGAGTGGAAAATTCCATGGCGAGATGCACGCGAACACGCCGCGCCCGCGTAACGTCAACGTGTTGGCTTCACCCGTCGGTGATGGAAGCGCCGCCGGATCGGCGAACTGGCGCCGCGCGCCGATTGCGTAATAGCGGCAAAAGTCCGCTGCTTCGCGCACTTCCGCGATCGCATCGCCGCGTGTCTTGCCCGCTTCGCGCGCGAGCAGTGCCGCGAACGTATCGCGGTTGCGTTCGATGATGTCGGCGGCGCGGTCGATAACATCGGCCCGCGGCCCGCCGCCGAGCGCATCCCACGATGGTTGGCCCTTCACCAGAATCGTCAGCGCGTGGTCGACGGTCGCAGAATCGGCTTCGACAACGGTGCCGATGCGTACGCGACGATCGGCGGGATCGAGCATCTCACGCGCAGTGCCCGTTGATGTCGCACCGGGCATCATCGGTGTCGCGATGAATTCGCGCTTTGCCGCATCGACGAGCGCGGCATCGAGCGCCGCCATGGCGTCCTGGTCGGCGAGCGACACGCCCAGCGAATTGCGCCGCTCGGCACCATAAAGGTCGATCGGCAACGGCAGCGTCATCGCGGGCGCAAAATTCCACGCGCGTGCGCGCTCGACGGGATCCGCGACGACATCGTCGATCGACACGGCGGGATCGGCGATGCGATTCACGAACGATGTGTTAGCGCCGTTTTCGAGCAATCGCCGCACGAGATAGGGCAGCAAGTCCTGATGGCTTCCCACCGGCGCGTAAACGCGGCACGGATAGCTGCGCGAATCGGCGACTTGGGCGTACAGCGCCTCACCCATGCCGTGCAGCCGCTGAAATTCGAATTCAGTCACGCCACGCGCGGCAGCGCGCGCGAGGACCCACGCGATCGTGTGTGCATTGTGCGTGGCGAACATCGGGTAGAGGAGCGGTCCGGCTTCGAGCATCGCGCCAGCGCACGCCAGATACGAAATGTCGGTGTGCGTCTTGCGCGTGAACACCGGATAACCGGAAAGCCCCAGGACTTGGGCACGCTTGATCTCGGTATCCCAGTACGCGCCCTTGACCAGACGAACCGGAATGCGATGGCGTGTTTCGCGCGCGAGCGCGGCGACCCAGCGAACGACAGGTCGGCCACGTTTTTGATACGCCTGAACGGCAAGACCCAGGCCCTCCCAACCCTCGAGCGACGGATCGCGCCGCGCACGCGCGAAGAGCTCGAGGGAAAGCTCAAGCCGCTCCGCTTCCTCCGCGTCGATCGTCATGCCGATCCCGCCGCGCTGGGCGGAGCGCGCAAGATCGATCATCGCTGGCGAGAGCTCGGAAACCACGCGTTCACGCTGCGCGTATTCATAGCGCGGATGCAACGCCGATAGCTTGACCGAGATCGACGGTTGCCCGAACACCACGGCGCTCCGCTCGCGCACGCTGTTGCCGATCGACGCAATCGCGCTCGCATACGCGGCGAAATAGCGCTTCGCATCCGCCGCCGTGATCGCCGCTTCACCCAGCATGTCGAACGAGTAGCGATAATGCGCATTCGCGCCCTGGCGGCTGCGCGCGAGCGCCTCGTCGATCGTGCGGCCCATGACGAACTGCTCGGCCATCACTTTCATCGCCTGTCGTAAGGCGAGGCGAACAACAGGCTCTCCGGCGCGTGCAACGATGCGCTCGTACCAGGCTTTCGGATCGCGGGCATCGCCGGTGTCGATGCGCGTCAGCCGGCCGGTAAGCATCAGCCCCCACGTCGACGCGTTGACGAGCAACGATTCCGACGCGCCGAGATGTCGCTCCCAATCGCCGCGCGACAGCTTGTCGCGAATAAGCAGATCCGCCGTGTCACTGTCCGGAATTCGCAGCAGCGCTTCGGCGACGCACATAAGCAACACGCCTTCCTGCGTCGATAGATCGTACTGATGGAGGAACGACTCCACGCCTGCGTTGGCTTGCGGGCGCCCTCGTACCGCTTCGACCCACGCACGTGCGCGCGCCGCGATCGCTGCCGATTCGACGCCGTCGACGGCAGCATCCTGCGCGAGACGCGCGACGATCGAACGCTCGTCGGCCAGAAACGCAGCGCGAATCGCGGCGCCGTCAGGATCAACGGGCAGCAAGGGAAGGGGAGCGGAATACGGCATCAACGCAGGTGATTCAGAATGTCGATCGTCGTCAGGCGCAGCCGCTGGATCTCGTCGGTGATCTTGACCATCGATTCCGTGCTGTTCTCGAGCTCATCGACATTGTCGCGCCAGGCCGCGAGCAGCAGGTCGGCTTCTTCCGGACCCGGCGCCGGAAGCACCTGCGAGAGGTCGTGGATCAGCGTCATCTTTCCCCAGCCCAAGCGCGTGTCGCCGCGCTCACGGTCTTTCTTGAAATGCGCGTAGTCGACGAGGATCTGCGTCTCGCCGAGGTTCTTGAGCGTCTCGAATGCGGCAGCGCGCACATTGTGGTTGATCTCGGTCTTCTCGTTGCGGTAGGTGTTGTACGCCATGCCCGTCAACGCGACGATAACGCTGACGATTGCGACAATGTTGGCGCGAAATTGCGAATAGATCGACCTGATGTTCATTTTCATTTGGGCTCCAGTCCCGCGCGCAAAAACTCTGCGTGGTTGTATCGATCACCGGCACTCAATGCGGATCGCGAATCGCCTGTGCCGGCGACACGTTGCCGACGAACGGAACGGCACCGCTCGATCCGTTGCGCATCACGGCGAACATGTGCGTCGGCTTGATGCGACCTGCCGCAAGCTCCGCTTCGTCGCGGGCGTGCACGCGATCGACGAAATCGCGGTCCCAATTGCGTTCGACGGAGAAGTTCGGTCCGAAACTCCGTTCGATGAATGGGTCGATCACGTTCGCGAAGGCGAGGAAGACTTCGAACGAAAAGCGTTGGACGAGAAGGGGCAGGATGTCCTGCGCACGGATACCTTCAAAGCCATCCTTCGCGCAGTCCCAGTTCACGAACGCATCGAGCTGGCAGAAGCGCTGACGATCATAACGGTAGGACGCGGGCAATTCCTCCCAGTACTCGTTCACGATAACGAGCGCCTCGGGCCAGCGCATGTGGCCATTGCGCCCGATCATGTCGGAAACGATGAAGCGCCCGTGCGGCGCGAGGCACTTTGCCACGCCATCGAACAGATGCTCGAGAGCGACCAGGTGATGCAACGAATGGTTCGCGAGCACGGCATCGTATTCTGCGGCCGGTTCCCATCGGTTGACGTCGCAAAATTGCGGAACGACGCATGTCGCGACGCCCGCAGCACGGGTCTGTTCGGTCGCTCGTCCGATGGTCGATCGATTGAAGTCGAGGCAGTCGATCGTGAAGCGATCGCGCCCCGAGGCCGTCAACGCCTGTGCGAGCCGAATCTCGAGATCGCAGGTGCCGGCGCCTACGCTGACAAAACGGCGCACGCCAGTGCCGCTGTCGTAGCAGCGTTGCAGATGTTGCTGGAAAAAATGGTCCGGATCTGACGCTCCGATTGCTTCCAGCTGCGGTCGCAGGTACCGGTTCGACCAATAATGAAAAATGGGCGGCAAATCGTGCACCGCTTCGCAGCGCGAATAAAAGAGGCGCTCCATCCACGAGCGCCAGCGATAGTCGATACCGGCCGTGCGGCTCATGGCGCGAGCGACGCCGCGCAACAAGTGATCGCTGTACCGTCGAATCAAGCTGGGCGAGGACACGAGCGTGTTATCCGCGCGGATGGTGCCGCGCATGCAGCTGCTTCAAGCGCTCGCGTGCCACGTGCGTATAGATCGTCGTCGTCGTGATATTCGAATGTCCAAGCAGCAGCTGCACGACACGCAGATCGGCACCGTGATTCAGCAAGTGCGTCGCGAACGCGTGGCGGAGCACGTGCGGCGACAGCGCCGTTCGCGCGATGCCCGAGCGAACCGCATAACGTTTGATCAATGCCCAAAAGGCCTGACGCGTGAGCGGCGCGTGACGCTGTGTCAGAAATACGTCCTGGTGCGTCGCCGCGCCGATGAGCAATGGACGCGCCTTCGTCAAGTAACGGTTGAGCCACACGATGGCCTCTTCGCCGAGAGGAACGAGCCGTTCCTTGCTGCCTTTGCCCATCACGCGCACGACGCCCTCATTCATCCCCACTTGCGTGAGCTTGAGCCCTACCAATTCCGACGCGCGCAAGCCGGTCGCGTACAGCGTCTCCAGCATTGCGCGGTCGCGAAGCCCGAGCGTCGTGTCGACGGATGGCGTGTCGAGCAGCGCTTCGACCTGCGCTTCGGATAAATATTTCGGCAACCGAAGCGGTCTCTTCGGCGCGCGCACGCGAAGCGTCGGATCGCTGCGCACGCCGCCGTGCTCGAGCTGCTGACGATAGAACCGCCGCAACGTCGACAGGCGCCGCGCGACCGACGTCGCTTTTGCCTTGGCCGCGAACTGATCGGCAAGCCACGCTTCCAGATCGCCGCGATCGGCGCGAAGCAAGTCTTTGCCGCGGCGGGCAAGCCAGATGTCGAACGCGGAAAGGTCACGGCGGTAACTCGCGAGCGACGCGGGCGCGAGCCCATCCTGCAGCCACAGCCGGTCGCAGAACGCGTCGATCAGTGCGATGCCGGCGGGCGCATTCTCCATCGGCGAAGCCGTCGTCACGCGCCGAAACGATAGCCTTCGTGCGCGAGCAACCAGCGCTTGATCGCCAGCGGATCGCCGCGATCCGCATTCATGAAGCCGCCAAGGGATCCGCCGCTCGCCACGACGCGATGACACGGGATGATGAGCGCGATGCGATTGGCCCCGCACGCCTGACCGACGGCCCGGGCGGAGCTCCGCACCGTGCGCGCAATTTCGCCGTACGTGCGCGACTCGGCGAGCGGAATCGCGCCGATCGCTTCCCAGACGCGTCGCTGGAATGCCGTCCCGCCCGGACGCAACGGCACCGTGAAGCGGAACGCGGGGTCGTCGAGGTAGCGCTCGATTTCGTGTAGCGCCCGGGCGGCGATGCGGTCGCGTGGTGCTTGCTCCGGCTCGTCGTCGGGCAGATAGACGACGTTGGTAACGGCGCTCCCGTTACTGCGAACGCCGAGGACGGCGAACGGCGCTCTCATGGCGGCGGTATAGCGTTCAACGATATCGGCTCCGCTCAGCGCGCGGCCCCGCAAATATTCCGGCGTTCTCATGCGGCGATTTTTACCACAAAACGCTCGATCGCAGCGGCGGCGATCATTCGGAGCGTGACAAAATAACTACGACGATGGACGAGACGATGGCCGACGACGCGCGCTGGGAATTCTGGATCGACCGCGGGGGCACGTTCACCGATATCGTCGCGCGGCGTCCGGATGGCAACGTGGTCGCGCACAAGCTGTTGTCTGAAAATCCCGAACGCTATCGCGACGCAGCGGTGCAAGGGATTCGCGACGTGCTGGGTTTGGCGCCCGGCGCGGCGATCCCTGCAGCGACAATCGGCGCCGTCAAGATGGGCACAACGGTCGCCACCAACGCGCTCCTCGAGCGCAAGGGCGAACGCACAGCGCTCGTGATCACGAAGGGATTTGCCGACGCGCTCCGCATTGCTTATCAGAATCGGCCCAAGCTCTTCGCGCGGCGGATCGAGCTCCCGGCGTTGTTGTACGAACGCGTGATCGAAGTCGACGAGCGCGTCGGTGCGCACGGCGACATCGTGCAAGCGCTCGACGTTGACCCGGCGACCAAGGCGCTGCGCAGTGCTTACGAAGCCGGTATCCGTGCGGTTGCCATCGTTTTGATGCATGGCTATCGCTTCCCTGCGCACGAAAAATCACTTGCCGCCCTCGCGCGTTCAATCGGCTTCACGCAGGTCTCGGTTTCGCACGAGGTCAGCCCGCTGATGAAGCTCGTGTCGCGCGGCGACACAACCGTCGTGGACGCCTATCTTTCGCCGATCTTGCGGCACTACGTCGATGACGTGGAAGCGGAGCTCGGCGGTACGGGCGACAAGGGCATCCACCTCCAGTTCATGCAAAGTTCCGGCGGCTTGACCGATGCCCATCTCTTTCACGGCAAGGATGCGATCCTGTCTGGCCCGGCAGGCGGCATTGTCGGCGCGGTCGAGGTGTCGCGACTCGCCGGCTTCGATCGCATCATCGGTTTCGACATGGGCGGCACGTCGACCGACGTCACGCACTGGGCCGGCGAATACGAGCGCGCATTCGTGACCGAAGTGGCCGGCGTCCGCTTGCGCGCGCCGATGATGCGGATTCACACCGTTGCGGCGGGCGGCGGGTCGATCTGCTGGTTCGACGGATCGCGATTTCGCGTCGGTCCCGAATCCGCGGGCGCGAATCCGGGTCCCGCGGCGTATCGGCGGGGGGGGCCGCTGACCGTCCCCGTTTGCAATTTGATCGTCGGGAAATTGGATCCCGCGCTCTTTCCCAAGGTCTTCGGCCCGGACGGCGGCAAGCCCCTCGACGATGCGATCGTGCGAACGAAGTTCGCAGCGCTTGCGCACGATGTCGCGAAGGAGACCGGCGTTGCACGAACGCCCGAAGAGATTGCCGAAGGCTTCTTGCGGATCGCCGTCGAAAATATGGCGAACGCGATAAAGCATATTTCCGTGCAACGCGGTTACGACGTCACCCAATACACGCTGTGCTGCTTCGGCGGCGCCGCGGGACAGCATGCCTGCCGCGTCGCCGATGCGCTCGGGATGACCCGCGTTTTCATTCATCCGCTGGCCGGCGTGCTTTCGGCGTACGGCATGGGTCTCGCCGATGTGCGCGCATTGCGGCAGCAGGCGATCGAAACGCCGTTGACCGACGCAACGCTCGTTTCCATCGAGCCGGCTTTTGCATCACTCGAGTCGGCCGCGCGGCAAGAAATTCTGCGGCAGGGCATTGACCGCACCCGCATCGATTGCGCCCGCGCGCTGCATGTCAAGTACGAAGGCACCGATTCGACGCTCGAGCTCTCGGCGGCGCCACGCGTCGATCGCATCGTCGCCGAATTCGAAAAGCGCTATCGACGGCAGTATGGCTTTCTGATGCCCGGCAAGCCGTTGATCGTTGAGGCGGCCGCCGTCGAAGCGATCGGCAGATCGCGATCGGCAGCCGAGGAATCTCCTGTCTTCGCCGACCGCACCGGTCCGCTCCTGCCCCTCAAGACGAATCGCATCTACACGGAGGGTGCTTTCTGCGTTGCAGCTGTCCATGACCGCGGCGATTTGCGACCGGGCGACACGATCGACGGCCCCGCCGTCGTCGCCGAGCAGAATGCAACGACGGTTATCGAGCCCGGCTGGCGCGCGACGCTCACAGCGCTCGACCATCTGTTGCTGACGCGCGTGAAACCTGTGCAACGAACCGAAGCGATGGGCACCACCGCCGATCCGGTCCTGCTCGAAGTGTTCAACAATCTCTTCATGGCGATTGCCGAACAGATGGGCGTCACGCTCGCTAACACGGCGTATTCAGTCAACATCAAGGAACGGCTGGACTTCTCGTGCGCGCTGTTCGATGCGGATGGCAACCTCATCGCCAACGCGCCGCACATGCCCGTGCATCTTGGATCGATGGGCGAGTCAGTGACGACGATCATCGAGCGGCGCGCGAGCGCGATGCGGCCGGGGGATGCGTTCGTGCTGAACGCGCCTTACAACGGCGGAACGCACTTGCCCGATGTGACGGTCATCGCGCCGGTCTTTCTCCCCTCACCCGCCCTTCGGGCGCCCTCTCCCCACTCGCGGGGAGAGAGCTGGGACGAGGGGCCGGAGTTCTTCGTCGCATCGCGGGGTCATCACGCCGATATTGGCGGGATCACGCCCGGGTCGATGCCGCCCGATTCGACGCACGTCGACGAAGAAGGTGTGCTGCTCGACAACGTCCAGCTTGTCGCACAGGGCCGCTTTCTCGACGCGGAGATCCGCACGATTCTGCACGAAGGACGCTTTCCCGCGCGTAACGTCGATCAGAACGTTGCCGATCTCCGGGCGCAGGTCGCCGCGTGCGCGAAAGGCGCCGACGAGCTCGCCAAAATGGTCGCGCACTACGGGCTGCCGGTCGTGCGCGCTTACATGAAGCACGTGCAGGACAACGCCGAGGAAGCGGTGCGCCGCGTGCTGGGCGTGTTGAAGGATGGCGCGTTCGAGTATTCGATGGACAACGGCGCAAACATCGCCGTGCGGATTGCAATCGACCGCGAAGGCCGCTACGCAACGATCGACTTCACCGGTACGAGCGCGCAGCAGCGGACCAACTTCAACGCACCCTCCGCGGTCTGCAAGGCGGCCGTGCTCTACGTGTTCCGCACGTTGGTCGATGACGAGATCCCGATGAACGCCGGGTGCCTGAAGCCGATCTCGATTGTCATTCCCGAAGGATCGATGTTGAGCCCACGCTACCCGGCGGCCGTGGTAGCCGGCAACGTCGAGACCTCACAGGCTGTCACCGACGCGCTGTACGGCGCGCTCGGCGTGCTGGCCGCGTCGCAAGGGACGATGAACAATTTCACGTTCGGCAATGAAACGTATCAGTACTACGAGACGATTGCCGGCGGCTCGGGCGCCGGTCCCGACTTCGACGGAACGAGCGTCGTGCAAACGCACATGACGAACTCGCGGCTAACGGACCCCGAAGTCCTCGAGTGGCGCTTCCCCGTGCGTCTCGAATCGTTTTCGATTCGGCGCGGCAGCGGCGGCGCCGGGAGGCATCGCGGCGGCGACGGTGCCGATCGACGCATTCGGTTTCTCGAACCGATGACAGCGGTGATGCTCGCCAATCACCGGCGCGTTCCGCCGTTCGGCGCGTCGGGCGGATTACCCGGTGAAGTCGGTCACAATTGGGTCGAGCGCGTCGACGGTACGCGCGAAGAATTCGGTGCGACGTGCAAAGTGGAGATGCGCGTGGGCGATGTATTCGTGATTCAGACGCCGGGCGGGGGCGGGTACGGGCCTCCGGAGTGAGCGCAGCGGGACTGCAGCGAACTGTTCCGGCTACACCGTTGCTTCGTCGACGATCCCCTTGTTGCTCAAGTGAATGCGGGCAAATTGACCGTAGGTATCCTTGAGATCGAGCCTGATCTTGCCGCTTGTTGTTGTGCGCCCGCTGCCGATCTCGGCGAGTCGATATTCGAAGCCATGGGGAATATCGATGCGCACACGATGCTCGCGTCCGGTCACCGGATTCTTGATCGGCTCGCCGACCAACTCGACGATGCCGGGAATGACGAGCCGCGCGCGGCGTGCGTCGACGTCGACTTCGAAGTCGATCGTTTCGAAGACCGGCTCGAGCTTGTTCGGCGCCATCGCGCTGAACACGAACCACATCGTTGCGAACTCCTCGGTCTCTTGACCGTTCATGATCTTGAGCAACGCGTCGCGTTGTTTTGCGTCGGCGCTTTTGTCGACGATAAGCTGCATCGTGCCGTTGCCTTCGTGCACGGGGCCCGGCCAACGGTAGACACCGGCCGCGCGCAGTCCGTCGAGCTTCACGTCACCGAAATGCCCTTGCTCGATCTGAAAGCCGGCCGCCGCACAGCAAAAGCCCTCCGTCGGCAGCGCGTTAAACTGACAGGGGCAGCCGTAGGAACAATTGCAATTGGCAAATTCCTTGCCTTTGATCCGCCAATCGATAGTTGCCATACATTAATCCTTGCGCGGAGAATATAAAACAATCGACGATTCGGTCTTCGGCCAAAGTCCCACCGAATGCCGATTGTTTTTGCGCTCGCGCGCGAAGGGTGTCAATGCGTTCGCAGGCGGCCTCACTTTTTGCTGATCCTGATCGCGAATGATCACAACAACAGATGGCGATCGGATGATCGTACTCGGCGCGCTGACGCTGATCTGTGCGATCGCATGGGCGTACCTCGCGTACATGGGATGGGGAATGGCGCACATGGACGTCGGCGCGACCATGGCCGTCATGCCGCAAATGGTTTCCTGGGGGCCTATCGACGTCGCGCTCGTCTTTGCGATGTGGTCGATCATGATGGTCGCCATGATGCTGCCGTCCGCGGCGCCGACGATCCTCCTCTTTGCGGCGCTCAGAAGACGGGCTGCGCATTCGCGCGCGCTGCCGGACGTGACCGTATTCGTCGCCGGCTACGTCGCAACTTGGATGGTGTTCAGCCTGCTTGCGTCACTGATGCAATGGGGCTTGCTCGAGGTGCGCCTGGTGTCGCCGCTCATGGTTGCGGCGAGCCCGGTCCTCGGCGGGGGCTTGTTGCTGGCGGCCGGGGTATTCGAACTTACGCCGTTAAAGGAGGCGTGCCTCGTCAAGTGCCGCAATCCGGCCTCTTTCATCGCTTCGCATTGGCGCAAAGGCATGCGTGGAGCGTTTGCGATGGGCATTCGGCACGGGCTTTACTGCGTGGGTTGTTGCTGGCTGCTGATGCTGTTGTTGTTCGTGCTGGGCGTGATGAATTTGATCTGGATCGCATTGCTCTCGGCTCTTGTTTTGGTTGAGAAGATCTTGCCGAACCCGCGTTGGTTCAGGACGATCGCCGGATGCGCGTTCATCGGTTGGGGGATTGCGCTGCTTGTGTAGTCGTCTTCGGTTCGTCACCCACATTGGGCGTGATCAACCATGCCGCTGCCCGACGCCAAAAGAATTCGCTCGCCGGCCTGCGCAGAAATCCAAGATGGCCTAAACGGCCGCAACCGAGGGTCGCGGGCGCAATCGTTTCGTGCGTCACGACGAGATGGGGATACAACGACAACACGCGCCGCGCCGCCGCGGGTGGCGCGAACGCATCGTCGGTGATCGACAGCACGAGCGTTTTCGCGCGGATCTCGCGATATCGCGACAAGATGAGGCGGAATCTGCGCGCCTCTTCGACGTTGCGACCCAATTCCGGCCGCCGGCGTCCGGCCCAATCGAGCGCCACTTGCCGCGGCAAATCTTCGCCCAAGCGAAAGCGCTTGCCGGGAAAATAACCGACGACCTTGGTTACGGCAGGCATCGACACGTGCCAAACGCCATACAACAACCAGCGCCATCGGGCGCCGTAGTCGCGCCAGTAACCCGTGTGCGGACCAAAAAAGATCAATCGTTTGATCCGCGAAGCGTCGGGCGCGGCGCCCAGCAATAGCGTCCCCACGCTGTGGGCCACCGCGCCGAGCGGTAGGCGGGGATACCGCGCGCGCGCCTCGGCGAACGCGGCGGGAATGTCGAGCACGGCCCAGTCTTCCATTCCCGACTTCAACTTCCGCAGATTGCCTTGGCGCGACACGCCGATTCCGCGATAGTCGAACGTCAGAACCGCGGCGCCGCACTCGCATAAGTAGCGGGCAAAGTGATGATAGAAGCGGGCCGGAATTCCGGCGCCGCAGACGATCACGACGACGGTCGTCGCTATCCGCGGCGGCGAAGGCTCGAACCAGGTTCCTGTCAACGCGGTCCCGTCCGAGGCGCTGAACTTGGCGGGGCGCTCATCGACGGTACTCGTCGCGCTAACGCTGATTTCGCTCATGGGGTGTGATGCGCTCTCAGCGTGCGCCCGCCAGATCGCGTGTGAGTTGCGCTGCCGGTATTTCCCTGCAGCCGCTCGCATTCTGGCCCGACCATAGCGGCGAAAAATCGCCGCTGCCGCAGCTCTCGGCCTTGGCACGCAACGGCGCAATGGCGGCGGTGGCCAAGGGAAACGCGGGTGGAGCGGCGCTCATCGGGCCGAGCTCCTTCATGATGCGGTTCAGGATTCCTCGCGCGGGCCGTCCGGTGAAGAGATTCGTCAGCGCCGTGTGTCGGGCGGCGGCGCTTTTCAGCGCAGCGCGATGCACGGGCGAGGTCGTCGCTTCAGGGCAAAGCAAGAAAGCCGTGCCGACTTGCACGCCGGCCGCGCCCAACGCGAGCGCCGCCACAACGCCCTGCGTGTCAGCGATGCCGCCTGCTGCGATAACGGGAATTCTTACGGCTTTGACGACTTGCGGCAGCAACGCGAACGTCCCCAATTGCGTCGTAATATCGTCAGTCAGGAACATGCCGCGATGTCCGCCGGCTTCGTCGCCCTGGGCGATGATGGCATCGACGCCATTCGATTCCAGCCAACGGGCCTCGTCGACAGTGGTCGCGGACGAAAGGATTTTGGCGCCGCACTCGCGCACCCGCGCAAGGAGCTCTTGCGGCGGCAAACCAAAATGGAAGCTGACAACCGCTGGTCTGATGTCGTGCA
>VBCG01000020.1 GCA_005881895.1 Betaproteobacteria bacterium
CATGGCTTGCGGCCGCACTGGGACTCGAAGCGCACGGCGTCATGCGGCATGCGATGACGATCGAGTTGCGCGCTCCGACGACGCTCGTCTTGGCGGCTGGGCGTATTGATCTTGGCGCTGCGCCTGATTTCATTTCGATCACTGCATTGACTATCGGATCCGCTCTCGGGCTGAGCAATACGCGCTCATCTCAGGCCGAACGCCGGTTTTATTTTTGCGTGCCGCCCTTATACACCTTATAATACACGTTGGAGGTGTACGATGCGTACGAACATCGTTCTGGATGACGAACTCGTGAAAGAGGCGTTTCGTCATGCGCCCGTGAAAACCAAGCGGGAGCTGGTCGACCTCGCATTGCGCGAATTCGTGGCGGCGCGAAAGCGCCGCGATTTGCGCGAGCTCTTCGGCCGAGGTGGAATCCGGCCCGATTACGACTACAAGGCGCTGCGGATCGGAAAGTGATCCTATGGTTCTGGTCGATACCTCCGTTTGGATCGACTTCATCACGGGCCGCGGTGCCGCAGCCGTAGCGCGCCTGCGCGAACTGCTCGATCGCGGCGGCGCGGTCGCCATCACGTCGCAGATCTTCCAGGAGATCTTGCAAGGGGCCGAATCCGATCGCAAGTTCCGGGAATTCGCGAGCTATTTTGGATCGCAGCGGTTTCTTCATCCGACGCACCCGATAGCGACGTACGCTTCCGCGGCCCGGCTCTATTTCGACTGCCGTCGAGCCGGCGTCACGCTGCGCTCATCGGTGGACTGCACGATCGCACAGATCGCTTTGGAGCATGGCGCCGCTTTGCTCCACAACGATCAGGACTTCGAGCGCATCGCAAAGGTCGCTACCCAACTCAAGCTAGCCTGATGAACAACGAAGCCGCGCCACGTCCGCTGCCCGCCGACGAAAACCAGATCATCGCCGAGCGACGCGCCAAGCTCGCGGCGTTGCGCGCGCTCGGGCAGGCGTACCCGAACGATTTTCACCGCGATGCCGTCGCCGGCGAGCTGCACGCACAATACGATGCAAAATCCAACGAAGAGCTGGGGGCATCGCGCATCGCCGTTGCAGTGGCCGGGCGAATGGTGTTGAAACGCGTAATGGGAAAAGCCTGCTTCGCAACGCTGCAGGACATGTCGGGACGTATCCAACTTTATGTGACGATGGACGCGGTCGGGCCAGAAGCGCTCGATGCGTTCAAGCATTGGGACCTGGGCGACATCGTTGGCGCAAAGGGAATGTTGTTCAAGACGAAAACCGGCGAGCTGTCGGTGAAATGCGACTCGATCCGGCTCTTATCGAAGGCGCTTCGGCCGCTGCCCGAAAAATTCCACGGCTTGGTCGATACCGAGCAGAAATATCGGCAGCGCTACCTCGACCTCATCACCAATCCCGCCTCGCGCGACATCTTCGTCAAGCGCTCGCGAATCGTGCAGACGATGCGTGAATTTTTCGTCGCGCGCGGCTATCTCGAAGTCGAAACGCCGATGATGCAGTCGATTCCAGGCGGCGCCGCGGCGCGGCCGTTTCGCACGCATCACAACGCGCTCGACATGGATCTGTATCTGCGGATCGCGCCGGAGCTGTATCTCAAGCGGCTCGTTGTCGGCGGCCTCGAGAAGGTGTTCGAGATCAATCGCAATTTTCGTAACGAAGGCATCTCGACGCGACACAACCCCGAGTTCACGATGCTCGAGTTTTACGAGGCATATCGCGACTACCATTATTTGATGGATCTCACCGAGGCGCTGCTTCGCGAGATCGCGCTGAAGGTCCTCGGTACCACGACAATCTCGTATCAGGGCGAGACGATTGAGCTTGGCAACCCATTCGACCGGTTAACGATGGCCGAAGCGATTCACCGCTACAACCCGCGGTATCCGCTGCACGAGCTTGCGAAGCCCGAGTACCTGCGCGTCGCACTGGCGTCATTCGACGCCGAGGTATTCGATTCCGATGGCGTGGGCGTGCTGCAACTCAAGCTGTTCGAAGCGACGACCGAGGACAAGCTGGTCCAGCCGACATTCGTCATTGCGCATCCGACCGACGTGTCGCCGCTCGCGCGCGCCAACGATGCGAACCCTGCGGTCACCGATCGCTTCGAGCTGTTCATTACCGGCCGCGAGATTGCGAACGGTTTTTCGGAGTTGAACGACCCCGAGGATCAGGCGGCGCGTTTCGCGGCGCAGGTGAAGGCCAAGGAGGCCGGCGACGAAGAGGCGATGTATTACGACGCCGACTACGTGCGAGCGCTCGAATACGGCTTGCCGCCGACGGCGGGCGAGGGCGTGGGTATCGACCGTCTCGTGATGCTGCTGACCGACGCACCGTCGATCCGCGACGTCATCCTCTTTCCGCAATTGAAGCCGGAGGCGTAATTTTGGACCCCCACGCTTGCGGCTTGCAATGAGTCGCTTCTCCTCGTTCGCCGAGTTCTATCCGTTCTATTTGTCGGAACATCAGAGCCCGACGTGCCGCCGCCTGCACTTCGTCGGCTCATCGCTCGCCTTGGGTTGTCTCCTCGCTGCCATCGTTGCCGCGAATCCGTGGTGGATCGTTGCTGCACTCGGCGCCGGTTATGGCTGCGCATGGATCGGCCACGCGTTCTTCGAGCATAACCGTCCCGCGACGTTGGCGCATCCCGTCTATAGCTTCATCGGCGATTGGGCGATGTACAAGGACATGCTGACTGGCCGTATTCGCTGGTAGCCGTCGTCCGCGACAACGCGATTGGGGTATTTTTGCGCCATACCCCGGCGGGGTATATAGTGCCGGCATGGATACCGCCGTGGCCGCGCCGCAATCGACGATTGCCGACGCTGCTAGCAACGTACGGATCGACCTCTCGCTCGAGGGAATGACGTGCGCGGCGTGCGCCGCGCGAATCGAAAAGGCGCTGAATCGGGTCCCCGGGACGGCAGCATCGGTCAACTTTGCGACCGAGTCCGCGAGCGTCACTTTCGATCCCGCGCAATCCAACCCGTCGGCGCTCATCGCTGCGGTCGCGCGCGCCGGTTACCGGGCCCGTGTCCCGCGCAACGAAGTAGCCGAACAGCAGGTCAGCGAAGCGAAGCAGAATGCGCAGCGCCGCCGTCTTTCTGTCGAATTCTGGATCTCCGTGGCGCTTACGCTGCCGCTTGTCGCGCCAATGGTTCCGATGTTCGCGACTGGCAACATTTTCGCCTCCACGCATCACGAGCTGTTACCGCGCCTGATGCAAATGGCATTGGCGACGCCGGTGCAGTTCTGGGTCGGCCGCCGTTTTTACGTCGGCGCGTGGCATTCGCTGCGTGGTGGCGGAGCGAACATGGACGTGCTGATCGCGCTTGGCACGACGATGGCGTGGGTACTGAGCGCCGCCGTCACGCTGCTCGGTCTCGATCACGAGCACGTTTATTTTGAAGCGTCGGCGGCCGTCATCACGCTTGTCGTGCTGGGGAAGTTGCTGGAAGCGCGTGCGAAAGCGGGGACGTCAGCGGCGCTACAAAGCCTGCTGAAGCTTCAACCGCGCGTTGCGTTTGTGGAGCGAGATGGCGCGGTCGTCGAAGTGCCGCTCGAAGCGGTGCGCATCGGCGAGCGTGTCGTCGTGCGCGCCGGCGATGCGGTCTCAGTCGACGCCGTCGTGATCGAAGGCGAGTCGTCGGTCGACGAAAGCATGCTGACTGGAGAAAGCCAGCCAGTGGCGAAACATCCCGGCGGGACGGTGTACGCCGGGACAGTCAACAACGAAGGTCTCCTGCGCTGCCGGGCGACCGGAGTCGGCGATGCGACATTGCTTGCCGGAATCGTTCGCCTCGTTCGCGAGGCGCAAGGCTCGAAGGCGCCGATTCAGCGCCTCGCCGATCACGTCGCCGGCATTTTTGTGCCGATCGTTGTCGTGATTGCGGTGATTACATTCGTGGCAACGTGGTGGTTTGCGGGCGACGCCGCCCGCGCGCTCATCCAGTCCGTTGTCGTGCTCGTGATCGCGTGTCCGTGCGCGTTGGGTCTCGCGACGCCGACCGCCATCATCGTCGGCACGGGACGCGGCGCGCAACGCGGGGTGGTCATTCGCAATGCCGCTGCGCTCGAGCACGCCGGGCGTCTCACGACGCTCGTCGTCGACAAGACCGGCACGTTGACGGAGGGCAAACCCGCGGTCGTCGATGTGATCCCTGAGATGGGACACACGGTCGATGAAGTGCTCGCGCTGGCGGCGGCGCTCGAGCAAGGCTCGACGCATCCGTTGGCGGCCGCGATCGTGCGCAAAGCGCGCGATGCGCAAGTGCAAACTTATTCAGTTACCGACTACCGAGCGGTTCCCGGCAAAGGCGCGCGCGGTTACGTCGGCGGCATCGCCGTGACCCTGGGATCGCTGGCATTCCTCTCCGAAGAGAGCGTCAATATGCGCGGCAGCATAGCGAGCGGGCATACGGAAGTTGGCGTCGCAAGCGCGGGTCATCTCGTCGGCACAATCGCGCTCACCGATCGCTTGCGCGAAACCACACGCGCTGCGATCGACCGCCTGCGCCTGCACGGTATCGACGTCGTGATGATCACCGGCGACAACGCAGCAACCGCGAAAGCCATCGCCAACGCTGCCGGCATCGCGACATATCGAGCCGGCGTGTTGCCAGCCGACAAAGCAGCGGCGGTGCGCGCGTTCAAGGTGGAAGGTCGCGTCACCGGCATGGTGGGCGATGGCGTCAACGACGCGCCGGCGCTTGCGGAAGCGGACGTTAGCTTCGCAATCGGCGCCGGCTCCGCGGTTGCCATCGAGGCGGCGGACATCACGGTCATTCGCAACGATCTCAATGCTGTCGTCGATGCGATCCTTTTGTCGCGCGCGACGTTGGCGAAGATCCGCCAAAACCTGTTCTTTGCGTTTGCGTACAACGTGCTGGGCATTCCATTGGCGGCGTTCGGAATGCTGAATCCCGTGATTGCGGGCGCTGCGATGGCGGCGAGTTCGGTGTCGGTCGTCACCAACGCGTTGCTGCTCAAGCGCTGGCGTCCTTCGGGCTAATCGAGAGAGGAAAAAACGATGGAAACCGTGACATTGAAAGTCGAAGGGATGACGTGCGGCGGCTGCGTAGCGAGCGTCACGCGCGTGTTGAAGGCGACGCCGGGCGTCGGCGATGCCGTCGTGCGACTCGATACACGGAGCGCGACAGTCACGTTCGATCCCGTACGGACTTCGGTCCCGGCATTGAAGTCCGCCGTCGAGGATGCGGGCTATGCCGTCGCTGCGTAAGGTACGGGCGCCGGCTCATGCGGCTCCAAAGCATCCGCGCGTCGCGCGCGACACGGCCGGCAAGACGGAGCTGGCGCGACGCCTCCGCCGCGTCGAGGGACAAGTGCGCGGAATCGGGAAGATGCTCGAAGACGATCGCTATTGTGTCGACGTACTGACGCAAGTTGCCGCCGTGCAATCGGCGCTCGATGCGCTCGCACGAAAGCTGCTCGAGCACCATCTGCACGGTTGCGTCAAACATGCGATCCGATCCGGCGACGGCGATTCAGCGATCGCCGAAGCGCTCACGGTGATCCGAAAATTCGGACGGTGACGCTTACTTCGCCGCGTTGCGCTCGATCCACTGTGCGAACGCCTGCAGATATTTTTGCATGAACTCACGCGTCGAATCGTTGACGAGTGCGCCTTTTTCGTCGAACAGCGACGCGGCGTTGCCAATGTAGGCCTCGGGCTGTGGCATTGCCGGCATGTCGAGGAACACCAGCGATTGGCGCAAATGATGATTTGCACCGAATCCGCCGATCGCACCGGGCGACACGCTGATCACACCGGCGGGCTTGCGGCTCCATGCGCTTTTACCGTAGGGGCGCGATGCGACGTCGATCGCGTTCTTCAACACGCCCGGCACGCTGCGGTTGTATTCGGGCGTGACGAACAGAACGGCATCGAACGACGCGATCTTTTGCTTAAAGTCGCGCGCGGCCTGCGGCGGATCGGATTCGTGGTCTTGGTTGAAATAGGGCAGATGGCCGATCTCGACGATCTCGAGCGTGAGCGGCGGCGGCGCCATCGCGACGAGTGCCTTGGCCATTTTTCGATTGAACGATTCCTTGCGCAGACTGCCGACAATGACGGCGACGTTGGGGGTAGCGGCCATGTTCGTTCCTTTGTGCGGTACGACGGCGACGGATCGTCCATTATAGATTTCGCGGTGTGGATTCCGGTTCCGCGCGTTTGCCGGGCAACCGCTGCGATGGCATAATTGCGACCCTCGGGGTGTAGCGCAGCCTGGTAGCGCGCTTGCTTTGGGAGCAAGATGTCGGGAGTTCAAATCTCTCCACCCCGACCATCCAATGCAATGCGCGCCGACCGGGCCTCCGGCGCGTCATGTTGATCCGGTCCGACAGGAACAGGAAATCGAGCGCCCGTAGCTCAATCGGATAGAGCACCGGCCTTCTAAGCCGGGGGTAACAGGTTCGAGTCCTGTCGGGCGCGCCAATTTGAAACGCGCGCTACGATGTTCTTTGCAACGCGCGTCGCAGCAGCGGTGGCTGTAGCTCAGATGGTAGAGTCCCGGATTGTGATTCCGGTTGTCGTGGGTTCGAATCCCATCAGCCACCCCATTCCATCATTTGGGTCGCATATCGGTCAGTGAGATATGCCGATTTGCGAGACGCACTAGAAGCAACGTCCCAACATTGTTATTTCCGCATCGTTGCATTTCTCGCGACGGGGTGCGGACGTCGATGGCTTCGGCCCGGCGTCAAAATATGACACGGCTCGTGCGTTGCGATGACGCACGATCGGTTCGATGTCATGTACACGCGGTGCTTGACAGGGCTGTTGACTGCGCTGCGAACTTGTACAGCACCAGCGGGGCCGCGCCACCACGATTGTTTTGGAGCACGGCAGTGCGCTGACCAACACATGCGCGGAACCAGATTCGACGAGACGCGCGATTCGCGTCGTCTATCCAGCCGAGCGCAAGTGCGAATGGGCCGATATCCGGGATGATACGGTCGTCTTCGAAACCGGATTGTAACTTGACGATCCGGAATCCCGGTGCTCGACAGACCATGAGCGGTTTCGTTCGCACGCATCCTTGGCCATGCTGGAAAGCTTCGTGTAACCCCTGCCGGGATGGCTTCCAAAGTCACGCCGTCGCTCTGGCATAACGGCGCCCACCCGATTTTGCCCGGTTCTCCCGGGCGAAAACGACGTGAACCCTCTCGCGGATCTTGCCGATCGACCACGGCATGGTTTGTGCGTAGCTCCACGCAATCATTCCAACCCGCAAGGCATCCAGGGACGGTTCACTTCAGCGTCCGTCCAACGTTTCCTGGCGTGCCCATTCAACGAACATCGAACGCGTGCATCAAGCGGAATCCGTCACTGTCGATCCTTCGTGGGGTCTGCGATCGGCGTCGCGCACGGTGGACGACCCGTTGCTCGGATGCCTCTTGGCGTTGGCGACGGCGTTCGGGCGACCGGCGTCGGAAGATGCGCTGACCGCCGGGCTGCCGCTGGTCGATCATCGGCTGACGCCGCAGCTGCTCCTCCGTGCGGCAGCGCGCGTCGGTTTGTCCGCGAAGCTGGTTAAGCGACCGCTCGCCGCTATCTCGGATCTGGTTCTGCCGGCAATCCTGCTGCTTGAAGGTGGGCAAGCATGTGTGTTGGTGCGCAAGGACGCCGCGCGAACCGCGCAAGTCATTCTGCCGGAGTCCGGTACGGGCGAGCGCGAGATCGAACTGGAAGATCTGCTGCAGGCCTATACGGGTTACGCGATTTTTGCTCGGCCTGCTCATCGGTTCGATGAACGCGTCGCCGACAGCGCAATTCCCCGGCCGAGACACTGGTTCTGGGACGTCGTCGTGCAACGTTGGCGGATCTATGGCGAGGTGCTCGTTGCGTCGCTCCTGATCAACCTGTTTGCGCTCGTCATGCCGTTGTTCGCCATGAATGTGTATGACAGAGTCGTTCCGAACCATGCGCTGGAAACGTTGTGGGCGCTCGCGGTAGGAGCGGGTCTGGTGCTGGGATTCGATCTTCTGATGCGCGTTTTGCGCGGCTACTACATCGACGTGGCGGGCAAGAAGATCGACGTCATCCTGTCCGCGAACATCTTCGAAAAGGTGCTCGGTATTCAGATGAAGGCCCGGCCCGCTTCGGTCGGGGCATTCGCAAGCGGTCTGCAGGAATTCGAAGGGTTCCGTGAATTCCTCACTTCCGCGACCATCACGACGCTCATCGACTTGCCCTTCGTCGTCCTATTCGTGGTCGCAATATTCTGGATCGCCGGCCCTCTCGGATGGGTCGCCGTGATCGCGCTGCCGCTCATCATCGGCGTCGGTCTTGCGCTGCAGTGGCCGCTGTCGCGCGTCGTGCAGGCGAGCTACCGACTCACGGCGCAACGTCAGGCAACGCTGGTCGAAACCCTCGTCGGTCTGGAGACAATCAAGGTCATGGGCGCGGAAGGCCCAGTCCAGCGGAAATGGGAAGGGGTGATCGGGGAGATCGCCAAGCTGGGGCTGAAGTCGCGCCTTCTCTCGGCTTGCGCAGTCAACTTCTCACTTTTCGCACAGCAGCTGACCTACCTCGCCGTGATTGTTTTCGGCGTATATCTGATCGCCGACGACAAACTCACGATGGGCGGCCTCATCGCGTGCTCGATCCTGGTCGGGCGCGCCGCGGCGCCACTGTCCCAGTTGGCGGGGCTGTTCACTCGCTACCATCATTCGCGAGCGGCGCTCCGCTCGATCGATCGCCTGATGACCTTGCCCGTGGAGCGCCCGCCGGACAAACCGTTCGTGCATCGTCCCAGATTGCGGGGCGGCATCGAATTCAAGAGCGTCAGTTTTTCCTATCCCGGTCAAACGAGCGAAGTGCTGAACGAGGTCTCGTTTCGGATCGCGCCGGGCGAGCGTGTCGCGATCATCGGGCGCGTCGGATCCGGCAAGACCACGATCGAGAAGTTGATCATGGGACTCTATCCGCCGAACTCGGGCGCGATATTGATCGATGGCACGGATCTCCGGCAGATCGATCCGGCGGCACTGCGCCGGGACATCGGTTACGTGCCGCAGGACGTCGTGTTGTTCTATGGAAGCGTGCGCGACAACATCGTGCTCGGCGCGCCGCACGCGGATGATGCCGCGGTCCTGCGCGCCGCCGAAGTCGCGGGTGTGATGGAGTTCGTCAACCGATCGGCAAGCGGATTCGATTTGCATGTCGGCGAACGCGGGGAAGGTCTGTCCGGCGGCCAGCGGCAGGCGATCGCGATCGCCCGAGCGGAGCTGCTCTCTCCGCCAGTGCTGTTGCTGGACGAGCCGAGCAGCGCCGCGGACAACCGTTCCGAGGAGCAATTCAAGGCCCGGCTCGCCGCGCAGTTGGGTGGCCGCACGCTGATGCTGATCTCGCATCGCGCTTCTCTGCTTACTCTCGTCAACCGTTTGATCGTGATCGACCAAGGGCGCGTGATCGCCGACGGAGCGAAGGAACAGGTACTGGCGGCGTTGGCCGGAGGAAAGCTCAGTGTCGCCTCCCACTGAAGCGCTCCGTAGCGTCGGCCGGCCAGGCGGGGGCGTCGAAAGCGGCGCGTCGCCGCGATCCGTGGCGCCATCACCGAAGGTGCGCGACGACGATATCGAGTTCATGCGCGAAAGCAGCGCAGCGGTGTTGGAAGGTCCGCGTCATTTCGCGCATTGGATACTTTGGACGACGCTTGCGTTCTTCGCCGCCGCGCTGGCGTGGGCGAGTGTCGCAACGGTGGACGAGGTCACTGTCGGCGAAGGCAAGGTCGTTCCGTCGAGCCGCGTGCAAGTCGTGCAAAACCTGGAGGGCGGCATCGTTTCCGAGATCCTGGTGGACGCGGGACAGGTTGTCGAAAAGGACCAGGCGCTGATGCGCATCGACGACACTCGCTTCAGCGCGTCGTCTCGCGAGGGGGAGGCCAAGGACCAGGCGCTGCTCGGCAAGATCGCTCGTCTCACCGCGGAAGCAGGCAACATGGCCTTCGTTCCACCGCCGCAATTGGAAAAGGAAAATCCGAAGCTGGTGGGGGAAGAGAGATCGCTCTTCGCATCCAGGCAGCGGGAGTTGCAAGCGAATCAGGCCGTGCTGAAGCAGCAGGTCGAACAGCGGCGACAGGAGCTGACCGAAAAGCGCTCGCGCGAAGCGCAGCTGCAGCAAAGCCATGACCTCGTGGCGCAAGAGCTCGCGATGACGCGGCCGTTGGCGAAGCAGGGCGTGGTTTCGGACGTGGAAATTCTTCGCCTCGAGCGGCAAGCCAATGATTTGAAGGGCGAGCTCGATGCGGCTCGGCTTTCCCTGCCGCGGCTCGAATCAGCGCTGCAGGAAGCACAACAGAAGATTCATGAGCTCACGGCGCGATTTCACGCCGAGTCGATGAAGGAATTGAACCTTGCACGAGGAGAGCATGCTGCTTTGAGCGCCGCCAATACTGCTCTCGAGGACCGGGTAACGCGCACGGTCGTGCGGGCACTGGTGCCGGGTGTCGTCAAACAGGTCAAGGTCAACACCGTCGGCGGCGTGATCCAGCCCGGCATGGACCTGGTCGAGATCATTCCGCTGGAAGACACGCTGTTGATCGAAGCGCGCGTCCGTCCTTCCGACATCGCGTTTCTGCGCCCGGGGCAAGAGGCGATGGTCAAGCTTTCGGCGTATGACTTCTCTATTTATGGCGGCTTTCCCGCCGCGCTTGAACACATAAGCGCCGATACGTTGACGCCGGAGAGGCCCGGCGAAAAAGTGGAAACCTATTACCAGATTCGAGTGCGCACCAAGCAGAGCCGGCCCAGCGGACACCCCGAGATCTTGCCGATCCTGCCCGGCATGGTCGCCACGGTGGACATCAAGACCGGCAAGAAAACGATCCTTCACTATCTGCTCAAACCGATCATCAAGACCAAGGAAGCGGCGCTGCGCGAACGCTAGGCACAATTGTGATTCTCATTGCGACTTCATCCGCCGAATCGCTGGCCCGCTGGACGCTCGGCGTGACAGGATTGGGCGCCGTGCTGGCAGTGGGCCAGCTGGACGCACTTCAGCAAGGCATGATACGGATCGCGCCCGCGGTCCTTCTACTGGATATGGACTTGCCCGGTGTGAGCTGCGCGACAGTCGCATCGCTGAGGAAACGGAATTCCGCGACCAAGATCGTTTCTCTGAGCCGGACCGTTTCCGACGAAGTAGAGCTCACGTTGTTCAGGAGCGGCGTGCGTGGATGCTGCCGACGCGACATCGATCCCCCGCTGCTCGCGCGGGTGGTGGTCGCGATCCAGCAAGGTGAACTATGGATCCGCCGATCGCTGACGCCCCGCTTGCTGGATGAGCTCGGCGAGAAGCTGCGTCATGAAAATCGAATTGTGGCGGCGAGCTCCCTTGGGCGTCTTGCAGAACTCACGCTTCGTGAACGGGAAATCGCCGCGCTTATCGGCAACGGCGACAGCAACAAGCAGATCGCACGGCAGCTCGCTATCACCGAGCGGACGGTGAAGGCTCACCTCACCGGGATCTTTCGCAAGCTGGGCATCGCTGACAGACTCGGGCTGGCGCTCCGTGTAACGGCAACGGTGGAGGCCGAGCGCCAGCACATGCAATAGCCTGGTCCGATCCCGCTTGTCAGTCGCGTTCACTCGCGACGGGGCTGCTGCAGGAACAACGCGCGCAGCAGCCCTCGCCTTTTTGTCCGGCCATTGGCGTCCTCCAATTCTTTCCGCCCCGAGCCCGTTATCGGGACGGGCTCCGGAAAAGACGTGCGCGGTCGCACCGTCGAGCTCGGGCCATCACCTAGTACCGAAGTACAGGTGTACCAGAGTCCAATAGCGTCCCTTTTCGCAATCTTCTAATTTGCTGCAATGGCGGAAGTTCACCGCCGAAAAATCATTTCTGAAAATGGGCGTTTACGAGGGAGCACTGCATGGCTGACATCACCAATGGAATCGTCGTCGCATTCGGTAACACTCCGCAAGCCAAGGACGATTCGTTCAATGGGATTACCGAAGATTCGCATGCCGTCATTCTGGACGTCATGGGCAACGACCTTGGAGGGAATGCCAAGACCCTTTGGTCCCTGGACGACGGAACCAGTGCCGGCGGCATCCGACCGGTCGACCTGCTGATTCAGGACACGGCCAGAACAGAGGCGCTCAGCTCGGATCGCAGCGCACTTGGCGCAACCATCTGGATCACCTCGGATGGCAAGGTGGGGTACGACGTTTCCGCGAACCCGACGTTGGTCGCGGCTCTCCAGCATCTCGCAGCCGGTCAGTACACCACCGATACCTTCACTTATGCGATCCGCCTCGGTAATGGCGCGCTGAGCTGGGCCACCGCTACGGTACAAATTGTCGGCACGAACGACGGACCTGTCGCGGTCGCCGACACGAACGCCGGCGATGCCGTGAGCGAATCGGGCGTCGGTCCCGGCAATACGCCAGTCGCGGGCGATTCAACGGCGAATGGGAATGTATTGACCAACGACACTGACGTCGACAATGGCGACACGAAGACGGTCAGCGGCGTCAATGGAACGGCAGGCAACGTCGGACACGCGGTTACCGGTGTCTATGGCTCGTTGACGTTGAATAGCGACGGCACCTACACGTATACGCTGAACAACAGCGATTCGGATACCAACCAATTGGCTCAGGGCGCGTCGGCCCACGACGTCTTTACGTACACGATGGTGGACTCGCAGGGGGCGACGTCGAGCACGACGCTCACTATCACGATCACCGGGACGAACGACGCGCCAGTGATCACTTCCACCGCTGCTGATGCGGCTGGCGCGGTCACCGAAGCGGGGAATCTGGATAACGGTACGGTCGTGGCCGGCACGGCGAGCGCGAGCGGCACATTGACCTCGAGCGACGTCGATGCGGGTGCCACGGCGACGTGGAGCGGCAATGCGACGGGAACCTACGGTGCATTCGCGATCAACGCGAGCACGGGCGTCTGGACCTATACGCTGGACAACAGCGATGGCGATACGCAGGCGCTGAAGGAAGGGCAAACAGTCACCGAGACGTTCACCGCCACGGTGACCGATGACTTCGGGGCGACGGCGACGCAAGTCGTAACGCTCACCATCACCGGCACCAACGATAGTCCGGTGATCACGTCGAACGCCGCAGCGGCGGCTGGCGCGGTGACCGAAGCCGGCAATCTGGATAACGGCACGGTGGTGGCCGGCACGCCGAGCGCGAGCGGCACGTTGACGTCGAGTGACGTCGATGCCGACCATACCGCTGCCTGGAGCGGCAGTGCGACAGGCACCTACGGTGCATTCGCGATCAACGCGAGCACGGGCGTCTGGACCTATACGCTGGACAACAGCGATGGCGATACGCAGGCGCTGAAGGAAGGGCAAACAGTCACCGAAACGTTCACCGCCACGGTGACCGACGACTTCGGGGCGACGGCGACGCAAGTCGTAACGCTCACCATCACCGGCACCAAC
>VBCG01000228.1 GCA_005881895.1 Betaproteobacteria bacterium
CGATTCGCTCGCCGCCAACAATATCGTGCTCGGCACGTATCGCCACATCACGGCGCCGGAATGTCGGCAATATTTGTTGCGCCAGGCGTTCGAGGAAGCGATCCACACGCACGCGTATCAATACATCGTCGAAAGCCTCGGCCTCGACCAGTCGGAGATCTTCAACGCGTATCACGAGATCCAATCGATCCGCGACAAGGACGAGTTCCTGATCCCCTTCATCGACGTCCTGACCAATCCGATGTTCAAGACGGGAACGCCGGAAGCCGACCAGCAGCTCTTGCGCAGCCTGATCGTGTTCGCCTGCATCATGGAGGGCTTGTTCTTCTACGTTGGCTTCGTGCAGATCCTCGCGATGGGCCGGCAGAACAAGATGACCGGCAGCTCCGAGCAGTATCAGTACATCCTGCGCGACGAGTCGATGCACTGCAATTTCGGCATCGATTTGGTCAATACGATCAAGCTCGAGAACCCACACCTGTGGACGTCGGAATTCCGCGACGAGATCGCCGAGCTGATGAAGAAAGGCGTCGAGCTCGAATATCGCTACGCCGAGGACACGATGCCGCGCGGCGTGCTGGGATTGAACGCGCCGATGTTCAAGGAGTATCTGCGCTTCATCGCCAATCGCCGCTGCCAGCAGATCGGATTAGATCCTTTGTTTGAAAAGGCCGACAACCCGTTCCCGTGGATGGCGGAGATGATCGATCTCAAGAAGGAGAAAAACTTCTTCGAGACGAGGGTGATTGAATACCAAACTGGCGGCGCGTTGAACTGGGATTGATGTTGAGCTCAGGCGCTCGCCTGATTCAGCGGCGCCGTCGCCTCCGCATCCAGTCTGTTCTCCATCGCACGCACTATCTCGCGTAAGCTGATCGAGATTCGTCGCGCTCGCTATCGGCGCCGAGCGCCGTCACGCCCGGCCGCGACATCAGCCAAGCCAGCGAAATTTGCGCCGGCGTCGCATCGTGGTGCCGCGCAACGTCATCGTGATAGACATGGGCATGACGCACTCCGTGCGCATGGCAAAGCAGCTGCCCTAAACATTTTGCGTCCTCCTTTGGTTACGGATTGGCAATCGCCCGACGGGTTCGGGACCTTCAGAAACGGTTGTTCTCGACGCAGGCTACGCCCGGCACTGACAACAAGCTACAGTGATCCTGACAATTTGCTGTACGCGGGTTCGGTTTCTTCTGCTGCATGTTTGTTGCAAACGAATTCCGCAATCGACCGAGTAGTTTTTTCACTACAGCGTCTTCAATACATAAACGAATCTGCGGGAATCGAAGCGCAACAAAAAGTGTTTTCCTCCTTTCGCGCGAGATTCGAGCAATGCGTTGATCGACGCGATCGACGCTCAGTCATTCGCGACGGGTGTGCAATCGCGAAGCGCACGCACCGGGAATAAGCGAGCAACACGCGTGTTCTCGTCGTCAATAGAGCGCGTCGTGTAATCGGTACTCACTCGGTGACATGCCAGCTCTAGGTTTTTCCGCCCACCGACCTAAGGAGCGAGGACCATGGCACGACACGCGCATGGAAATCCCGCAACGTGCATTCCGTCAGCATCAAGAAGATGGTTGACGTTGCTCGCAGGCATCGGCGCTTTCACGCTGAATGTTGCCGACGCCAAAAACCCACAGCCGCCGGCGCCGTGTCATCCCAACCCTCATATTGCCGAGGACCGGGAGGCGGTTCTGAACCGTGGTGATGTTCGCAATCTTCCCGACCCTCTGCGCAATCGACTCGTCGAACTGGCAGCTCGACCACACAGCCAACTGCCGACCCAAGCCTACGCCGAGGCAGACCAACCGAGCCAGCTCTTTCAGTATTACCTGTTGGACACCAACAGCTTCGAGCCCAATCCCTTCACGAGCACGATCGCCGGCGTAAACGACACGGCCATGCTCACTGCGACGGGACCGGACTGCGGACTGCCCACGATTGCCTCGGTCCGCGTAGTGCTCGAGCCCAAGCCCGACCTTCCCACCGATCCCAATGACGTGCGCGCCTTCATCGACATCTTCACCGATGTCGCGGGACTCTTCGTGATCAACAATGAAAGCGGATGGTACGAGGGATGGATGATCCACGATCTTCGTGTCGCGCCTGTCGCCCCGGCGCTGTCCGGCGGACGACCTCAATTCGGGACGATCACGGCGACGGATGCCGCCGCGCTACAGGCAATGGGCATGCACCACAACGTGAAGGACCAGATCTTCACCGTCGATGGCAATCCGGTGCGCTTCCCGAATAGCACCGATCATTTTCCCGATCGGCAAACCAACGTTGTCCCGATCCAGCTCAGCATGGGCGCGTGGAATACGCTGCAGCAAAGCGACGGTCATGCTTATTGGGAATTCAATTACACGACGAACTGGATTCACCCGTTGTACGAGCTGCCTTTCACTGGCGGCATTCCCGGGACCTTCGAGGCCGGTCAGATCGGGGCACTGCAATCGATCATCCCGGGATCCGGGCCGTCGGGTGTGAAGAACGATCCGGTTCGCTACGGCGATAACCCGAACAACAAAGGCGTACTGCAAGCGTCCGGGCCGCGTGACCCGGACAAATTCGACGCGGACGATGACGCGCAAAGAGAGTTTCGGCAGCGATTCATCCCCAGCGGTCTTGCCAACGAAATATTTCTCGACGTTTACGAGAGGCTGATATCGTTCGAACCGGGGGTGACCGATTTCAAGAAGCGCTTGTTCGATGCCTATGCGGTGGAGGTCGCCAGAGTGGACGCCAATGGCGACGGCGTCGTCTCCGCCGAGGAAGGCGATGTGGACAGCGGTTCGGACGGATTCGCGGACAACGCGCGCCTTTTCATACCGGCCACGCAATTTAATCGCTTCGCAGTGACTCGTGAGATCAACGACGGGTTGCTGGCGCCTCGCTTCGCGCCCAGCCAAAAGGCTTGGGTATTGTCCGGGACCCTAGTTCGCGTCAGCCCTGCCGTGCCTGCTTCCGCCGGGCGCGACGGCGACGATCGATGAGACATCTTGCGCGAATCAGCTGGGCGGCCTTGTCACGTCATCGCAGGGCCGCTTCCAGCGCCACCGCGGGCAAGCGCGCCGTGCGGATTTTGATGCCCTTGGTCTCGATCTGGAGCGCAATCTTGAGACACACACTTCGACGGTGTTGAGGCTAAGCGCATCGTCGTAGTTGACGAGCTGCTGCGCGATCTGCTCCTTATAGCCGTCGGCACCCAGATCGAGACCGTGCCGCGATCTTCGACGGCATCGCGAGCGGTCAGAACCAGAACGTTGGCATGCGCTCGCCGCAGACGTAAGACCTCGAATTCCCGTCGATGTCGGGCAGGCCAATGTCGAGAACGATCAGCTCGCTCGGGGCGCTGCGCAGCGGAATTTCCGCTTGAATTCCCGCGGCCGCGCAATCGACCGCTTTGCGCGCAGCGTTTCACACCTTGCACGTCACGCCTCGCGTTTTCGGCCCATTCCGACCGGTCAGCAAATTGTCAGGTTCACTGCAGGCCGCAGACAGGTGCGCCGCGTACGATCCATGTTGCAAAAAAGATGCATCGCGGCAGATGAACGCTCAATTTTTGCGCTGTGACTCGACTTCGTGCTTCTGCAGCCCGCCGTGAACGTGCGCGAGTTGTCCTCCTCGGCTCGCCGCATGACGTGGCGGGCTGTCGTTTTCGGATGGGTAGCCGTCGGGCTTCTTTTTCCAGCGGGCGCGTGTCTGGCCGGAGGCAT
>VBCG01000229.1 GCA_005881895.1 Betaproteobacteria bacterium
AGGATGCCTGGTTTCGCGGCAAAATCAATGTGCTGCGTTTCACGCTTCTCGGCATGGGGTGCAGGGGGGCGAAGGTTCAAATCCTTTCGCCCCGACCAAATTCAATGACTTACGAGGCCAGCGCGATGCGGGCTTCTAACTTTTTACGGTTCTTCTAACTTTGGGGCCTCGCCCAACTTCATCAGTTGAGCGTGAGACCGAACATTCAGCCGGTCGCGGGGGCGAAATGAAGGTCAAGACGATGGACTCGATCACGGACGCCCTATTCCGCTGGCCGACAGCTAGCGTGGCTGAAGATCAAGAATCCAAACTACTCGCGTCAAGAAAGGCTCGAGTTCCGGCGGTAAAGGCTTCAGCGTTTTTGTTTCTTGAGGTACGTCCTCGACCTTGTCGGCCATCACGCCGACCGCCTGGACGGCGTTGCGGAGTTCTGTCGACGTGCAACCGAACTTCTTTGTCCAGTAGCGCACTTCGTGTTCTTGATTGACGTCGATGCGCGCGCGATCCGCGGGACCGCGGTTGCTCAGATCATCTGCCATTTGCTTTGCCCTCCTGTGGTCTTCGGCGGAAAATTATTTCCTTCTGAATGTGGCAAGGCCAATCGGATGGCCGCCGATGCCGCTGTAGGACGTCACCAGATCATGACGACGCGCGCGGCTCGAACGCGTGGTTCATCCTTCATCCGTCTTCCACTTTCCGTTTGAAATCGGCGGCCCGTTCCGAAAGTTCCATGCTCTCGGCCGCGGAGATGAGATGCCGCCAAAAGTCCGGGGGCGGTGCATTGGTAAGCCCCAAGTCTTCAAGTTCATCGAGCGCCAACTCCATTTCGTTGTGCCGCAAACACTCATCGAAGCCGCTGACTGTTGCACCATCGAGACCTAGAGCGGGCACGTCGGGTAATTGGGCTCGGGCCGCATTCAAGTGCTTGGCCGTGGTGGCCCAGATTCTCTCTAGCTCCGTTCGGTCCATGTGGGTATGAGTTCTAACGAGACCAAGTTAACCGGCCCGCTACCACCGATGCTCAGGGGCGGCGATCATTCAATGATCCGGTCAGCGCGCAAGAGGACTGATTGCGGGATTGTGATGCCGAGAGTTTTGGCAGTTTTGAGGTTGGTGACAAGCTCAAACTTAGTCGGCTGCTCGATGGGCAAGTCGCCAGGCTTCGCGCCTTTGAGAATTCTGTCGACGTAGCTCGCTGCCCGGCGGGAAAGGTCGGCGGTGTCCGCCCAATACGACATGAGGCTCCCGGCTTCTGCAAATTCCCGCAGGCTACCCATCATGGGCAACCGATGTTTTATCGCGAGGCCTGCCAGCTCTCGGCGATGAAAAAACGTCATCGGGTCCGCCAAGACCAAGAGAGCCTGGGCGCGTTCCGTTGTCATCGCGCGGAACGCGTTGTCGAAGGCGTCGGGACGACGCACCTCTAGCTAGAGCCTGAAGCTGAAGCCCGAGCGATCCACTGCGAGCCTGAAGACCCTTCACCGCCGCCGGATGCCATCGATTGTCGGGATTCAACAAGACCGCGACCCGCGACGCTCGGGGAACTGCCTCCTTGAGGAGCTCGAGCTGTTTCGTGCTCAGGTCCAAGGTCAGCGTCGTTGTCCCGGTAATGTTCCCGCCCGGTCTCGCGAGGTTGGCAACGAGGCCCAATTGAACCGGATCAGGAGTGTTCATCATGACGATGGGGACCGTCGCGGTTGCTCGCTTGGCGCTCAAGACGCTCGCCGGATTAAGCGCGACGATCACGTCGACCTTCAGGCGCACCAGATCCAACGCGAAGTCATCGAGCCGCTCGGATTTTCCCTCGGTGGTCCGAATCTCGAAGACGACGTCGCGGCCTTCGACATACCCCAACTCGCGCAGGCTTTGCTGAAGTGACGTTTGCGCCTCTTCCGTCTGCAAGATACCGATCCGATACGGCTTCGTCGCTCTCTGTGCCCGCGCGACGATAGGCGCGACCAACAGCATCCCCGCCGTGAGCAAAAACTGCCTGCGTCGAACGTGCTTCACGTTTTCGAACGGCGCATGACCTCTGCGCCGATTGTCTTGCCTGCTGCCTCGAGTCGTGCGATGGCTTCGACCTTGCGCAGATCGCGCGACGCACCATCTGGGAATCGCGCCAGCGCCTTCGCCAGGAATGCCGCCGCGGCGTTGAGGTCGTCAGACGAAGCGTGTCGCCAGCGAGTTGTAGCGCGTGCACGACGCCCTCCGCGTTGATGTCCGGAGACCGCATCATGCCGCTCACGTACGCGCTCCGTATTGCGATGCGTTCGGCCGCGCGCGCCGCTTTCCATCGAGGTAAGCGTCGAACATCCACCGCCTACACGCCCACGGCTGCGATGGCGTCTCGCAATTCGTCTTCGCTGCAGCCGAGCTCGGCTCGCCAGTAGCGCACGAGGTGCTGTGCGTCGAGGCTGATGCGATTCGTTCCGGTCGGACCTTCGCTCAGGCTTCTCGGCATCGCGCGCTCCTCCCGTGTCGAAAAGGCCGGATTATGCGCCGAGCGATGATTTGGGAAAGTAGCGCGACACACTGAAACCGACCGACACGATTGCCGTCCGATGTCGGAGTCCTTGACAGTTATAACAGCGCACCGAAGAGCGACCCCGCGCAGGATGCTGAATACGCGGGGTGTTTCCGCCTTGGTCTATGCCTTGCGTTCGGTGCTATTGGCGAAGCGCGACGAGTCTCGCAATGCGAACGATACATTTTGTGATGTACCTACCCGATCAAAAATCCGCGATGTATCGGCGCACGGCGGACGTTGCCCATGCTGTCCTGACGGTGGCTAACGTTCCGCCAAACGTGTCTGATCGCGCCGTCGAGCTCAGCGTGAACATTACGAAGATTGCGTTCCCATTCCGCACATCGCGTGTCGTTGATTACATGCAGCTCGGAAAAGGCCGCTTCGTCAACTTGTACTAAGCCAGCTCACCCTCCTGTCGGAAATCGCAGGATTCTACGCCGCGCACGATCGTCGGATAATCGCGCGAATGAACGACGAGTTCGCCCGGATCGAAGTCACTCTGCTGACCGCCATCGCCGAGGCCAAGGTCGTCGTAAGGCGCTTCGGCGTCAGCGCTCAATTCCGCGAGGTAGTCCCGTCACGTACGCGAGATTCACGCGCTGTACGTCGACGCGATGATCGCAAACGAGCGGCTGCAAACTGAATATCTCTGCGGTTTGCGTCGCCGTGGAAAATTCCATTCACCACCTCGAGGCGCTCGCAACGATGCCCGATGGAAAGATGCAGTAATCGGTCAACAAAAAACCCGCCGAAGCGGGCCTTTTATTTTCTGAACCGGCGAAATGGCGTCAGCGAAAGAGCGAGTCCAACACGTAATTGATAACGAGCCATGCAGCCGTAGTTAATAACGCGGCAGTAGCAACGCATCTAACAATCAGTTGCGTTAAGTCCCAGAGGCCGCGTCCGGTATCTCCCTCGATCCGGTCCACGATTGTTCTCCACAAATCCGCATTTGTTTATGCGGTCTTTGAACGCTGCGCGCAATTTTTCGGTGCCGCAAGTGGAAATGGTCCTACATTAAATGCCGATGACATTGCGACGGATGGCGGTCAAATCGCACGAGGGCCTTGCGCTACGCAAAAACTCTGACGATTCGCTGACAATTCGCTTGTTGTTGTGGACAGATTTCAAATAAGTGCGCCCGTCGAAACACAGCGTGATCTGTTGCACACTTCCCCGTCGGACGCGCATCCTTCGCGAATGCTCTTTGCACTGAAATCGCCGCTCCTGCTCTACGCGTTCCGGTACCGCAGCGAGCGCACATCGGCAAGTGGGTTCGCGCTCGGTAGGTTTATGATCCTGCCAATGCATGATCGCCGCTCATTGCTTTGCTCCACATTGTTGTGCGTTGGCTTCTGCGCCTTCGCCTTTGCTGCCCTCGGGGCGACAGCACAACAGACGCCAAGGGTGCCGCGAATCGGCTTCGTGGCGAACGCGCCATGGCGCTCCTTTTCGACGCACGAAGCATTTCTCGCAGGCATGCGCGACCACGGATACGTGGAGGGCCGTGACTACATCATGGAGGCCCGAAATGCCGAGGGCAAAGCCGAGCGCTTCACTGATTTGAGCGTGGAACTCGCTCGACTCCCTGTGGACGTGCTTTTGGTAAGCGTTTGTGGAGCGCCGCTGAACGCCGCGCGCCAAGCGACACAGACGATTCCCATCATCGTCGCCACCTGCAACGACGATCTGGTCGAGAGTGGCATCGTCAAAAGCATGAAGCGCCCCGGCGGCAACATTACCGGCCTGTCGAAGCTCAGCCCCGAGCTGGCGTCGAAGCGACTGTCGCTGTTGAAGCAGGCCTTACCGTCGATCTCCAACGTGGCGGTGTTGTGGAACCCGGGCTATTCGGACTTCAAGGCGGATTGGCGCGAGCTAAAGGCTGCCGCGCAGCGCATGGGCATCACATTGCATTCGTTCGAGTTCCGCGGCATCGACGACCTCGCCGCGGCCTTCGATGCCATGCGGCGCGAGCATGTCGAAGCAATGATTACCTTTTCGGATGTGCTGAGTTTCGTATACGCCCGGCAATTCGCTGAACTGGCTGCGACTGCACGCCTGCCTGCGATGTATGCGTTCAGGGAGGTTCCCGATGCCGGCGGTCTGATGTCCTACGGCCCGGACATCCCCGACATGTTCCGCCACTCGGCCGACTACGTGGTACGGATACTGAAAGGCGCCAATACCGCCGACATGGCGATCGAGCAGCCAACGAAATTCGAGCTGGTCATCAACCTCAAGACTGCGAGGACGCTTAGCATCACCATTCCGCGAAACGTGCTTCTCCAAGCTGACGAACGGATCGAGTGATCAGGGTGATTCGCAGCGAAGTCATTGCTCGCTTAGATGCAGCGGCGACAACCTGATGTGATGCACCCGTTCTTCGCAATCAGACCCCACTTCTGTTCTACCCGTTCCGACGTTTTGCGTGCTCTTTCGCTTGAGGCTCTCATCGCGGCGATCCTGTCGAATCTCATCGCTTCCGACGGTTACGTGCTGACCGCCGAGGATCACGCTCGTCTTGCGATCGCGAGCACACGCCTTCTCAACGGCGTCGACGCTGCCGGGCTGGATGAAGAAGGTCAGCGGATACGCCGCACCCTCATTAAGGCGCGTCGCGCTGCCAACGCTCTCAATCTCGAGACCGCCGCTTAAATGGGCGAATCACATACGAGCGATTCCGTCGCCAAGGAGCGGCGCTTTCTCGACACGCCCAAACCCGACGCGTTCGAACGCCGTCCCCTCGATTGGCGCGTGCTCGCTGACGGCGAACCGCCGGCGCGCGATTGGGCTGTTGATCATTGGCTTGGCATGGCGCACGTCACGCTGCTCGCCGTGCTCGGCGGCATCGGCAAGACGCTTCTCGCACAGATGCTCGCGTCCGCGCTCGCGCTCGGGCGCGCATTCGTCGACGGCGTACCAGAACCGCGGACCGTGCTCATGTGGGCAGCCGAGGACGATCACGACGAGTTATGGCGCCGGCAGGCCGCAATTGCGCGGCACTTCGGCGTCGGACTCGAGCAATTCGCCGGCCGCCTTTTCGTCGAGTCGTTTGTCGATCGGGACTCACGCTCATGGAGCCCATTCTCGGCGGCCGACTGGTCAGGACACCCGTGTATGAGGAGCTTCGTGAGCAGGCGAATGACTATCGAGCCGATGTGATCATGCTCGACAACGCCGCCCGCCTCTTCGCTGGTAAGGAAAATGATCGCGGTCGGGTGATGCGATTCGTCGTCACGCTGAACGCCATCAGGCCGACCGCTGGAACGCTTCTTACCGCGCATCCCGGGCGGGCTGTAGGGTCAGAGTTTTCGGGATCGAGCGCATGGGAGAACGCGGCGCGAGCGCGCATGTGCCTGTCCGATCGCGAACCGGACGCAAAGATATTCGACCGCGACGGCGAAGGCGCGCCGACTAGCGATCGCCGGTACCTAGCCAAACGCAAGACGAACTCCGCGCGCGATCTCCGGACCTTCAGTTGCGAAAACGGCGTGCTGGTGCCGGAACAGGCCACCAGCGAGTACGACGTGGTCTATGCCATGAGCAACCAGCGCGACGAGCGCATCGTGCTGGACGGTTTTAAGGAGCTTATCAATGGGCGCAACCAGCAGCCAACCGATGGCGACAGCTCACCGAACAATCTCCCGAAGCTTCTCTTGCAACTGAAGTTGCCGAATCTGAAGCGATCAGTGTGAGCGGTTCGCACGCCAAGTACGCGGCCTTTTGGCTGCTGGTCGGCGGTATCGGCTACCTCGCCTTCAACGCCTTCGTCTCGCCAAAGGTGGCAGTGGCGACCCGAGGAAGCGGCACCGTCGTGATAGAGCGATCGCATGACCAGCATTTCTACGTTGAGGGGGCGATCAACGGGCACCCCGTGACGTTTATGGTGGATACCGGCGCCACCGTGGTTTCCGTGAACGAAGAACTCGCAAGGAAGATGCGTCTAGGGCCAGGCGTCCCGGCTATTTTTGATACGGCGGCCGGACGCGTAGAAGGCCGCATTGTTCCGGACGCAACGGTGCAAATAGGCGATATCCGTGTTGAAGGTATTCGAGTTGGGATCAACAGCGGAGGGCCAGCGGCGCTCCTTGGTCAGAACTTCTTGAACAAGATCGATCTACGTCAAAGCCCGGAGCGCATGACTGTACGCGTGCCGGGTTCGCCTTAATCAACCGCATCTTCGCTGCCTAACCAAATCGGCGACAACGGGCTAGAATCGAACGCAAACGCACGGCCATCAGGCGGATTCGTTAGGCATGAAATCCAATATCGCCTACCGATCGATGCGATGCGGAACAGCCCTTCGGCATGGGGTGCAGGGGTCGAAGGTTCAAATCCTTTCGCCCCGACCATAATCAACGAGTTAGGAGCAACAAAAAAATGGCGCTCCCTAACTCTGCCGAGGCCCTCCTCTATTCGGCGGAAACAAAGGGTAGACGTGCGGCGCTACCTGGAACGGCAGTTGCGCGGACAGCACAGCAGGAAGTGCGGCCGCAGGCGATACAGTGGACAGCGGTTCAGTCGCCGTAGCCGAGCAACTCGGAGAAGTACGCGTAATTCCCATCGCTCAGCGCTTGTTTGTGGGCGGCTGATTGAACCGGGTCCAAGCGGGCGATTTCCTCGGGAGTGGGCGACATTGACAGCTCAACGCTCTCAATGACCCAACCTTGGCGCGCGAGAAGCGCTCGCGCCATGTCTTCAGCCATGTCGAGATCGTTCTCGTTGACCCACACGTGGGCGAAACGGCGCTCGTCCTTTCGTCTGCCCACCGCGTCGAATAACGATCTGACGCGAAATTTGAAGCAGCGCATCGCTCAGTATCGACAAACCGCACCAGGCTTCTTGGAAGAAATTATTCTGCACTGAATGTGGCAGGGCCAATCGGACGGCAGCCGATGCCGATGTAGGACGTCGCCATATCGAACGGCGACGCGCGGCGAGTCAGCTCGGCGCGCCAGTATCGCACGAGGTGCTGCGCATCGAGGGTGATGCGGTTCGTTCCGGCCGGACCGACGCTCAGGCTCCGCGGCATCGTCGGAACTCCCCGTTCCGGAAACGGCGGATTATGCGCTCGCCCGGTCTGATCAGTTTCGCTGCCATGGACGGCCCAACCTCATCCATTCTCGCCCGTTACAATCGGGTATGGGAGTGTCCCATTCGCGCAAGTCCTCCCGAAGTGGTAGCGATCCGGTCAAGGACGGTATCGTCGCAAGTCTGAGCCGGCCTGGCGGCAACATCACGGGCGTCATAGTTCCGACCACCGTTCTCGACGCGAAGCGCTTGGAAATATTGAACCAGTTGGTGTCGCCTACGGTTCCCGTTGCGGTCCTGGTAAACCCGACCAGCGGCATGACCGAGCAACAATTGAACGACGTGCACGCGGCGGCTCGCACGATGCCACGGACCGACGCCTGATCCGCCGCCAGTCGAACAGCCTCCCCCGATTGAGGATCAACTCGAGCGATTCCTCGTGCTGCTATTCCTGCGCCGATACATCACAAGGTGCGCGCGAGGTCGACGCTTCGCACAAATGGAAGGCGCCGCACGATTACATGCCGGCGTCAGTTGTTGACGTTGACCGCCGCAAAGTGAAGCGACGCGGTGCAACCGCCACCGATACCTGCTATTTTGCCTTCGATACCTTGGCCCGTCG
>VBCG01000021.1:0-12864 GCA_005881895.1 Betaproteobacteria bacterium
CCTTGTACGTGAGCTTGGTGGCGAACCTGTCTCGCTCGAAGATGCGCTCCGCGAGCCGCGTATCGTCTTTGCGCTGGCTGGGGTCACCGAGCAAAATCGTGGCCTGTTGAACCGCGGACGACTCGAAACGATACGCGGCGATGCGATCTTTTTGCTGTTGTCGCGCGCCGGGTTGGTCGAATTCGACGCGCTGCTCGATCTCGTGGCCGCGGGGCGCTTTCGCGCCGCCACCGATGTGTTCCCAGACGAGCCGGTTCCGCCCGACGCGCGTGCCCGACAGATCGAAGGGTTGCTGTTGTCGTCACACCGCGCCGGCGGCTTGCCTGCAACGCTGGCGGCCATCGGTGAAATGGTGGTCGATGATCTCGGATTGATTCTGAGAGGACTGCCGCCGCAGCGTTTGCACGCAGCGCGCCCGGAGACCGTGGGCCGCTGGCGCAATCCACCGGGTCGCAGCTACGCGCCGGGGACCCGATTGTGAATTCGATCGCGCAGGCCATCACGGGCGACGCGAATGCGCGCGCGCTGGTGCTCCATATCGACGACGTCGGCATGTGTCACGGCGCGAACGTCGCGTTTCTGGAGCTCGCGCGATCAGGCGGTGTGACATGCGGTTCGATCATGGTGCCCTGCCCCTGGTTTCGTGAAATCGCCAGCGCAGCGGCGCAGGACCCGGCGCTCGATCTCGGTGTGCATTTGACCCTGACCTCCGAATGGCCGCAGTACCGCTGGGGTCCGCTGTCGACCTGCTCGCGTGCGTCGGGCCTCATCGACGCGCAGGGTTATTTTCCGCGCAATTGCCTGGACCTGCGGGCACGGCTCAACGTCGAAGCTTCGGAGATCGAGTTTCGCGCACAGATCGATCGCGCGCTGGAAGCGGGCATTGATGTCACGCATCTCGATACGCACATGGGAGCGGCGCTGGTGCCCGAGTTGGTCGACAGTTACGTGCGCCTAGGTCTCGAGTACCGGCTGCCGGTCCTGCTGCCGCGCGACGTCAAGTCTTATACCGGTGTGCTGCGCGTGGGCGAAATTGCGCCTGGCATTCATGAACGCGTCGTCGCGCAGCTTGATGCTCGGGGTCTGCCGGTTCTCGACCGCTTTCGAATGACGCCCGAGCCTCCCGGCCCGGACGTCGAGGCGACGTATCGGACGATGATTGAAACAGTGCCCTCTGGCACTACTTTTTTCGCTCTGCACTGTAATGCGCCAGGCGATATCGAGGCGATCGTGCCGCTTCGCGCGCACTGGCGTACTGACGAGTACCGCTTGTTCGGATCGGGTGCGCCGATGCGCTGGATGGCCGAAGCGGGCATTCGCGCCGTCGGCATGCGTGAGATCCGCGATTTGTGGCGGGCGGCAATCCGCGGCTGATGGCGAATGCGCGCAGCGCACGAACGTCTGCGCATGCCTACGCGAACGTGAGATCGATTTCGCAATTCTCCAGCAACGAGCGTCCGGCCGCGAGGCAGAGGAGCACGCGTTTGCGAGCCTCGACCGCTGGAACCAGAGCGCGTCGCGCAGCAAACGCTTCTGCCGTCAACCGGATTTGCTCGGTCAGCTCGTAGACTTCGCCCGACTTCGCAATTGTCAGCCGCTCGCATTCGCGCACGCCGCGCTCGAACGGAAATCCCCTCGTCTGAACGCGCAGATCGAACTCTGCGGTCGGATCGCGATCCATGGTGCCTGACCAGTGCGTGCGCACGGCGCCCTCCGCGCCGGCGATCTCCACCACCACGTAATGCTCGAACCCCGCCACACACTGATTGATGGTGACATAGGCTCCACTCGCGTAGCGCAGCAGAACCGATACGTTGTCGTACATGCCGTTGTCGCGCCCGGGCCGCTGGTTGCCGCAGGCGCGCACCGACAAAGGGTCGCCGTGTCGCGCGAGGTACCACAACGCGAGATCGAAGTAGTGGACCGCCTCTTCGAGTAGCCACGATCCTACGCGCGCCCGGTCGTAGCGCCAGCTCTCGGCGCCTGAACGATAGGCATTGCGGAACAGGTCGATATTCAGGAACAGCGGATCGCCGATGGCGTCATCGTCAATCAGTGTCTTGATCCTGCCCCATTGCGCGGACTGCCGCAGCTCGTGTCCTACCGAAACGAGGCGCCCCGTATCGCGTTCGGTGGCGAGCAACGCGTCGCAGTCTTCGGCGGTCGTCGCCATCGGCTTTTCGACCAGCACGTCATTGCCGGCTCGGAGCGCAGCAATGGCAATTTCAGCATGCAGATAATTGGGCGTCACGACATCGACGACATCGACGCCAGGTCGGGCGAGCACCTCGCGCCAATCCCGAGTAACGCGCGCTGACGGATACGCCGACGCAGCGGCGTGCGCGGTGTCTGCGCTTGCGCAGGCGATCGCGACGAGTTCCAGGCCAGGCAGACTCGCAATTGCCTGCGCGTGTTGTTTGCCCCAGGCCCCGAAGCCAATCAGCCCAAAACGCATATGTCCTCAGCCTCCGACCGCTCGCAGGTTCAGTTGATGGCTTCGACCGAGCCAAAGCGCACAGTCCCGATGGTCGCGCAATTCATTATCAGTATTGGGATGCACGAACACGTCGAGCGCTCCGTGATTGAGCGCAAGCCAACCTACGACATCCGAGAACTGCGTCGGTGCAAACGCGATCTGATAGCTCCATCGTGGATGGGGTCCGACTTCGCGCTCGTGAAAGCGGCCCATCTGCACGCTATCGCCAAATTCTGCAGTCACCACATCGCGAAATTCCCTGGCGGCATCGCGACTGGTTGCATCGAAATAAACATGGGCATGCCAGCTCGCGATACGCGACACATCGAGATACGTCATTGCCGTTCCTTCGTTTCCGGGTGATCACCGTCGACCTGAGTTTGATCCTGAGCTATTGATTGGCAGCGTCAACGTGCATTCCAAGCCGCCTCCCGACCCGTTGCGCAGAACCAGCGTGCCTCCATGTTTGCGCGCAATATTGCGCGCAATCGTGAGCCCAAGGCCCGTTCCGCCTGTCTCGCGGGACCGCGACGTTTCGATGCGATAGAACGGGTCGAAGACCTTTTCCATTTGTGCTTCCGGTATTCCGGGACCGCCGTCGCTCACGCGAATTACGGCCTTGTTTCCTTCGCGCGCCATCGTCACGCGCGCATATCCGCCGTATTTCACGGCGTTGTCGATGAGGTTGGCGAGGCAGCGTTGCAGGGCGATCGGAATGGCGAGTATCGAAACATGCGTCCGACCATTGAGCGTAACGTCCTGGCCGGTATCGACGGCATTGGCACAGACGCTGGAGAGCAACGAGTCCAGGTCGACACGTTGCATCATGCCGCCGGTATCGAGGCTCGTCGCAAGGTCCAGACCTTCGCGAATCATGCCCTGCATCGCGCCCAGGTCGGCGACGAGCTTGTCGCGCAGGTTTTCGTCCGCGACTTTTTCCAGCCGCAGCCGCAACCGCGTAATCGGCGTCTGCAGATCGTGCGCGATCGCGGCAAGCATCTCGGTTCGTTCCTCGACGTAGCTGCGAATGCGCGACTGCATCACGTTGAAGGCCGCTGCCGCATCACGCACTTCGGACGGGCCACTCTCCGGCAATGGAGGCTGATTGATGTCGCTGCCCAGCGCAGTAGCTGCGCGCGCGAGACGGCCGAGCGGGCGCGTCGCCATGCGAGCGACGACGTAGGCGAGCAAACCGAGGCAAAGCGGAAACACGATTACGTACAGCAGCCAGCGCGAAGAGCGCGGTCGCGACCAGTTGAAGTCGGGCTGTGGGCGCAAGATCAGACGCAACGGCGTGCCATCGCGCAACGTCAGTGAGATGACTTGGCATGAGGCGATGCCCGGACGCGCGAATGCGCCGTTGTTGCCGGCTTGTGCTGCGCAATCGGCTCGCGTACCTGCCGTTACGTTGCGATCCTGACCGAGCTCATCGACCAGCGCATTGGTGAGCTCCGCATCGTTCTCTTGCAAAGGTGCGTCGGGTGCCGCGAATTGCGCTGTCATCCCCCGGCCAAGTGTGGCCGCCAGCGTCGGGCGAACCTCTGGCGGCACTGCCTCGAGCGCGCTGACCAGCTGCTCGACTCGATCGGCCGTATGCGCTGCGCGTACTTGCACGAACGTCCGGCGCCCCTCGCGATCGGCAAGAGCGGCCGTGAGCAATGCGGACGCCACGATACCGCCGATGAGGACGAGAAACACGCGGCCCTGCATCGACGCTATGAATGCCTTCATGGCGTCGTCTCGATCTTTACGTCGGCGCTCAACACGTACCCTTCGTTGCGCACGGTCTTGATGAGTTGCGGGTCGCGGGCATCTTCATCGAGCTTCTGCCGCACGCGACTTACCTGAAGGTCGATCGAACGCTCGAACGGGTCTGCATCGCGTCCTTGCGTGAGGTTGAGCAACTGGTCGCGACTGAGCACACGCTTGGGATGCTCGAGAAAAACCTTGAGCAAGCGAAACTCCGCGCCCGACAAGACGACGATCACATTCTGCGCGTTGACGAGATGCCTTGCGGTGAGATCGAGCGTCCATCCTGCGAAGCGCATGCGCGTCGCTGCCGCAGGCTCGAGGTTCGGCGGCAGCGCTTCGGTCCGTCGGAGGACGCTGCGAATGCGCGCGAGCAACTCTCTCGGCTCGAATGGCTTGGCGAGATAATCGTCGGCCCCCATTTCCAACCCGACGATACGATCGATCGGCTGACCGCGCGCCGTCAGCATAATCACGGGCAGGTTCGATTTCGCGCGCAGAGTTCGGCACAGTTGCAAGCCGTCTTCGCCGGGCATCATCAAATCGAGAACAATCAGGTCGATACGCGCCGCGTCGAGGGCTTTCCACATCGCCGCGCCGTCGGCCGCCTCCGCCGTGCGGAAGCCGTTCGCGGCAAGATAGTCCGACAGCAGCGAGCGAATTTCGCGATCGTCGTCGACGACCAGAATCAGCGGTTGCGCATCCATGACGTCATTATGGCGGGGCCCTCCAACGACCGGACACGAACGTGTACCGCAATGTATCCCCTGGCACAGTGGATACAAAGCGATACAAACGCGTTCGTGGGCGGTACACGCCGGTACACATTGGCCTCTCCGGGACAAATCGCGGATACATCGGGCGACGACGATGGGAACCGTGCGAGAAGCACAGTTTCCCCAACCACCAGGAGTGATCAATGAACCATTTTCGCAAGAGTCTCGTCGTCGCCGTCGCATCGCTCGGGCTGGGTAGCGCCGCCCTTGCCGCGTCGGACACCGGTCCGCCGTCGACCGCCGAAGGTTCTCACTGGGGCGCATTCGGTTCGCATGGCGCGAAGTCCGCCGAACGTATCGCTAAACGCCAAGCAGCGTTGCACGACAAGCTCGGTCTGTCGCCCGCGCAGGAAGCGGCATGGAAGACGTTCACGGACAAGCTGCAGGCCACCGCGCCCGCCAGACCCGAAGGAGCGTCAACCGTGACTATGACCGCACCTGAACGCGCGGACCGCATGGTGACATTTCTGCAAACCGCGCAGCAACATGCCGTTGCGCGCGCGCAAGCGGTCAAGGAGTTCTATGTCGTTCTGTCACCGGAACAGCAAAAGATCTTTGACAGCCAGTTCCAGGGCCGCCATCGCCATTTCGGTCGCGGCTGAAAATTCGGGACGAACCGCAATGACGATCGCTGCGGCGCAGTAGTCCGCAGCACGGAATTCAGAATTACAGGAGATAGACATGCTTAACAGAAAACCGCTGATCATCGCCGCCGTCGCGGCCGCAACCGTGGGCGTCACCACCCTTTCAAGTCAAGCCTATGCCCATGATGACGCATTGCTGGGCGCACTCGTCGGCGCAGGCGTCGGCGCCGCGATTGGCCATAACGTTCATGGCCGTGATGGCGCCGTCGTAGGCGGCGCGATCGGCGCGATTGCGGGAGCAAGCATCGCCGCGAATTCGCCGTCCTATTACGACTCGGGGTACTACGTCGCGCCGGCGACCGTGTACGCGCCTGCACCGGTCTACTATGGCGCAGCGCCCGCGTATTACCAGCCTGCGACGGTCTACTATCCGCGCCCGCGGGTCAACTATGTGCCGCGCTTCGACTACGCTCATTACCACGGCCTGCGTTATGTCGATCACGGCAGGTCCAATGACCATGGACGCTCGAACGGGCACGGCAACGACGGCTATCGCGGACACGAATCGCGCTCGCGATAAGGCGCCCGCGCACGGCACGGGGGGAAATCGTATCCGGTGGCGCAGACGCAACGCGCCATCGGTTCTTTGCATTCCCGGACCCGATGGAAGTCAGCGGCTGACTGTTGCGCGGTTCCACCTGTCTCGCGACGTCCTCTATCATTACGCCTGATCGATAATCGCACCCAGTGGCTCGATGGTCTTGATCACAATGTGAGCCTCAACCGCGCATTGCATTTTGAAAAGCCTCTCGCGGCGCTTCGCAGCTACCGCCCGGAAGCAAAAGCTCGCCCCCATGACTTTGCCCATCATTGACATCGCGCCGCTCATGAGCGGCCACAATGCCGCAGGACGCACCGCCGTTGCCACGCGTATAGAGGCTGCTTGCCGCGACACCGGCTTTTTCTATATCCGGGGCCATGGCGTCACCGATGACGTCATTGCGCGTCTCGACGCCGCCAGTCGGCGCTTCTTCGCGCTTCCGCGGGAAGCGAAGCAGGCAATCGCGATGGAGCACGGTGCGCGCGCGTGGCGTGGTTGGTTTCCGCTCGAAGGCGAGCTCACCTCCGGCGTGCCCGATCGCAAGGAGGGGTTGTATCTCGGCGTCGACCTCCCACGCGAGCACCCGCGCGTGCGAGCGGGCTGGCCGCTTCACGGCGCCAATCTGTGGCCGCGCGAAGTGCCCGAGCTTCGTCCGGCGGTCGAAGCGTACATGAGCGCGACGATCAAAGCCGCGCATGCGTTGATGCAAGGCATCGCGGTCGCGCTTGGTCTCGACGCCGAGTATTTTGCGCGGACGTATACGGCCGAGCCGACCGTACTCTTCCGCATCTTCCGCTATCCGCCGCAGCGATCCGCGGACGAAGAACGCTGGGGTGTAGGCGAACACACCGACTACGGACTGCTGACGCTACTTGCACAGGACAACCACGGCGGCTTGCAAGTGAAGACCCGGAGTGGATGGATCGACGCGCCTCCTCTTGCTGGGACACTTGTCTGCAACATCGGCGACATGCTCGATCGGCTGACCGGGGGCTGGTTCAAGTCGACGCCCCATCGTGTGCGCAACACAAGCGGACACGAACGGCTCTCGTTTCCGCTGTTCTTCGATCCGGATTTTGCTGCGCGCATCCAGCCGCTGCCGCGGCACGCTGCAATCGACGAGCGGCTGATCGACGAGGACCGCGCGCAGCGTTGGGATGGGGCGAGCGTGCACGAATTCTCGGGCACCTACGGCGATTACCTGCTCGCTAAGGTGTCGAAGGTTTTTCCGCAGCTTCGCGAGAGGGTGCTGTAGACGTGATGCAGACCGGCCCTCGACGAGGGCGGCGCATTCCGAGCGAATCACCCCGATCGTCATTTTCCGATCAGCGCTGCCTTATCCGGCATCGTCGACACGCCGCCCGAGCAAATCTTCGCGCACCGGCGTGAACACGTCGATCAACGTCCCCGCCTCCAGTGTTGTCGCCCGGTGGCGCGCATTGCTCGGTACATAGATGGACTCGCCCTTTGCCAGCACATGCGTTTGGCCGTCCAGAAAATACTCGAATCGGCCCGCGACGCAATAGCTGGTCTGTTCGTGAACGTGGTTGTGAACGTATCCTTTCGTGCCGCGGCGAACTGCACTTCCATGAGCATGAGCCGACCTTGCGCCTGCAGGATCCTTCGCCGGACGCCCGGCTCCGCGTCCTCCCATTCGCCAATCTTGGCCATACCGTCTCTTCCGTTTTGTGAAGTCTGAACACTCGCATGCACGACCGGCAACGCAAGCGAGCCGTGTTGCATACTCACGCTCATGGACGCCCCCATCGACAAGGATTTGCCGCTCAAGGAGGATACGCGTCTGCTGGGCCGCGTCCTCGGCGACGTGCTGCGCGCTCAGACGGGCGAAGGCGGATTCGCGCGCATCGAGGCGATCCGCCAGACGGCGATCCAATTTCGCCGCGCGCGTCCGGATGAAGCACCGGCGCTGCGGACGGAACTTGAAGCGTTGTTGAACCCGTTGCCGATCGCCGATGCGCTCCATGTGGTGCGCGCATTTTCTTACTTCTCGCATCTCGCCAATATCGCCGAGGACGTGCAGCAGAATCGGCGCCGCCGCGCGCATGCGCTCGCTGGTTCGCCGCCGCAGCGCGGGAGCATCGCGCACGCATTGGAGCGACTTGCGGCTGCGGGCATCAGCCGCGAGGCGGTGTCACGCTGGTTCGAGGACGCACTCGTCGTTCCTGTATTGACCGCGCACCCAACCGAGGTGCAGCGCAAGAGCATCCTCGATGCCGAACGCGAGATCGCGCGCCTGCTGGTTTGGCGCGACCGCGGCGCGCTTACGCCGCGTGAATCCGCCGAATTCGACGCCGCCCTCTATCGCCAGGTGCTGGGATTGTGGCAAACGGCGATGCTCCGACTGTCGAAGCTGCAGGTACGCGACGAAATCGACAACGGTCTCGCCTACTACCGTTACACGTTCCTCGATCAGATTCCAAAGCTCTATGCGGATCTGTGCGAGCATTTGGCCCGCGATTTCGGTATCGACGGCGAAACGATCCCGCCGTTTCTACGCACGGGCTCGTGGATCGGCGGGGACCGCGACGGGAATCCGAACGTAGACGCGGAAACGCTTTCGTACGCGATACGGGCCCAGGCGGGCGTGGCCTTCGAGCACTATCTTGCGGAAGTGCACCGGTTGGGTGGCGAGCTGTCGCTCTCTTCGCGTCTAATTGCGCCGACGGAGGCGCTGCTCGCACTTGCCGCACGGGCACATGACGAGAATCCGCATCGCAAGGACGAGCCGTATCGCAACGCGCTCATCGGCATCTACGCTCGCCTCGCCGCGACTAGCAACACGTTGGCGGGCTATGTCCCGCCGCGCGCGCCGAGTGTCGTGGCCGAACCGTATGCGACAGCGGCAGAATTCCGCGCCGATCTCGATACGATCGCAGTGTCGCTGGCAACGCATGGCGCTACGCCGCTCGCCGCGCGACGTCTCGATCCGCTGCGACGCGCCACCGACGTTTTCGGTTTCCATCTGGCGGTCCTCGATTTGAGGCAACACAGCGACGTGCACGAGCAGGTGATCGCCGAATTGCTGTCGCGCGCACGGGTCACCGACGATTACACGTCACTCGCCGAAGCGGAGCGCGTCGAGCTCCTCGCCCGCGAGCTTGCGGGGCCGCGGATACTCGCATCGCCGCATGTCGGATATTCGCCGCGGATCGTTTCCGAGCTCAACATTCTCCGAACCGCTGCCGAAATACACGCACGCTACGGCGCGGTAGCGCTGCCGAACTACGTCATCTCCAAATGCGCATCCGCGTCGGACATGCTCGAGGTCGCGGTGCTTTTGAAGGAAGCCGGCCTGGTACGCGGCGAATCGCTCGCACTCAATATCGTGCCGCTCTTCGAGACGATCGACGATCTCGCGCGTTGCGGCAATATCATGAGCGACGCCTTCGCGATTCCCGTTTATCGCGGGATGGTTGAAGGCCGCGGTCGTTGGCAAGAGGTGATGCTCGGCTATTCCGACAGCAACAAGGACGGCGGATATCTCACCGCGAACTGGTCGCTCTATCGCGGAGAGATGCTCCTCGTCGACTCGTTTCGCGCTTCGCGGATGAAACTGCGGCTCTTCCATGGTCGCGGCGGCACCGTGGGGCGTGGCGGCGGTCCGAGCTACGAGGCGATCCTTGCGCAGCCGGCTGGCAGCGTCGCCGGCGGGCTCCGCATTACGGAGCAAGGGGAAATCATCGCGAGCAAGTATTCCGACGCGGAGCTCGGGCGGCGCAATCTCGAGGCGCTCGTTGCCGCGACGCTCGAGGCGAGCCTCGAAGATACCGAGCGTCTTGGCATGCGCGCAGAACGCTATTTCGCGATCATGGATGCGCTTTCGGGTCACGCGTATCGCGCGTACCGCGCGCTGGTTTACGACACGCCGGAATTTCCGGCCTATTTCCGCGCATCGACGCCGATCGCCGAAATCGGCGAGCTCAATATCGGCAGCCGCCCGGCTTCGCGCAACGCGTCGATGCGGATCGAGGACTTGCGCGCCATTCCGTGGGTGTTCAGCTGGGCGCAGTGCCGGCTGATGCTGCCCGGCTGGTACGGGTTTGGCACTGCGGTCGACGCCTGGCTCGAAGAGCATCCACGCGGGCTTGCGGAGCTTGCCGATATGCACGCCCGCTGGCCGTTTTTCCGCAGCGTGCTGTCGAACATGGCGATGGTCCTCGCCAAAACCGACCTTGCGGTAGCGTCGCGTTATGCGGAACTGTTTGCCGATACGATGGTGCGCGAGGCGATCTTCGTGCGGATCGCCGGCGAACATGCGCGGAGCGTGCGCCACTGTCTAAGAATCACGCAGCAATCATCGTTGCTCGAAGACAACCCGACGCTCGAACGCAGCATTCGAAACCGCTTCCCCTACCTCGACCCGCTCAACCACCTGCAAGTCGAGTTGCTGCGCCGGTATCGCGCGGGTGATACCGACGTGCGCACGCGCCGCGCGATCCACCTCACGATCAACGGCGTCGCGGCCGGGCTCCGCAACAGCGGCTAACTCTCTGCATTTCCGTCAACGCTGCGAGCCCAACCGGCCATGTTCCTGATCCCCTTTCTCAAGAAACCGGATTGGCGTCATCCGCCGGTCATCACGCTGTTGCTGATCCTGGTCAACGTGTTGGTGTTCGCGGGATTCCAGGTCGGCGATGACCGCATCATGCGGCGCGCCAGCGATTTCTACCGCGCGTCCCAACTGCCAAACATCGAGCTGCCGCGATACGCACAGTACCTTCTCGATCAACAACGCGGCGACGACGCCCGACGGTTCGCACGAGCAGCCGGAGACGTGCACTTGCAAGAATTCGCCGACGCGCTGATGGAGGAGGACGAAGTCTTCATGCGTGAACTGCGCGCCGGGCGCATCGTCCGCCCCGAGATGCCGGAATACACGACGTGGCAGAGCGAGCGCGCTCGCCTCGACGAAATAAGAGCCAGCCTGGTGACCGAGCGTTTTATGTTCCGCGTTGACAAGCCCGAGCCGATCACGTGGTTGACTTCGATGTTCATGCACGTCGGTTGGGGCCACTTGTTCGGGAACATGCTGGTATTGGCGATCACCGGCTACATCGTGGAGGAAGTGCTCGGACGATGGCGTTATCTCGCGTATTACCTGATCTCCGGGCTCGGTGCCGTGGGCCTCTTCTGGGCTTTTCATTTCGGCACAAATGCGAGCGGCCTCGGTGCTTCGGGAGCGATCGCCGGCGTGATGGGCATGTACTCGGTGCTGTTCGGGCTTAAACGCGTCAACTTCTTCGTTTCGTTTCTGTTCTATTTTGATATTCGTCGCGCGCCGGCGATCATTCTGTTGCCGCTGTGGGTGGCGAACGAGATCTTTCAGATGACGTACGCTCGCGGCCCGATCGCGTACGCGGCTCACATCGGCGGCTTCCTCACCGGCGGGACGCTAGCAGCGCTCTACCGCCGGCGGCACAAGATCGCGATCGATGCCTACCATGATCGGATCCACGCGGCGCAGACCGAGAACGAACGTCGTACCAAGGACCTCGCAGGGGCGCGCCAACATCTCGCGGACCTTGACTTCGATCAGGCGTTAGCCATCTATGAGCGCTTGCTCGAAGCGCAGCCAAACGATCGTGAGGTCATGCTGTGCGCTTACCGTGCGGCTCGCCAGCGGCCAGAGAGCGATCGCTATCACCAAGCCGCGTCGCGCATTCTCGAACTGTCCGGGAACGACGAACCGACGGCGCATTTGGTGCATGAGACTTACACCGAGTACTTGCGACTGGCAAAGCCTGCGGTCAGACTCTCGACCACCCGGTTGCTGAAGCTCGCTCGTCGTTTCTGCGACGACGGACAACTCGCCGACGCCGCGCGACTCGCTTCGGCTCTGCTCCGCAAGCCCTCGCCGCCGCTGGAATTACCGCCGTTGATTCTTCGCCTTGCCCAAGCGTGCCACCAAGCTGGACAAACCGAACGCAGTAATGAGTGGCTCGCGACCCTCGATGCGCGATTTTCACAGAGCGAAGCCGCGAGCATGGCCGCAGATCTCAGGCGTTCCGGCTTCCTCCCTCGAGCCGCGCCATATTCTGCAACACGGTGAGGTACTGCTGCGCTTCCTTCGCCTCCGGCGCCTTAGGGTATTTGCCGAGCAAGAGACGCAACAGCTGCATTGCCGCTTGATCCTGCTTGATGCGGTCGGCCATCGTCTTGGCCTGAAGCAGCCAGGCGCCAGGAACTTCGGAGCTCTCCGGATAGCGCCGGTCGAACTGCAACAAGAGGCGCATTACGGCGCGGTCGTCCCTCTGCGCCGCGGCGCCACGCGCGAGCTCGAGTTGGTTGGCCGCACTCTCCATGCGGAAATCGTCTTTCGTGTTCCGGCATGCCGCATAAACCTCCATCGCGCGCGCGTTGCGCTGTTTGCGCAGGAGCAGCGGGATGAAACGTTGGGCATGCGAAAGGACCTTATCGGCTTTCTTCGCAAGAAGCAGGAGCTTGTGGTAGCGATCTTGAGCGTCGAGGTCATCAGGACTCAAGCGCTGCGCCTCATAGGCAACCCCCAGCGCATCCTCGATCCGGTTTTCTTCCACCAGTTGGGCGATGAGCTCTTTGTCATCGGGCTTGCGCGTCTCGACCGACCGATGCACTTCAAGTCCCAACCGGTCATGGTATTGATAGAGCACATAGCCGATCATATTGAACATCACCAAG
>VBCG01000021.1:12922-26740 GCA_005881895.1 Betaproteobacteria bacterium
GACGAACCCGACAGCATCAGCAGAAAGAAATCGAGCAGCACATACGCCGAGCCGAGCTGACCGATGATGAACACCAGCGTCCGCGGATCGAGGGCTTCCAACAAGCTATCGCTGACGCCCAGCCACATCATGCTCGCCGGCAACGCAAACATGAACAACAGATACAGCACGAGCCCCAACCCCCAGCCTAGCCAGTGCGTTGCAATGGAAACCAAAACGCCGATCAATGCCAGGATTGCCCATTGCTTATAGGGCCGGTATGTCGCATCGGCGCCGTCCTCGCCGAAGAGATGTTCCGCAGTGAGGTGGCCTCGCGCGGTATTCTCCAACACCGCGTAGCCGTAGCGCACAAAGCCTATGGAGATGAGCCCGAGCAGCCCGAAAACGAAAAACGTGTATTGCGCCACATAAGCGAGCGCCATCGAGACCAGAATCAAGGCGACGGCGCCGAAATGCAGCGGATAGAGGAAGAAGCTGGGGAGTCGCGACCAAAACGGCACGATGTCTGAACTGTCCGCGTAAATGCGCGACTGAGATTCACCGGCGTTGGTCATGCAAGGCTCCCTGTTTTGTCTTATGAAGATAGCAATCTAACCACATGCGTCGCCTTGATTGCTCTCGTTCCCGGTCGATGTCGACCAGGGCGGGCGCGCCAATTCAGCGCCGGCGCATGCCGCCGGAAGGATGCATCGGCCGTTGCGCGGGCCATTGCACGGGCCGCTGCGCTGCAAAGTGGCGCGCCCCATGAAAAGGCTGAGCGCGGCGAAAGCTCGGCGCGCGTACCACAACCACGTTCGCCGGATAGAGGGGTTGGCCCCACCAATACCCGCAACCGAATCCCGAATCACAGGGATTCGTCGGCGCCGGCATATCGTCGACCGCATACGCGGGTGCCGGCGCGCGCGGAATCGCGGGATATGCCATCGGTTGAGGTGGCGGCGCGTACGTTCGCGCGAGGTCGACTTCACGCTGCAGTTGTTGAACACGCTCCGACAACGCCTGTATTTCGGCGTCGTGCGCTGCATCGCGAGCAGTTTCCAATCGTACCGGCTTCTGTGGATTTTCATGCGTGACGCGCGTCACGCGAACGCCCTCGGGCGGTGACAGATTGCTGACGTTGGTCGCTCCCGAAGCGTCGACCCACGTGTAGATATCGGCGTAAGCGAGTTGACCGCCGAGCGTCAACGCAAGGAATAACGGAAATATTGCCCAGCGCAAGTGTGGAGCCATCATCGCGACCCAATCGGGCGATCGAGATTATTGTAGGCCGCGGCGCGCGAAATTTCTACGACGGCTCGCCGTCCCAGTAGTCGAGAGATTCGCCTGTGCGTGCAATCTGGACGAACGTCGCGGTCTTGAAGTCGGCATTCTTGATCCCGGCCGCAACGGCAACTTTTTTTGAATCGGGGTATTCGACGACATCGACGCTCCCGATGGTCGAGATTCCGAGATAACGCATCTCCTCCGTGCCGGTGTTCACGATCTGGTGCGGCGTCTTGCCGGCCGGGGCGCCCAGCACGTCGCCAGTCTTCACGGGAAACGTCTCGCCGCCAAATCGATATTCGCCGGCGCCCGAAAGGATGACGAACAACTCTTCGATGACGTGATGCGCGTGGAACGGATAGGCGCGCTTTCCGGGCGGCACGACGTGCAGCGCGCAACCCAATTTGGTAAGGCCGAGGCTTGGCCCCATCCTTCCCTTCTTCACCACAAAGCGCTCTCCGTGCCGCTGTTCCTGGAGGACCACATTCGCGACGTTCATTACCGGCTTCGGCTCCATCATTTCGCTGCTCCTTGAGGTTGTTGTATCTCACGCTCGCCATCGACAGCGTTACCGAGCGTCCCGAAGTTGAAACGGAAAGGCGACTGCGTGCACTGACCGATCGAGTCGGTCCCGCGCTTGCAAACCTCAAGCTCCGCGATGCGCTCCGCATGCTCGCGCTGCGCGACGGCCTCACCGGACTGTACAACCGGCGTTACATGGAGGATGCGCTCAATCGCGAGCTGCACCGCAGCGAGCGCAATGGCAAACCGATCTCGATCATCATGATCGACATCGATCACTTCAAGCGGTTCAACGACACCTTCGGCCATGACGCCGGCGACTTCGTGCTGAGCTCGGTCGCTCGATCGATCACCGAACATATTCGGCTCTCGGACATGGCGTGCCGCTACGGCGGCGAGGAGTTGGCCGTTCTGCTGGTCGATGCGAGCCTGGAGTCCGCAATGGAGCGCGCGGAAGAGCTGCGGCTCGCGATCCGCCAAACGAATCTCACGCACCGGGGGCAGTCGCTGCCGGCCCCGACGGCTTCGTTTGGTGTCGCCACCTATCCTCAGCACGGAGCGAACATCGCCGACTTCCTGAAGGCCGCTGATCGTGCCCTTTACTGCGCTAAGCAGGCGGGTCGCGACCAGGTGTGCGCCGCCCAAAGCGCGACCGTCGCCAAGCCCCTCGTAACCGCGTAGCGCCGACGTCCGATCTGTCGTCCGGTTGGTGGCGCCCGGCGTTGTGCTGTTTAATTCGCCTCTTCGGCTCTATCGTATAGCCAAAGGAGGCTTCCATGACCGAAATCAGACGCAGTAACGAGCGGGGCTATGCCGATCATGGCTGGCTCAGGTCATTCCACAGCTTTTCCTTCGCCGACTATTTCGACCCCAAGCACGTCGAGTTTGGTCCGCTACGCGTCATCAACGAAGACCGTGTCCAGGCCGGTGCCGGTTTCGGCACGCACGGCCATCGCGATATGGAAATCATCAGTTACGTTCTGGCCGGCGAGTTGGCGCACAAGGATTCGATGGGCAACGGCTCCACCATCCGGCCCGGCGACGTCCAACGGATGAGCGCGGGGACCGGCGTGCGGCACAGCGAGTTCAATCCCTCAGCGGCGAACCTCGTGCACTTTCTGCAGATCTGGATACAGCCGAATGTGCAAGGCATTGAGCCGAGCTACGAAGAGAAACGCTTTGGCGCGGAGGAGAAGCGCGGCCGCTTGCGCCTCATCGCTTCGCCGGATCGTGCGCAAGAGTCGGTGCTCATTCATCAGGATGCGCGTGTTTTCGCCGGCCTTTTCGATGGGACGGAAAGTGCGGCGCTCGACGTGGAAAACGGTCGATGGATCTATTTGCACGTCGCGCGCGGCGCGTTGACCGCAAATGGCGTGGCACTCGACGCCGGCGATGCGCTGAAATTGACGGACACGTCGACGCTGACGTTGCGCAACGGTCGCGATGCCGAGGTCATCGTGTTCGACCTGCCGGGAGAGAACGAATGAACGCCGCTGGAGGTCGCGCGCGATCGCCGTCATTGACATTCAAGAGCATCACGGCGCGGCCGGTCGTGCTCAAGCTTGAACGACCGATCGTTGCGCGCATCGGCACCTTCACCGACTGGCCGCTCATTCTCATCGATCTCTACACGCGCGAGGGCATCGTCGGACGCAGCTACCTGGAGCCGTACACGGCCAAAACGATGAAGTATCTGGTCCCGGCGCTGCACGATTTCGGTGAAATGCTGAACGGTCGTCCGGTGACGCCGATCGAGCTGTTCACCGTTGCGCGTAAGTCGCTGCACTTCGTCGGCTATCAAGGTCTATCGATGATTGCGGTCTCGGGGCTCGACATGGCCGCGTGGGATGCGCTGGCGAAGGCTGCGGACATGCCGCTTTGCGTTCTCCTGGGCGGCTCGGTCGGACCGGTGCGGGCGTACAACAGCAATGGATTGTGGTTGAGCGAGCCGAAAGCATTGGGCCGGGAAGCGGTCGAGCTCCGCGACGAAGGCGGTTTCACCGGGCTCAAATTGAGGCTCGGTCGCGAGCGGATCGGCGACGATCTGGCGGCGATCGAGACGATTCGCACTGCCGTGGGCGACGACTTGCATCTGATGGCGGACTTCAATCAAGGTCTGCACCTCGGCGAAGCGTTGCAGCGCTGTCACATGATCGACGACCTCGGCTTGGATTGGATCGAAGAGCCGATCGTTTACGACAACTTCGACGGCTATGCGCAACTCGCCGCCGAATTGAAGACGCCGATTCAAATCGGGGAAAACTTTTACGGGCCGCGCGATTTGCAGCGGGCGCTGCAGATGAAAGCTTGCGACTATGTGATGCCCGATTTCATGCGCATCGGCGGCGTGACCGGCTGGCTGCGGGCTGCATCCATCGCCGGCACTGCGGGCGTGCCGATGTCAACGCACCTCTATCCGGAGGTGGCGGCGCACGTAATGCGTGTGACCGAAACGGCGCATTGGCTGGAATGGCAGGATTGGGCTGATCCGATCTTGCAGAAGCCGTACGAAATCAAGGACAGCCTATTGCACATTCCGGATGTGCCCGGCACCGGCCTTGAATGGAATGAAGACGCAGTGGCGTCCCATCGCGCGGATGGCTAGTACTGAAATGCGCAGTCAGCCTCGAACCTGCGCCATCGCATTCAGAAGCCGAGCGCGCAGCGACGTTTCGATGTCGTCGTCGCTGCACGACTCCAGATTTGCGAGGTAGTCACTAAGACGTTGCAGCCAGTGAGCGTCAACATTGGCGGGCGGCATCGGTCCCATTTCCACCGCACGATTCATTTGTTGAAACACGCGGAAGCGTTCCTCCAGCAGCTTCGACAATTGGACGTCGCATCGCGCAATCGGCCTTGGGTAGTGAGCGACTTCTTCGTTGATCTCCCGAGTTCTGGCGGCCAGATGCTTGCGGAACATTGCCCACAGTTCGGCGACGGCGTCCGAACTAGCGTCGTTTCTTATCGACTCCATCGAGGTCGACCGTCGGTTGAGTGTGAATCGGCCGTCAATCCGCGGCCGCGCTGACCGCGTCGTCGCGATCGGAGCAGAAACTAATCTCGCGCAACGACATCGATCTCCATTCTGTTTTGTAAGATATACAACCTTGGCTCTTTGCCCGATCCTTCAGAGCTGCGTTGTCCCGGGTCGCGGCGTTTCGTTGAGAAACTGCTCGACCTTCTTGGCCACCTCCGGCTTGGTTTGCGCCGCAGTGAGAATCTCGTCGTATTTGTCGGACGTCAGCCCCTGTTTCTCGACCGCTCGCGTCGTCTCTTGCAGCGCCTGCTTTTCGATCTGACGCTGCTCGGCCGGGTTGGCGTCTGCCAGCTTGGGGAGGTAATTGCTGTTGATCCGATGGACGTCGACTGCCGCGGCGGCAAATGATTTCAATTCGGCGTCCGTGTACGCCTTCGATTGTTCAGTCGGCGCTTGCTCGCCTTGCGCCCATGTCAACGGGGCGCCCGCGATGGCTACCAACGCGAGCACGACCGCCATAACGCTTGATCGCATCATTGTGCGCTCTCCTCAAAGTTCATAATGTGTGATTCACCAGTTCGACGGCATAGGGACGGGAAAATTCCCTCATCCCACGCTACGATTGAACCGATGAGGAGTCGACCATCGGAAATCAAATCTTCACGATTGGTCATTCGACGCGCCCAATCGCGGAATTCATCGCCCTGCTGCGAAGTTCTGAAATCGACGTGGTCGTCGACGTGAGGACCGTGCCGCGCTCGCGTACCAACCCCCAATACAATCGCGACGCCCTCAGCGAGTCGCTCACTGGCGCCGGCATTGGTTATGAGCATATCGCTGCGCTAGGCGGCCTTCGGGGGCGCAGCCACGATATTCCTCCAGTCGTCAACGCCTTCTGGGAGAACGCCAGCTTTCATAACTTCGCCGATTACGCGATGAGCGACGCGTTTCGCGAGGGCCTTGCGCGGCTGCGGGCGCTTGCACGCGATAAGCGCTGCGCGGTCATGTGCTCGGAGGCCGTCTGGTGGCGCTGCCACCGGCGGATCATCGCCGATTACCTGCTTCATTCCGGTGATGCGGTATTTCATATCGTCGGTGCGAAACGCGTAGAGCCTGCGCAAATGACGCCCTCCGCGAAACCGAACGCCGACAATTCGTTGACTTATCGCTCCAGCGCCTGAGCGCTCGGCACGTTTGGTACCCGTCCCGTTACGCTTGCATCACGTTTCTCGGCAGCGCCAAGTCGTCGGTTCTTTCCACGATGGTTCCATCCACGGTCCGCCAATAGTCGCGTTGCGCCCGAAACGGCAGTACCAGCACGTTGCCCACCACGTTGTTGACGGGCTCGAGGTAGCCTGGAACGCCGATGACAATGCGGGACTGCGCAATGTTGAGCCGCAGCGTTTGGTGCACGCGATCCCACCAGGGAAAAACAACCGAGTAGTTGGCGTTGTTCTCGCGCCGCACGTCGGAGTGATGAACGCCGTGCATCCGCGGCGTAACGAGCACCTTGTTGAACCAGCGTTCGAACGCGAGCGGGAGTCGAACGTTGCTGTGCTGAAACAGCGTATTCAGCTCGAAGACGATTTCGTACAGCGCAAAAGTGAATGGCGTGACGCCGATCAGCACGATCTGAACGACACGGAACACGGCCGAGAACGCCACTTCGCCGAAGTGGAAACGAAACGCGGTGGAAACGTCGAGATCGGGGTCGATGTGATGAACGTTATGGAAGCGCCACAGGAAGCGGATCTTGTGATTCGCCATGTGCCAGTAATAGAACGAAAGGTCCATCAGGGCGAATCCGACCGCCACCTCCGCCGCTTCAGGGAGGGCAATCCATTGCAGGACACCCATTCGGTGGAGTGAGACCTCGCGCAACGCCGCGACCGCGGCCGGCGCAACGACGAGATAGGCGGTCGCGAGTGCGAGCGCAGAGACACAAACATTGACGGCGAGCCGTCCGGCAAGCGCGCTTCGCGGTGCGCGGAGCGGCACCCAACGTTCAGCGATGAAGAGAATGAGAAATGCCGCGCCAAGGATCGCGATGCCTGGTAGCGGAGCGTCAAGCCACGTCGAGCTCTCGTTCATCCCCCATTATCGGACGGTATTTCGTGGTCATGCCACGATGACGGTCTTGATGTTGACGAACTCCTTGATGCCGTAGGCTGAAAGCTCGCGGCCGTAGCCGCTTTCCTTCACGCCGCCAAACGGCAAACGCTGGTCGGATCGCACGGCGTCGTTGACGAAGACGCAACCACTCTCGATCCGCTCGGCGGCAATGCGCTCGCCATGACGGATGTCGCGCGTGAGGATGCCAGCCCCGAGTCCGAACGGCGAATCGTTCGCCGCCGCGATCGCTTCGTCTTCGTTCCTGACGGGCACGATCGCCGCAGCAGGGCCGAACAATTCTTCGTCAAAGGCCGGCATTCCTTTGCGAACATCGGTCAACACCGTTGCCGGATAGTAGGCGCCGGCGCCTTCGGGAATCGCACCGCCGAGCAAGCACTTGGCGCCTTTGGCGATGCTACCCTCGACCTGACGGTGCAACGCTTCGCGCAAATCCCGCCGCGCCAGTGGACCGATCTCGGTACTCTCATTCAGCGGATCGCCCATCTTCGCTGCGCGCATCCGCGCAACGAAACGCTCTTCGAACGGGCGGCGGATCGCATCGACGACGATAAACCGCTTGCCTGCGATGCAACTCTGTCCGGAGTTAACGAGCCGCGCCTTCGTACAGACCACCGCAGCGGCTTCCACATCGGCATCTTCGAGCACCAGATAAGGATCGCTGCCGCCGAGCTCGAGCACGGTCTTTTTCAACAACTCGCCGGCCTTGCGCGCAACCGCGCGTCCTGCAGGGCCGCTGCCGGTGAGCGTAGCCGCCCGTACGAGCGGATGCTCGATCACAGATGCCACTTGGGGACTTTCGATCATCAGCGTGCGGAAAAGATTCGTCGGAAAGGCTGCGCGGCGGAACACATCTTCGATCGTCAACGCACACCCCGGCACGTTCGACGCGTGCTTCAGAACCGCTGCATTGCCCGCCATCAATCCAGGCGCGGCGAAGCGAAATACCTGCCAGAACGGAAAATTCCATGGCATGACGGCGAGCACGACCCCCAGCGGATTGAAGTCGACGAAGCTTGCGCGCGCTTCGGTGGCGACACTCTCGCGAGCTAAAAATCGCGCGGCGTTGTCGGCGAAGAAATCGCATGCCGACGCGCACTTCTGCACTTCGGCGATCCCATCGCGCACAGGTTTGCCCATCTCCTGTGCCATGAGACGCGCCAACGCGCCCGCTTCGTCGCGAAGAATGGCTGCGACGTTCCGCATCGGCCGCGCACGCTCTGCGAACGTCGCGCGGCGCCACTCAAGAAAGGCGCTATGGACGTCGCCGACGATGCGAGCGATGGTCGTACCCGACATCGGATCGTATTTCGCGACAAGTTCGCCTGTTGCGGGATTGATTGCTTCGATCGTCATTGCCGCTCCCCTTCGTATCGTCCGGACGCTTCCACATCAATGGACGCCGGGAGGTCTCAAAAATTCGATGTCGGGCGCAACAAACAACGCGTAGCCCGTGTCAATCCTGTGATTGCCTATGGGCTGGTAAAAATTACGGTTTGGCGCAGGTATGGATGCCGGTTCGATGGCGGGGAAGGATTCGTAACGTGATCAGTGATCAACACGCACGGCCGCCCTCGGGTCCGATGGCGGGTGCGCGTTGCACTGTGGAGCAGAGCCGTATTTCGGAGGGCTTATGAAGCTTTGGAAATTGAGGACGCTCGTTCTTGCAACGTCATTGATCGCCGCCGGCGCAGCGGTCGGACAATCGTCTACGTCAGGCACGTCGACGATGACCGGTCCGTCGACATCATCGGGCGCATCGACGTCGACCGAAACGAGCGATAGCAACGCGAACAACAGCAACGCGCCAAGCGCCGCGTGCGCGGGACTGACCGGCACGGCGCGGGCGGACTGCGTCCGCAGCTATAACCTCGACGGTACCACCCGCTGCGGGGACAAGGCCATCGACCAATCCCAGCAAGGGTGGCGGCAACAGCGACAGCGGTAGCGGCACCGGTGGCGGCACGACAGGTGCGGGCACCACAGGCGCCGGCACCAGTGGCGCCGGAACTGCAGGAACGGGATCGTCGAGCGGTACGTCGGGAGCGTCGAGCTCGTCAAGCGGAACGTCCGGCAGCGAAGGCGGCGGGACGGGCAGCGCGAGCGGTGGCATGGGCGGCGGAACCGGAAGCGGCACCGGAGGCAAATAGCTCGATGACAAAGCGGCGTCACCGCGCATGAAAATCCGCGCGACGGCGCCACTCTCGTGGTCCTCGTCACGCGACCGCGATGTAATCCATGGCGCAGCGTGCCGTCCTACAGGCGTTTGCGCTCACCACCTATTCGCCATCGTTGCGCTTGATACAAGAATCGCGCTCACGGACGACCGGCGGGTCGATCCGGTGAATCTCTTTCTTCTCTCACCAGTATAAGGAGCGCACGATGCCGCATAGAAAATCGCCCGCAACGAAACAGCATTCGAAGCAACCGAACCAGTCCAGGCAAATGGGACAGAGCAGTGGCGGCAAACGACAGCAAGGAGCTTCGGGCTCATCGCGCCAGAGCGGCAGCGGTTCGATGAGCATCAAGCGTCAGCAAACTGCGCAGGACGTCGGGAAAACCCAGGACGAAGAGCTTGCAGGTCCCCGCTCCACTCGGCGAAGCGACAATTTCCAAGAAGACGTCGAGCGAGGCGGCTTGACGCGCGACGACGACTCGGACATCGAATCGCGCTGATGTAAGCATCGCCAGAACGCGCGACGTCCTGGCGATGCTGCTGCTACCGAGCTCAGGCGTCCACGGTCTCGAGGGCCCGGTTGTGGCTGTGTGCCGCAAGCCGGTCCGGTACCGCAGCTCCCGACATCGGGCGCACAAAATGAAACCCCTGCATCAAATCGCAGCCGGCGCCGGCGAGGAAATTCTGTTGGCTCTGCTGGTCCACATCTTCGGCGACAACCCATAGCTTGAGCCGGGCCGCGAGCTCGAGCAGGCTGCGGATCACTTCCTCGCTCGCCGTAGCCGATCGTCCGTGTCCGTAGTACTAAGCTACGGACCGAGTTGCGCGCGGATTTCGCCGTTCGGATTCGCCGCGGAATGCACGTTCACATACAAATTACCCGACTCCAGGCTTTTCATCTGTTCATCAGTGAGCTTCGCGCCCGCGGGAACGGTGAAGGTGCTGTCGCCCGATTTGGTGAGCGGAATGATCACGGGCCCGTTCTTTCCTTTCGCGGCCTCATGAATATGCGCCGCGGTCGCGCTGACGCCCTTGACCATGATGCTGCCGCTCACCGCCTTGTCGGCAGCGACGCTGATCGTGCCGGTTCCCGTTGCGCTGGTTGTGACGGCCGGCACTTCCTGATCGCCCGCAAGGGTGACGGCCATGTCCTTGCTCAACGCCGGCAACGTCAACGCAAAGGCCAACATGCCGGCCCAGGAAAGTGCGAGGGCCACCGCTGAACGTTTCGATGCTTTACCTGCTGGATTCATCTGAGGCTCCTTGGCGCGAAACTTATGCTCAATCTAAGAAGAGTGATCGACGGACGATCGGTAATTGACGTCAAACGACCCGCACCTGAAATCGCCTATACGTAATCGGGAAGCTCCTGCCGCCAGCAAAGGCATTCATGCGACGACCATAGAGCACTCGGAAGCGGTTCCGCCCGCGGGATTCCCTGTCCTTTGGTCAGCACTTCAACGCCATCCCGTCCCCGCGTGGGAAATGTCGGAAACGCGAGTGCAACAACATCGTCGCGCGCGTCGAGGGCGATCGTCATTGTACGAACGCTAGTGGCTTCCGGGGCGACCCGCCATCGGTGAGGCCCGGACAGGGGCGTAGGAATCGACCTACATTGGTCGAAACACGGTAACTGAGCCACCGCAGATTGGGTTTTCGCAATAGACCGGCAGGAGCTTTCGAAAAGGGACCACAGTCCCTTCGGTACGCCCTCGTCCGATCGATGAGATATTGCGCAACGGCGCCACGATCAAAGCAACAAGCTAAGAAAGCGATTGCTGGCCGAGCATTTGCTCGAAGCCCGATGCGCGATGTGCGGCCTCACGAAATGGCTCGGAGATGATATTCCCCTCGAACTGGACCACATCAACGGGCATTGCCATAACCACAACATCGCCAACTTGCGACTTATCTGTCCTAACTGCCACGCGCGCACGCCGACTCGCAGGGGACGAAACATAGGGGTGCGCCGACGCAGCAGGGACGTTGTATCCTGACCGCCGATATTGCGCCAAAGTCATCGCCCGGGTGGTGAAATTGGTAGACACAAGGCACTTAAAATGCCTCGCCGGCGAAACCGGCATGCCGGTTCGATCCCGGCCCCGGGCACCAAGCTGACAGCCGCTACAGACAGGAGCGTACGAACCCCATGCTGGGAATGAAGACCTGCACTCAAGACTACATTGACGCTTGCCGCGCGAGGGTCGACGCTGACCTGCGTGCGTACCGAAAGCAGGTCGGCAAGGCGCCGTCCAAGGAGTTCGAGGCGAGCTTCTTCAAGGGCAAGCTGCAGGTCGACAAGCTCCCAGGATGGCCGAACTCTGCCGGCGCTTCGCTCATGCTCCCGCCGGAGAGGTCGGTGCTGAAGCTCAGGGGCGGCGACGACGTCAAGCTGGGCGAAGCCGACTTTGTGCGGCTCTGCAAAGCCTTGTTCACGGAGATTGAGAAGAAATATTTGTGAGCCCGCACCGAAAGCGGGTATCCAGCGTAGTTAGGCTGATGGATTGGCGGAGCAATTCGCCGTCAATCACCGCAAAGTTGTGCATCGATATCCGAAATAGCGCGTTTTTGCAGTCTCAATCGTCGCTTCGAACACGCCCTATCTGGTCGCGTAGATATCGGGTTGTCCAGTAGCGTTGCGATCATCGGAAGCCTAATATCGTCTTTGCTCCTAGGAAAGGAGAACACATGGGCTTTCGTTTCCGCCACAACTTCAAGGTCGCGCCGGGCTTGCGCATCACTGCGAGCAAGTGCGGTGTTGCACAATCGATTGGACGCAGCGACGCACGGTTTACATTCGGACCGGACGAGACGCGAACGACAGTCGGCATTCGCGAAAACGGCATCAGCTACACCGAGCGAACGCCGATACGACAAGGCCGCACAAAAACCGGCGGCTTGCTTGACGCCGTAATCTATGTCGGGCTCCTGCTAGTGGGCATCGTGTTATTCGCCTAGGTGCGCCGCAACGGGCCGATACTCAGTACCAAGCCGAACCGCTGATTCCGTGCGAACCGGCCGCGTGGTGGTGGGGCGACAAGTAATGCGCCCATTCCACGCAGACGCCGAGCGGGCTTCGTCCTCGGTCCCGTCACCGGGTTGGTCATCAGGCCTTGAAACATGAGCGATGCATATGTGCACGGTTACCACCCGCGGGAGAACGAGCGCCTGCAGGATCAGGCCGGAACATTGGTCGACCTACTCCACTCGGGTACGGCGTACCCTCGTGGAAGTACAGTGCTCGAGGCCGGGTGTGGCGTTGGCGCCCAGACAGTAGCCCTTGCTCACAGGAGCCCAGGTGCTCGATTCACATCGGTTGATGTCTCTGCAGATTCGATCGCCGAAGCCAAGCGAAGGGCCGAGTTGGCTGCAATCACCAACGTTCTGTTCCGGCAAGCGGACATCTTTGCTTTGCCTTTCAGCGCCGAGTCCTTCGACCACATTTTCGTTTGCTTTGTTTTAGAGCACCTCGCGCGTCCCGTTGAGGCGTTAGCGATCCTCGGCAGATTGCTAAGGGCCGGCGGCACCATCACCTTAATCGAGGGGGATCATGGATCGACTTACTTCTATCCCGACAGCGAAGCGGCCCACGCGGCGATACAGTGCCAAATCACGCTGCAGCGTGCCGCCGGCGGCAATGCACTGATTGGCCGACAGATCTATCCGCTGCTGGTCGAGGCTGGCTTCGACACGGTTCATGTCTCTCCACGGATGGTCTACGTCGATCCGAGCCGACCTGACCTTGTCGATGGCTTCACGAGAAAGACCTTCACCGCGATGATCGAGGGCATTCGCGAATCCGCGATCTCAGCGGGCCTCATCCGGGCGGAGACCTTCGATACAGGAGTCCGCGACCTCTACCGAACGACGGAGTCGGACGGTGTATTTTGCTATACGTTCTTCAAAGGCGTTGGGAAGAAGAGGCGCGACGCCTAACCACGTTTTCGTTCAACGACGAGCGGTTCATAGAACGCGTCGCCAGTGACGCCGCTACGTCGTCATCCGGTGCGCGAGTGAGCGCGACGCATGCGCGACCTGAGGTTTACACGTACACGCCGGCGTTCGTCGGCGGGCTCGAAGAAGATCCACGTCGCAGTAGGGAACGCAGCGCGAAGCGCCGCCTTGCAGTCGGCGATCATTCGCACAAGCTCATCGGCGGTCGCCTTCGTGTTCATTCGCGCCCGGACAGCGATGACAAGGTCGTCGCCTTGCTGCATCGTGATGAGCTTCTCGATTTCGACGACGCCCGGCTGCGCGTTGAGAAATGCCCGAATCGCTCGCCGCGTTCTCGGCGGCGCGCTTTCGCCAATCAAGAGGCTCTTGATTTCGATTGCAAGCCCCGAAGCGACCACCATCAACAACGTGCCAATGGCGATGCTGCCCACTGCATCGTAAACGGCATTGTCGGTGGCGATCGTGCCAAGCAACGCCGCCAACGCCAACGTGAGTCCGACCATCGCGGCCAAGTCTTCCCCGAGCACGACAATCAGCTCGCTCCGTCGGGTCACGCGAAACCAGCTCCAGAGGCTGCTGCCGCCTCGAACCTTATCAATTTGCTTTAGCGCCATCCGAAGCGAGATGCCTTCGGCGATCGTCGCAAAGAGCACGATGGCGACGGCCAGCCACGGCGCTACGAGCGGGCCGGGTTCGTGCAGCTTGCGGATCCCCTCGTAAATGGAGAACAACCCGCCCACCACGAACAGCAGCAGCGCTACGACGAACGACCAGAAATAGGTTGCGCGCCCATGGC
>VBCG01000224.1:0-495 GCA_005881895.1 Betaproteobacteria bacterium
CAGGGAGGTAAAGCTGAGCATAAAGCCGTTTGCAGAGCTCCAGCGCTGTGTTCTGCGCTACCTCCGGCGTCAAACCGAGTTGCTCAAGAGCCTGTGACGCCTTGCTTCCCATTCCCAGTACAAGCCGATCAATCGCCTCAGTCTCTCCGGCCCAACGCGGACCAAAGTCGTCTGGCTGATAGAGAGATTCTGCAGAATTGCAGGTGTTCCCTGTTATAGCTACCTCCCAGGCTTCTGGAAGAATGCCAACTGAGGAATAGCCGCAAACACGGTAACCCAGAAAAAAGTTCGGGACTACTTCTGGGTATTCTCGGCGATAGCAGTCTTCGAACAAGAACCGTCGTGCTTTTGTTGCGACTTCTTCGATGCTAAATCCGTTCGGATCTAGCCTGTACGTATCGTCAGTTGAAGTGCGCGGATCAAGACGCCGTCGCAGGTCCTTCGACAACGTCGCGATCGAAGCGGCTCCGATACTGCCCCATCCGTATGTCATGG
>VBCG01000224.1:517-4318 GCA_005881895.1 Betaproteobacteria bacterium
ACGCCCTGATTGTCTAGGAAACTTGTTGCGCTGTCGGATGCGAGAACGATGCCGTCGTTGACGCGGATCGTCACCGCGATGGTCATGACTGTCCTCGATCGCGTCCCGTGTAACGCGACATCCCCATCATTTCTCCACGACTAGTTTGATTGAGTGAAAAACCGGCCGTCCTCACAGTTTCCATCGGCGGTACAGGCAACGACGTGGGTTCGGACGTGGGTACATCCGTCGACGGACTGATAAAGACTGAGTTTTCAATCTGTTATGGGATTATTTGGCGGAGACGCAGGGATTCGAACCCTGGATACAGGTTTTGGCCCGTATGCTCCCTTAGCAGGGGAGTGCCTTCGACCACTCGGCCACGTCTCCGGAGCGGGCGATTGTACCGGCCGGCGCGTGCCGGCGTCCATCAGGGCTTTCATTGCGCGACAACTTTACAAAGACCGTAGGACAAATGCTGATTGCATATTCTGGGCGAACAATGCAGTCTCCATTCGCAGATTGGGTAAACATTCAAAATGAATAGACGATGTTCGCATTGCGGCAGCACCAACGTGCGCCGATCAGGCCGCCTCGGCTCGGAGGCGGGTACGTACCCGTTCCATTCGCCGTATCGCTGTCACGATTGCGATAGACGTTTTTGGGTTCTTAGCCGCAAGACGCTGTTCGGTGCGGCGGCGGGCGGCGCAGCGTTCGTGATCGTCGTGTTCGTATGGTCAGGCGTTAGCCTGGTCGCGCGACACGATGCGATCTCCGCGCAACCGCTTACTCCTGGAACCTCGCTGGACGCCCGGACGGATGTCGGGGTGCCGCAGTCCGACGCCCGAATGATGGGCGATGCGTGGCTACAGCAACATGGAACGCGTCTCGAAGGGTCGCCGGTCGGCGCGACCCAGTAGCGCGGCGATTTGGGTAGCGCGGCGATTTGGGGTTAGTGGGAGGCGGAACCGTGCCGTCGCCGCGCGGTTCGCGCGCCACGTTCGCCGGCGGAATCGCTTGCGCGTGGTATGCGTGGGCCCGGGCCCAACGGGCCATTCTGCACGGACGCCGCGAGTGCCGTTGCGAGCGCGGCGTCGCCGGAAACCAACGCGTCCCATGACAGCCGGTAGCCCTTGCGGCGCCCCTTCGGCACAAGGTTCAACCCTTCAGGCGACGTTGTCAGCGTGTACGGTTTGCCGCCGATCGTGAGCTCGCGTTTCAACGGGGCGTTGAGCTTCGTGGTCATGATTCCAACGCGTCTCGCATGCGGAAGGAGGGCGAACCGTGGCGGCGATGGCCTGCAACATACTCGCGCACGCGCGCAATTGAATTGCCGACTACGCGAATCGCCGTACTCAGCTCATCCGGCGTGCAACCGAGCCTCGCGGTCCAATAACGAATTTCGTAATCCCGCCCGGTGTTGATCCTGTCTCGCCCCGGAACGTGGCCCGCACTCACGGCGCGACCTATGCTCATTCCATTTGCCATCGATTCACCTCCGTTTCGAAACGACAAACATAGCGCGTCGCTTGACGATCGGATACCCGACGGCGGCGAAAAAAAGCGTCAGCATTCTCCTACTGCGAGGCATGTCGGCCTCGCGCCGACAGCGCCCTTCCGGTAGGCTCACAACGCTTTTGTGCGCCGTCCGATAGCCGTCGACCGGAATCCTGCCAATCATGAGTGTCTTCATCGCGATCGCACGTCCTGCGCGACCATGAGCTTTTGCCCCGTCGATTGCGCACCATGCGCGGACGCCGAATGTCGCGCCGTTTGCAAGATGACTGGCGAGCGCCGGCTCGAGGTATGCGAACAATGCGGCGAGCTGCTGGAGATCGAAACCCGCATTCGCATTTGCGTTCATTGCATCGCTCGATCGCCACGGGCGTTGACCGCAGTCGATCGACCAAGGTGACCGCGAGGTAATCGACATGGCGAGACCCATCTGGAAGGGCGCTATCAGCTTCGGACTGGTCAACGTGCCCGTCGAGGTGTACCCGGCCGATCAATCGCATGCCATCAGCTTCTCGATGCTGGACAAGCGCGATTTCGCGCCGATCGGCTTCAAACGCTATAACAAGAAAAGCGGCGATGAGGTGCCGTGGGGGAACGTCGTCAAAGGTTATGAGTACGAGAAAGGTCAATATGTCGTGCTGACCGACGAGGATTTCCGCCGCGCGAACGTCAAGGCTTCGCAGACGATCGAGATCGAGACATTTGTCCCCGCTTCGTCGATCCCTGCACCGTATTTCGAGACGCCGTACTACCTTGTCCCGGGCGCGCGGGGGGAAAAGGCGTACACGTTGCTCCGCGACGCGCTGGCGAGCGAAAACAAGATTGCCGTTGGCCAAGTCGTCATTCGCACAAAGCAGCATCTGGTCGCCTTGATTCCGGAAGGTCCGGTTCTGATGATGAATGTGCTGCGCTACGCGAACGAGATCAGGGATACCGAAGGCTTGAGCCTGCCGCCAAAAGCGGCGAAGGCGGCCAAAGCGGCCGGCGTCAGCGCGCGGGAAATGGAATTGGCGCAGCGCTTGATCGACGACCTGTCGGGACCGTGGAAACCGGAGCAGTTCAAGGACACGTACCACGAAGATCTGATGAATCGCATCGAAGAAAAGATCAAACGCGGGGAAACGAAGGAGCTGACCGAGCCCGAGAAGGAAGCCGGCGGGCGAAAGAAAGCCGAGGTGATCGATCTGATGGAGCTCTTGAAGCAGAGCATCGACAAGGGTGGCAAGAAACCGGCGCGCGCAGCGAGCGAGCGCGCCGCCGCAGTCAAGAAGCCGGCTTCCAAGGCCCGGACCACCCGTCATGGTGGAGAAAAATCGACGGCGAAACGCAAGCGGGCATGACGTCCCGCCGCGGCTGGACTGCGGTTAGAATTCGTGTATGAAACCGGCCACCCGTCAAACGACATTGGGGGCGCGCGCTGCGCCGCCCTTTCGCGCCGACCATGTCGGCAGCTTCCTGCGCCCCAAATTCCTGCTCGATGCGCGGGAGCAATTCCGCACAGGCGCAATCGACGCGACCAAGCTCCGCGCCGTGGAGGATGAAGCGATCCGCGGCATCGTCAAATTCCAGGAAGATTTGGGATTGCGCGGCGTCACCGACGGCGAATTCCGGCGCACCTACTTTCACATCGATTTCCTGACGCAGCTCGAGGGCGTCCAGACGAAGGGCGGCATTCACGTCAAGTTCCACAGCGCGAAAGGCGAAGTCGATTTCGAGCCGCCCGTCATGCACGTCACCGGCAAAGTGCGGCACACGAAACCGATTCAGCGCGCCGATTTCCAGTTTCTGAAATCGGTCACGTCGCGCACGCCGAAGGTCACGATCCCTTCGCCGACGATGCTGCACTTTCGCGGCGGCCGCGGGGCGATCAGCCAGGATGCCTATCCGGATCTCGAAGAGTTTTATGCCGATGTTGCAGCCGGCTATGCCGATGAGCTCCAAAGCCTTGGGGCAGCGGGGTGCGCGTACGTCCAGCTCGACGACACGAATCTGGCGTATTTATGTGACGAAAAGATGCGCGAAGGTGCGCGGCAGCGCGGCGACGATCCGGACGAATTGCCGCGCCGCTACGCCAAGCTCATCAATGCGGCCATTGCCGATCGGCCGGCCGGCATGACGGTGTGCGTGCACCTTTGTCGCGGTAACTTCAAAAGCGCGTGGGCCGCGGAGGGCGGTTACGAGCCGGTCGCAGAAGTGTTGTTCAACGAGCTCGCCGTCGACGGCTATTTTCTCGAATACGACGACGCGCGCTCGGGCGATTTCGCGCCGCTGCGGTACGTGCCCAAAGGCAAGACGGTCGTACTTGGC
>VBCG01000022.1 GCA_005881895.1 Betaproteobacteria bacterium
TGAAATGTCCGGTTTAAGTTCGACCCTCGGGAAAGGGGGTGGATCTTGGGCCGGGCGAGCGTGTTACAGGAGATCAGGATCATGCGTTTTGAAGAGGTATACGACCGCTGGACCGAGCACCGACTCACGCAGCCGGAGGCGGCTGATTTGCTGAGCGTGTCGGAACGGCAATTTCGACGCCAATGCCGGCGTTACGAGAATGACGGAGTGGACGGGTTAATCGATCTGCGGCTCGGGCAAGTATCGGCACGTCGAGCGCCCGTCGATGAAGTGCTGCGCCTGGTGAATCAATATCGTGATCGCTATAGCGGCTGGACGGTGAAGCACTTCTACAGCAAGTACCGCGAGCAGAAGCAAGCGCGCTCTTACAACTTTGTGCGCTTGGCGCTGCAGCAGGCCGGCGTGGTGGCGAAGGCCAAGCGGCGCGGTGCCCACCGGCGCAAACGCGAGCGCAAACCGCTGATCGGCATGATGCTGCATCAGGATGGTTCGCGGCATGAATGGCTGCCGGCACAACAACACGATCTGATCGTGACCTTGGATGACGCGACTGGCGCCATCTACTCGGCCTTCCTGGTCGACGAAGAGGACACGATGAGCAGCTTCGCCGGGGTGGCCGAAGTCATCCTCGAGTTCGGTTTGTTCAACAGCCTCTACACCGATCGGGGCAGCCACTATTGGCACACGGCGAAAGCCGGCGGCAAAGTCGATCCGGACAACCCGACCCAGTTTCGGCGGGCGCTCAACCAGCTCGGGATCGAAATGATTCCCGCCTATTCACCCGAAGCGCGCGGGCGTTCCGAGCGCGCGTTCGGCACCCTGCAAGCGCGCCTGCCTAAGGAATTGGCCGACGTGGGCATCACCGAGGTGGCGAAGGCCAACCGCTTTCTCAAGCGCCGCTTTCTCCCCGCCTACAACCGCGAGTTCATGGTGCCCGCGACCGAAACCGGCTCCGCCTTCGTACCCTGGATCGGCGCCAATCTGCACGACGTGCTGTGTCTAAAAGAAGAGCGGGTGGTGCGCGCCGATAACTGCGTCGTTTACCAAAACAAGCTGCTGCAGATCCCGGCTGATCGGCACCGCTGCCACTACGTCAAAGCGAAGGTCCGCGTGCATGAATATCCCGATCATCACCTCGCAGTCTTCCACGGACCGCGCTGCTTAGCTCAGTACGACACCCACGGAAAGGAACGCAAAATCAAAACCAAAGCTGCTGCATAACGCACCGCTAAAGCGGACATATGGCGTGTTACCTAAACCGGACATCTTGACAAGTTACTAACACCCCCTCGCGAGGAGCAACGCATCATGGCACACGTCGCGCGGCGAGGCTTTTCAAATGCTCGAGCGTGTCGGCTTCCGCAGCGGGTTTATCCGTACGCCAACGCAGGATGCGCGGAAAGCGCACAGCGACGCCGCTCTTGTGCCGCGTCGACGCCTGGATCGCCTCGAATGCGAGCTCGAAGACGAGTTGCGGTTCGACTCTTCGCACCGGACCAAACCGCTCGACCGTGTGCGCACGCACCCACGCGTCAACTTCCCTGATTTCGGCATCCGACAGTCCCGAGTACGCCTTCGCGAATGGAACGAGCTCGCCGCCGCTCCATACCGCGAACGTGTAGTCGGTGAAGAGCGAGGCGCGGCGCCCGTGGCCCGCCTGCGCATAGATCATGACGGCATCGACGGTGTACGGGTCGATCTTCCATTTCCACCATTGTCCGCGAACGCGGCCGACGCCATAGGCGGAATCGAGCTTTTTGAGCATTATGCCTTCCGCGTGATATTCGCGCGAACGTGCGCGCAGCGCTGACAATGCGGGCCAATCGGCTGCGGATAAGAGCGGAGAAATCCGAATCGCCGACGAGGGCGGCAACAGCGCAGCAAGGTGGGCACGGCGTTCGGTCAACGGCACCGTGCGAACATCGATTCCATCTTGCTCAAGCAAATCGTACGCAACCAACACGGCGGGAATGTCGCGCGTGAGCTTGGGACTCGGCGCCTTGCGATTGAGCCGTTTTTGCAGCGCAGCGAATTCGAACGGACGGTCATCGGCGGTTGACCACGCGAGGATTTCGCCATCGATCACGACTGCGTCGGGCAACGCGCTCGCTGCGCTGACCACGTCCGGAAATGCGCCATTGACGAGCTCTTCGCCGCGCGACCATAGGCTCACGGCGCCGTCCCGGCGAACGAGTTGCGCGCGAATGCCGTCCCATTTCCATTCGGCTTGCCATTGCGCAATGTTGCCGAGCGTCGCGGGATCCTCCTCGAGCGGATACGCGAGGAAAAACGGATAGGGATGATGCGCGGCGGCGATTGCGTAATCGCCGATACCGCGGAGCATGTCGAAGAATCGAATCGACGGCGTCCAATCACCCATCAGCCGCTGCGCGACTTCTGTTGCGGGCACTGAAGCGGCCTCGGCCAGCGCGCGATAGACGAGCTGTCGCGCCGCGCCGACACGAAACGCACCGGTAATCAGTTTGCCGTGCACGAAGCGTCCGTCGCGATCAAGCCGATCCCACGCTCCGCGTAGCCGCGCTCGGATGGCTTCGGAAGGAAGACCCGCGAGCGGCATCAGATCGTTCTCGACCCATGCCGTGAGCGTTGCCTCGTCGCGATGCGCCGGTGGCGGCAACAGCAGCGCGATGGTTTCGGCCAAATCTCCAACGGCTTCGTAGGAAGCGTCGAAGAGCCAAGTGGGAATGGCGGTCGCCTCGATAGCGGCGCCGACGAGGTCACGCGTGCCGACCAATCGCTTGAGCTTGCGCCCCGTCAGGAAATACGCGGCCCACGCCGCATCGTCTGGCGGCGCCGATGCAAAATAGGCGACCAGCGCGTCGACTTTGTCCCGCGTGCCGGTCGTCGCGTCGAGCGCCAGGAACAGTTCGGTGAAGCGGCGCATCTGACGCGTGGACCGCGCATTAGCGACGAAGAAGAACCCATAGCACGCCCAGCAATACCGGTTGGTGCAGCATGTATACGGCGAGCGTGTGGCGGCCGAGCCATGCCAGCCAGCGCGGGGGTGCGGCAATCGGCGCGAGAGCCGCGAAGCGATTGCGGACCAGCGCATGTCCGACGGCGATACCGCAGAAAACAACGCCGGCCCATGGAAACAACGGCACGTAGTCCTCGGTATAGGGCTTCGCTGTCATGAATCCGATCCAACCCAATGCAAATTGATCGAACACCGGATGCGAGACGGCGAGTCCGGCGGCGATGACGACTACTCCGACGGCAAAAGCCGCACGGGGAAACCGGACGAACGGGCGCGCGAGCACGAGCGTCACGGCGATCGCGTGCAGCACTCCGAACCAGATGAACGTCACCGGAAACAGTATGTAGCTCGCTGCACTCACAAGCAGAGCACAACCGGCGATCATCGCGACATGACGCCAAAAACGCGTGGACGATATCTTGCTGACATCGGCCAGCACAAGGCTTACGCCGGCCAGCAGCAGAAACGACGAAAGAATTATCGTGCGCGCGCCGAGCCAGAACGGATCGTGCTCGAAGTCGGCCCTGATGACGCCGAAATAGCGAAGGTCGAAGCAAAAGTGATACGCGATCATCGCGATCAGGGCGATCGCGCGGACCGCATCGATGCTTGCCACTCTTGCGGATGCACCAGTTTCGCCCGCAACGCTCGGCGCAAGCGTCGATGCGGGTCGCGAGCCCGCGACGCTCATTTTCCGAAATGCCCTTGCATGTGAACCACGCCGTTCGCATCGGGTGTTCCAAGCGCCGCGATCGTGCGCGCGATGTCCGCCGGCACGCCGGAACCTGCGGCGATATTGGCGCGCAGCGTCGCGCCATTCGCAGCTAGCGCAATGTCGCCATCGATTTGCGCATCGCCGCCGACGTTGGCCAGCGTACCGGCCAGTGCGCCGCCCTGCGGAACGAGATGCGCGGCGAGCGTCCCGAGATCGAGCGCGGAGCCGGCAGACGCGAGGCGCGCGCGGTCCCAGCGCAAATCAATCACGCCTTCGGCGCGACTCCCGCCGTAACGAAACTCGGGCGAGCTCAGAAGCCATTCGCCGCCGGCTTCGATGGGAAGTGCGGCCGGCGCCAATGTGCGCAGTGCCGCTGCTGGCGCGCGCAACTCGATATTGTGAAGCTCGGCCGAGCCGTCCCCTAAGATGATTCGTCCGCGCGGCCCGCCGCTCGCAGGCGATGCTTCGAATTCGATGTCGAGTGCGCCGCGCGCAAGCGCCAGCGGTGCGATATGCCACGCAACGGGAATACGCCAGCTGCCGCGTGAATCGCCGAGCGCGCCGTGACCGCGCCAGGCGGTTCCTTGCGCATCATTGATCCGCATCCTGCCTTCGGTGGCAGCGGCGACGCGGCGGTCCACCCACGTTGCGGGCGCCAGCGCAAACAGGGCCACCACCGCAACGACAAAGAGCCAGAGGAATGCGATCGAGATCCGCATCATCGATCGCGATCAGCGCGCGAAGGTGAGCTCCGCGCGCAGCGTTCCGGGTTCCACCCGCGCCGTCAGCGACGCCTCGACGGGGCGTAGTCCATCGTCTCGCGCCAGCGAATCCAGCGCAGCGATGAGCGCGTCGAACCGCGCGTCGGGCAGTACGACATGGACACGATTGTCACGCAGGTCGATCGCGCCGGCGGGAATGCGCAATCCGCGATCGGCAAACGCGCGTGCAACCGCGTCGCGCGGATTGCTGGCGTTGACCTTCGGTGATCCGCGAGCGAGTCCCGCGCCCTCATCCAAGGATGTGCGCGTGAGCGCCAGCAGCGTGCTGACGCGAACCCGTTCTTCGCGCGTACGTTCGATGTCGGACTTGAGTGGTTGCCACAGAAGTGCCCATCCCAATGCAATGGCGACAACAGCGGCGGCCACCATCGCCAACCGCCGTTCGCGAAGACTTGCGCGGTCCCACGCGGTGGCGAACGCAGCGGGTATCCATTGGCGATGCACCCCGACATTCATGGCGCGAGAAAAAGCCGCATTCGATAGCCGCCGCCGGTCTTCGCCTGCAGCGTCGTAACACCGGCGCCCGTCAACGTGCGATCGATGCCTGCGAGCGCGCCGGTATCGATTGCGCCAAGCTCGATCGTCCACGCGCCATCGGCGTAGGTCGCGGATTTCATCGCGTTGGATGACAACGACGACAGCGCCGGCGCCGCGCGTGCAAGCAGCGGAAGTGCGTCAGAGGGTGCTGCTTGACCAATGCGGTGGCGCAGATCGGCATGCCATCGGGCAATCGCACGGGCGGCTGTATCCGGCGATGCGGTATCGGGAAGATCGGCTTCGCGCGCGAGTGCCGTGATCGCTCGCGCTGTGCGCCAAACGTCGAGCTTGAGCCACGCCCATTCGGCAACGGTTGCGCCGATCTGCAGCAGCAATGCGAATGCCGCAATCCCCAGCGCCGGACGAAACAGCCTAGCGATTCGCGCCGGTTGCACAGGACTCGTGTGTGCAAATTCGCCGACGCGCATGTCGGGAGCCGCCGCAATCGCCTCCGGCGTCGCATTGTCCCAGCGCCACGGCGCGACCCGGGTAAATGGAATTCCCAACTCCCGCGTCCATCGTGCGAGGGTTGCGTCATCGCAGGCCTGCGCAACGCCGACCAAGCGTGGACTCGCGCCGGCGCGCGCCGCCTGCGTCAGCGCCGCCACGAGTTCCGCCGGCAACTCGGACGGCGCAGGGTTTGAGCCCACCGCGAACGCGCTGCCGTCGGCGCGACGGACGAATCCGCCCTGCGCGCCCGACGCATACCACGTCCATCCCGTGTGAATCGGCGCGAGCGCAGGCTCGGCAATGATGCGATCGAACGGCGGCTCCCGCGAGACTACGGCGGCAATCGCATCGCGTGCTGCAACACAGGCCAGCACTGTCCCATCGGCTTGTTGCGCCGACACTGCGATCGTCGGCGCGTCTCCCGTCGTCGCGAGCTGGTCTTCGAGCGCGAACGCAGCGGCTGCCGCAAGTCGTGTCGGCGGCATCGGCGGAACCTTCAGCGCAACGACCCGCACGACCTCGGCGGCGAGCACCGCTTCGCAACGTTCGCTGCGGGGCCAGCCGTCTGGTGCGTCGCTGCCGCGTTGGACGCAACGGCCCGCGTCGTCAAACAGCGCCCATGATGCTGGACGCGATCGCGACGGCGGCGCCGCAAGTAAAACGCGCAACGTGCTCATTGAGGATGAAGGGAGGCGATGCGAGCCAGTTTACCGGAGCGCTGCCGATCCGCGCTCTTGTCATTCCAGCGTTTGCCAGACAATCGTGGGCCACGCCCCTTTGCCGCGCTCGAGCAGCGCGCGGGCTTGTGCACGCGTGTCGCCCTGGCGTGCGACGACCGTGACCAGAAAGTAGCTGCTGCGTACATCGAATCCGGCTTCGCTCTGGATCGTTGCGCCCTGAGGCAGCCGCGTGCGGAAGTCGGCGACGCTGGTGAACGGCGTCTCTGCGCGGCTCGCGAGCAGCGCCGACAGTCCGGTGGCGCCGAGACTGTCCACCGAGACTGCCAACACGGGACCCGACGCTGTATTGACATTGAGCTTCGTCGGAGCGGGCAGTGCGACGACGTAAGGCGCCAATGCTGTGACGGCCGCCGGCGACATTCCGCGGACGAGCGCGATTTCTGCCGTGCGCACGACCGGCGCGTTGGCGGCGAGCATCGGATTGGACTGCTGCGCATACCAGCCGTCTTCCGCGCCGCTGGCGCGCGTCACGCTATCGGCATCGATCCAATCGGCGATCGCGTCCAGCGAGGTGGACGGCAAGCCGAGTCGCGCGAACAGGCGTTCGAAGCGCGCGCGCTCAGCCGCGACATCGACGTCGCCGCTCACCAGATTGTTGACGTTCAAGAGCCCCTGCACGTCGATAATGCGGCCTTCGACGGAGCCGTTCTCGAGAGGTGTCGTGGGAAGGGGAAACGCCCACGGTTCCGCGAGCGTATCGATGTTCGTCGTGCGCGCGTCCTCGAACAGAATTTGTCGCGCCCACTGCACGCCGGCCTGCGCGAGCGCCTGCGCCTGGACTTGATCGCGACGGTTCATCATCGACGCGAACCATTGCTGCTGGTTCGCTGCCAGCGACATCGCGACCGTCGCGGCCAGTGCGGCGATCACCATCGCGATGATGAGCGCGGTGCCGCGCTGCACGGTCCCGTTCATCGCAGCGCAATCAGCCGCTCGATCGTCGTGCCGTCGGCAAGTCCGATTTCGATTCGTACGGCGCGGGGGACGTTGGTTTCGCCCAGCAGCGGCCATTGCGGCGACCAGGCGTTTTTCGATGTGAGCTGCACGATGCGAAAACGATCGATATCGCGCGCGAGCACGTATGCGGCGGGGACTGCGCCCGGAACGTTGTCGAGTTGCGGCCAGTAGAGTGCTTCAATCGCGCCGTCGCGCAAGCGATAGCCGATCCGCTGTCCCGCTATGCCTGGTTCGACGGCAAACTCGGGTCCGGCGCGCGTGAACGTGAACGTGCTGTTGCCGAGTGAATCGGCGGGCAGCGCGAGCCAGGCCGGCTCAACGTTCGTCCCCATGCGTGCGGACCGCGGTATTGCTTGACGCATATCCGATTCAAGGCGCGCAAACAACATATCCAGAGAACGCCAGCGGTCGCTTTCTCGCGTGAGATGCGCTTCGCCGTCGGTCATCGCGGCGGTGGCGCGATACGCGAGCAGCGCAACGACGCCGAGGATCACAATCGCGACCAACACTTCGATCAACGTGAACGCGCGCTGCCGGTGCGCTACGGACGTCACGGTCGTGGATTGCCGATATAGCCGACGAGTCGCGCGAGCGCGTAATCGGGCGCCTGCGGCTCGGCCACGATGATTTCGATCTTGCGAAACGCCGGATTCGGCGTCCCGACAACGGTTTCGCGCCAGACGAATCGTGCGCCCGCCTGTTCAGCATTGCCGGCGCTCGTCCCGATCGATAGCCAAGGATCGACGAGCTGGGCATTCGCCAGCCGGTTTTGCGCGACCCACAGCGCGAGCGTTCGAGCCTTGAGCGTCGACGCGCTATCCGCCGATTGCGCGAGCGCGCGCATGCCGGCGGCGAGGGCGACTGCAACAATGGCCAGCGCGACGAGAATTTCGACCAGCGTAAAACCGGTCGCCGTCCGCGCATGATTTCTCATCGGTTATTGGGAACCGGGCCGTCGATCGACACGCGATTGAGTGGATCGGCGGCGAGCACGACGAGCCAAGCGGGCGAAGCGAGCGCGAACGCGAACGGTTCATTGCGGCCGCTCGCGCGTAACGGCACGATCGTGTTCGAGGCGATGCGCTGTCCTGCGTAGCTCAACGGCGTCGCAAGCAACGGCTCCGGCAAGACGCGTGCGCCGAGCACGTCATCGTCGAGCGGCAGCCACTTTTCACCGGAAGGTTCGCGCCGCCAGAAACGAATCGTGCGATCAGCGGAGACGCCGAGTGTTTCGTTGCGTGCTTGCGCGCGTGCGGCGGCGAACTCGAGCGCGCCGGCGAAACGTTTCGCCTCACGCGCGGCGAGACGGCGCTCGTCGCGTTCGAGCGTCACCAGCGCGAGCCCTCCGACCAGCGCGATGATCACGAGCACGACCAGGATCTCGACCAGCGTGAATCCGTGCCGGCGTCGTCCGCCGATCACTACAAATCCCAAGAGCCGATGTCGGAATCGACGCCGCTGCCGCCCGCTTGCCCATCCGCGCCGAAGCTGAACACATCGACCTCACCTTTCAATCCTGGGCTCAAATACTGGTAGGGCCGACCCCAGGGATCTTTCGGCAAGCGTTCGAGATAACCGCCCGGCTTCCAGTTCGGCGGCGGCGGCGGTTGCTCGGGCTTGGCCACGAGCGCATTCAAGCCCTGTTCAGTCGTCGGAAAGCGTTGGTTGTCCAACCGATAGAGCTTGAGCGCTTGCATGATCGTCGCGATATCGCTCCGCGCCGCAACGGCCCGCGCTTCGTCCGGCCGATCGAGCACACGGGGCACGACAAGCGCTGCGAGGACGCCGAGGATCACGATGACGACCATGATTTCGATCAACGTGAAACCGCGCATTCGCGCTCGGCCGACGGGGACGCACACCATCGAATCATTATAATCCGGCGACGATCGTCAACCGCTCGCGTGAACGGAACCATGCGATTGTTTCGCGCTCTTGTCGTTGTCACCGTGCTCGCACTTGGCGCCGCGAGTGCGGTCGCGTTCGTCTGGTATCGACAGCCGCTTCCACTGCCTGCGAGCCCGTTCGAATTCGAGGTGCGACCCGGCGCGACGCTCGCGGCGGTTGCGCGACAGCTGCGCGACGCGGGCGTCATCGCGCATCCGTACGCGCTCATTGCGCTCGCTCGAGTCAAAGGTGTCGATCGCACAATCAAAGCCGGCAGTTACGAAGTCGGCGAAGGCATCATGCTGCCGCAACTGCTCGCCAAGCTGACGCAAGGCGACGTCACGCAGAGCTCGCTCACGATTGTCGAAGGCACGACATTCGCCGATCTGATGCGGTCGCTCGGTGACTCCGGCCAAATTACGCATACGCTCGCCGATCTGCCCGACACCGAATTGTTGGCGCGCCTTGGGATCGCGGAGAAGAGTCCCGAAGGCTTGTTCTTTCCCGACACGTATTTCTTCGCCAACGGCAGCTCCGATGCCGCGTTGCTGAAGCGGGCGCATCGGGCGCTGGCCGAGAGGTTGCGTATCGGCTGGGACCGGCGTGCGGCGGATCTCCCGCTTGCAACGCCGTACGAAGCGCTGATACTCGCATCGATCGTCGAAAAGGAAACCGGCTACTCCACCGATCGTCCGTTGATTGCGTCGGTGCTCGTCAATCGGCTGAAGCGAGGGATGCGCCTGCAAGTCGATCCCACAGTCATATATGGCATCGGTGACAAGTTCGACGGTAACTTGCGCAAGCGCGATCTCGAGGCCGATAGCGCGTACAACACCTATGTGCGCGACGGCTTGCCGCCGACGCCGATCGCGCTGCCATCGCAGGCGTCGCTCGACGCCGTGCTGAATCCGCCGCCGACGTCGTATCTCTATTTCGTGTCGCGCGGCGACGGCACGTCGGAATTCTCGAGCACGCTCGCCGACCACAACCGCGCCGTGTCAAAATACCAAAAGGGTGGACGTTGAAGCGGTCTGCTCTTGCTTGCAACGCTCTCCCTCAGTCAACGACCCGATCCCGTGCCCGATCCCGTCATCCGCGGGCGTTTCATTTCCCTTGAAGGGGTCGACGGCGCCGGAAAAAGCACGCATGCCGCGTGGCTTGCCGACGCGCTCGCGGCGCGTGGCCATCGCGTCGTCCGTACGCGCGAGCCCGGTGGCACGCCGTTGGGTGAGGCATTGCGCCAATTGTTGCTCACGCAACCGATGACGCACGAGACCGAGGCGCTGCTGATGTTTGCGGCGCGGCAGGAGCACGTCGTCAATATCATCGCGCCGGCGCTCGCGCGCGGCGATTGGGTGCTGTGCGATCGCTTTACCGATGCAACGTACGCATACCAGGGCGGCGGTCACGGCGTCGCCACCGAGTTCCTGCGCGAGCTCGAGGAGCGCGTGCACGCCGGCTGCAACCCGGACGTCACGTTGCTCTTCGACGTGCCGCCCGACGTATCGCGGAAGCGCCTGTCGGATTGCGCCCGCAAAGGTCGCGAGCTCGACAAGTTCGAGCGCGAAAGCGCGGCGTTTTTCGAGCGCGTGCGTGCAGCATACTTCGAACGGGCGCACGCGGAGCCGTCACGGTTCCGGGTGATCGATGCGACGCGGCCGTTGAACGACGTTCGTGCCGATCTCGCGCGCATCGTGGCGACGCTATGAGCGACGTTACGACAGAAGATTACTCGACCGCATCGGCACCCGTGTGGGTCGGTCTGCTCCCCTGGCAGCACGACGCCGCACGCGCGGCCTTGCGCCACCGCGCGCGATGGCCGCACGCGTTGCTGTTGACCGGGCGCGAAGGGATCGGCAAGCGAACGTTTGCGCTGGAGCTGGCGCGATCGCTGCTGTGCGAGGACGGCGCAGGCGATGGCTTCGCGTGCGGCGTGTGCGCAAGCTGCCGCTATGTGCAGGCGGGCCAGCATCCGGATCTGCGGGTCGTCGAGCCGGTCGAAGTCGACGACGACAACGTCGCCACGCCGTCGCTGTGGATCACCATCGCGCACGTTCGGGCGCTAATCGACTGGGCGCAGCTCACGAGCCATCGGCATGTGGCAAAGGTCGCCGTCATCGCCCCGGCGGAACGGATGAACGTCGCCGCCGCGAATGCGCTGCTCAAAACACTCGAGGAGCCGCCGCCGGGCACGTATCTGATCCTCGTCGCGCACCAACCGGGTCGCTTGCCTGCGACGGTCCGCAGTCGCTGCCAATGGTTGGCGGCGCCCGTTCCCGACGAGGCCGTGGCAAGGGAATGGCTCGTCGGCCAAGGCGTGGATCAGCCCGCGAACGTGCTGGCGCAGGCGCAGGGCGCGCCGCTGGCGGCGCTACGTTTAGCGAACGCCGACTATCAGGCGGAGCGCACCGCCTGGCTGGACGCGCTCGCGTCGCCGCCGACACTGGACCCCATCGATCTCGCCGCGCGAATCGATCGCGCGCCGCGCGATCTCCGCAAGGCGCTCCTCGGCGCGGCAATTGACTGGCTCGCTGCGTGGTGCGCCGATCTCGCGTCCACGCAAGCCGGTGGAGCGGCGTTCCAGAACCGCGACTATGCCGCGGCGCTCCGACCACTTGCGACCGTGGTGGCGCCGCTGCCGCTGTTTCGTTATCATCGCGTGCTGTTGCAGGAGCGCGCACAGATCGCGCACCCGTTGCAGCCGCGCCTCGTCGCCGAAGCGCTGCTGTTCCAATATCAAAAGCTCTTTGGCTGATAAAGCGAGTTATGGCCGACAAGATTCCCGTACCAGCAGCAGGGAGCGCGCAACTCGCGCGTCCGGGTGTGCTCTCGCTCAACATTCGTGAGCGCGCGGCGCTTTACGCCGCGTACATGCCCTTCCTTCGAGGCGGCGGTATCTTCATCCCGACGTCGCGTCCGTACACGCTCGGCGAGGAAGTGTTCATGCTGCTGTCGCTGATGGATGATCCCAACCGTATCGCCGTGCAGGGCAAAGTTGTCTGGATTACACCGGAAGGCGTTCAAGGCAATCGAACGCAGGGGATCGGCGTCCAGTTCACGCAAGACGAGACCGGCGCCACCGCGCGCACGACGATCGAGCGTATCCTCGGCGAATCGCTGGCGTCGACGCGGTCGACGCACACGATGTAGGCGCCGATGAGCTCACGCAATTGGTGGATCCTGGCCAACTCGGCGTTTGCCGTTGGCATCTATGTCGGCATGTGGAACGACGTCGAGTGGATCGGCTATCTCACATCGATGCTCGTATGGATCATGCTTTTTAGTTACCTGATGGCTTTTTGGACACGGAACCGCGCCCATCGGTACCAGGTTCCCGTCCACCCGGTCGTCGACAAAATTGCCGATTACGCCTTCTACGCGGCGCTGGTGGCATCCGGCTGGATAGTGACAGCGGTGGCGTACGCGTTTTCGTGCATCGTGCTGAATGCCGTTTATCGCAGGGACGCGCGTCGCTGACGATCGCCTGACCCCGCCCGCCGGGGTTTTCGTAGCGGATGCATTGCCCTGATTCCCGCGCAATTCCGTGTTCGTCGATTCCCACTGTCATCTCGATTTTCCCGAGCTCGCCAACGAATTGCCTCACGTGCTGGAGGCAATGCGCGCGAACGCCGTGACGCACGCGCTTTGTATCGGCGTCGAGATGGACGCGTGGCCGCGCGTGCACGCGCTCGCCGTCGACCACGCCAATCTCTACGCGAGCGTCGGCGTGCACCCCGATTACACCGATCAACCCGAGCCGACTGTCGAGCTGCTGGTCGCGAAATCGCGCGAGCCGAAGGTCGTCGCCATCGGCGAGACAGGGCTCGACTACTATCGCCTCGAAGGCGACCTCGAATGGCAGCGTGAGCGATTTCGTACGCACATCCGCGCCGCGCGGACATCCGGCAAGCCGCTGGTCATTCATACGCGCGCGGCATCCGGCGACACGCTTGCGATCATGCGCGAGGAGCGGGCGTCCGAGGCCGGCGGCGTCATGCATTGCTTCACTGAGACGTGGGATGTCGCGGAAG
>VBCG01000023.1 GCA_005881895.1 Betaproteobacteria bacterium
CGTCGGCGCCGATGCGCAAGACGTCACGTACCGCTCGATTTCGTCCACGAGTCCTTGAGAGTGACGGTACGGTTGAAGACCGGATGGCGTGCGTCGTGGTCGACGATATCGGCGACGAAATAGCCGTGCCGCTCAAATTGCATGCGCTCTTCGGGCGATGCCGCAACCAACGCCGGCTCGACGCGCGCGGTGATCACGCGCTTCGATTCCGGATTCAGGTCGTCGAGAAAATCGCGTTCGGGGACGTCCGCTGTCAGATCATCGTCACCCGCCACGACGAACGCGGGCGTGGGCACCGTAGGCCCAAGGGGCTCGATCGCTTCACTGCGCTCGCCCGAGGGCGTACGAGCGCCGGGATAAGGTACCGCGAAGAGCCGATCATAGAGGCGAACTTCCGCAGGAACCGCGTGCGCGATCGAAAGCCAGTGGATGTTGCCCTTGACTTTGCGCGTGTCAGCGCCGGGCGTTCCACTTCTTGTCGCGGGATCGTACGTGCAATGAACGGCGATCACGATGCCGCTTGCGTCCTTGTCGACGTGCGTGCAGCGGACGATGTACGCATAGCGCAGACGAACTTCGGCGCCCGGCGCGAGCCGGAAATAGCCCTTCGGCGGATACTCGCTGAAATCGTCGCGTTCGACCCATAGCTCGCGCGAAAACGGCAGCGCACGCTTCCCGAGCTCGGGCTTTTGCGGATGATTCGGTGCATAGCACTCTTCGTGCGCACCGTCCGGGTAGTTGTCGATGACGAGCTTCAGCGGATCGAGCACGGCGATACGGCGAAGCGCGCTCGCGTTCAAATCCTCGCGCATCGCGTCTTCGAGCACGCCGATATCAATCCACGAGTCGGACTTCGAAACGCCGGTCCGTTCGGCCGCGAGCCGAAAACCTTCCGGCGTGAATCCGCGGCGGCGCGCACCGACAATCGTGGGCATCCGCGGATCGTCCCAGCCATCGACAAAATTCTTCTCGACGAGCTCGATCAGCCGGCGCTTTGACAGCACGACATAGGTGAAATTGAGGCGCGCGAATTCGTATTGCTGCGGCAGCGGCCGCTCGAGCTGTCCGCCATCGGCCAACCTTTCGATGATCCAGTCGTACAGCGGACGATGGTCCTGGAATTCGAGCGTGCAGATCGAATGCGTGATGCGCTCGAGCGCGTCAGAGATCGAATGCGTGAAATCGTACAGCGGATAGATGCACCACTTGTCACCGGTGCGGTGGTGCGTCGCGTGGCGAATCCGGTAGATGGCAGGATCGCGCAGGTTGATGTTCGGGCTCGCCATGTCGATCTTGAGGCGCAGCACGTGCGCGCCGTCGGCGTACTCACCCGCGCGCATGCGGCGAAAAAGATCCAGGTTCTCGGCGACGCTGCGCTCGCGATACGGACTGTTGATGCCCGGCTCGGTAAGCGTCCCGCGCGTTGCGCGCATCTCTTCGGCCGACTGACTGTCGACATACGCGAAGCCGTGCTCGATAAACCATTCGGCAAAGCGGTAGAGATGATCGTAATAGTCGGATGCGTGGTAACGATGCGGACCCCAGTCGTATCCGAGCCAGCGGACCGCTTCGGCGATCGAATCCTCGTATTCGACGTCTTCCTTGAGCGGATTCGTGTCATCGAAACGCAGATGGCAGACGCCGCCGTTCTCCGCGGCAAGGCCGAAATTCAATACGATCGACTTGGCATGACCGAAGTGCAGGTAGCCGTTGGGCTCCGGCGGAAAACGAGTGACGACGCGTCCGCCGTACTTTCCGCTGCGGTTATCCTCCGCAATGATCGTCCGCAGAAAGTTTGCGCCGACGCTTTCGCGCGCGGTTTTCGCTCCGCGCTTGTCGTTCGGTGTTGCCGTCGCGAGTGCGATCGCCTCACCGCTTGCATGTGGCGGTGCAGCATTCATTTCGGTTTGTTCATGAACAAAGTCCGGAGGAATCCATTCTACCCGGAGCGCGCCTGCGCATCAGTTTGCGGCTTACGAGGGGAAACCAATGAGTCCATGGAAAACCGCGCCAGACAACGGTCTCAGCCCATCGCGCCGCCTTCGCGCGATGACGTTGTCCACATTTCCTGTGGATGGCAATGTGCATATCTTGTAAATTCGAGCGCTAAGTAGTGCGGTGGCCATTGAAAAGGTTGCAATGCCTAAATTCGCGTCGATTGTTTGTAATGTCGTATCAATGTGTTGCCGTTCGCTACCCATGCGGCGCGACGCCTCATCGGCTGGTGAATCTGACAGAAGATTACCGACAGGTGACAATCGCGAGACAATGTTGCGTCCTGGACAAAGGCGTTGTGCTGCAGTTGCACTGTCGAAGTAACCGTCGCGCAAATTTGGATTGATATTCCATTATGTTGAATGAATTCCCGTCGCCGCCGTCGATGCCATCCGGACCTGGCAACGGACCCTATTCGCCGCCGCCCGTGTTACCGGTTTCGCTGCTGGTGTCCTCGGCGCGGCTGCTGCTCGAGCGTCAACTCGGCCTCGCATGGGTCGCCGGCGAGATCTCGGATTGCAGGCGCGCCACGTCCGGGCATCTGTACTTCAAGCTCAAGGACGCCGCGGCGCAGGTGCAATGCGTGTTCCTGCGCTACAAGGCACAGGGCGTTGGGTTCGAGCTGAAGAACGGCCTTGCCGTGGAAGTGCGTGCAACGCCGTCGATCTACGAAGCGCGCGGTGAATTTCAGCTCAACGTCGAAACGATCCGGCTCGCGGGGATGGGCGCGCTCTATGAGCGATTCGTCAAGGTGAAAGAACGGCTCGAAGCGGCCGGATGGTTCAGCGAAGCGCGCAAGCGGCGTCCACCGGCTTATCCGCGCGCAATCGGCATCGTGACGTCGCCGCGTGCGGCCGCATTGTCGGACGTGCTGACGACCCTGTCCCGGCGTTCCCCCGCCTCCCGAATCGTCGTCTACCCTGCGTCGGTTCAGGGCGATGCGGCCGCCGCGGAAATTGCCGCCGCCATTGCGCTTGCAAACCGGCGGCGCGAGGTCGACGTGTTGATCGTGTGTCGCGGCGGCGGTTCGTTCGAAGATCTGTGGCCGTTCAACGAGGAGATCGTGGCGCGCGCGGTGCTCGAATCGGCAGTGCCCGTCATTTCTGGCGTCGGCCATGAAACCGACTTCACGATTTGCGATTTTGTCGCCGACCTGCGCGCCCCGACGCCGACGGCGGCAGCCACGCTCGCGGTGCCGGATCGCGCTGCGCTGGCGCACCGGCTCGAGCAGATCGCGCGGCGGATCATGCGCATGACGGAGCACACGCTGTCTTCGCGCATCCAGCGCGTCGATCATGCGTCGCAACGCTTGATTCACCCGGCCGCGCGTCTGGCTCAGCAGCGCGAGCGGACTGCCGCGCTCGGACAGCGGATGGCGCGGGTGTGGCGGCATCGGTTCGCTTCCGATCAGCGCGCGGCGGCAAACCTCTGCGGCCGACTCGTGCGCGAACTGCGCGCGCCGCTGCCGCAGACTGCCCGCCTTGCCAGCGCGATCGAGACGTGGCGGCGCCGCGGTCGAGAGCGAATCGCGCGCCATGCGGTCCGCTTGGACGCGCTGGCACAAAGTCTGGCGCACTTAAGCCCTGAGGCGGTCCTCACACGCGGCTATGCGCTCGTCACCACGCTCGAGGGCACGGTGGTGTTCGATGCAAAGCAAGTCGCGCCCTCCGACACGGTGCTGTTGCGGTTTGCACGCGGTGGCGCGGAAGCGACGATCACGCGCAGCGAATAATAGGGTCAGACTCCACTTTCCCGACGCCAACCAATCGGCCACCCCGGAAAGTGGAGTCTGACCCTACGCTTCGTCGGGATCGGGATTGTCCACCGCGGATGCGACCCGACGTCGCGCGGCAATGACCTCCGATGGCGCGGCGCCGGCAATTCGCGGCGTCGCCACGCGAACATCGGCGTTCTGCGCTCGATGGCGGAGCGCGTGATCGATGAGTACGATCGCGAGCATCGCCTCGGCGATCGGCGTCGCGCGTATCCCGACACAAGGATCATGGCGGCCGTGCGTATTGACGATGACCGGCCTTCCCGCTTTGTCGATCGATGCGCGATCGAGACGAATCGAAGAAGTCGGCTTGACCGCGATCGCGACGATGATGTCCTGACCGGTCGAAATGCCGCCAAGGATGCCGCCCGCCTGATTCGACAGAAAACCCTCAGGCGCCATCTCGTCGGAATGCTCGGTGCCCTTTTGCGCGACGGCCCCGAAGCCGGCGCCGATCTCGACCCCCTTGACGGCGTTGATGCTCATCATCGCGTGCGCGATGTCGGCGTCGAGTTTGTCATCGACGGGCTCACCCCAGCCGACCGGAACGCCCGACGCAACGACTTCGATCCGCGCACCGCAGGAATCACCGGATTTGCGAAGCGCGTCCATGAAAGATTCGAGGTCACCGATGCGCGATGCATTCGCGGCGAAGAACGGATTTGCGTCGACGTGCGCCCAGTCCTCGAACGGAACGATGTTGGGACCGAGCTGCGTCAGATGGCCACGGATCGCGACGCCGTACCGTTCACTCAGCCACTTGCGTGCGATCGCCCCGGCGGCGACGCGTACAGCCGTTTCGCGCGCGGATTGACGCCCTCCGCCGCGATAGTCGCGGATGCCATATTTTTGCCAATACGTGTAATCGGCGTGACCGGGACGAAACGTGTCGGCGATATTCGCGTAGTCTTTGCTGCGCTGGTCCTGATTGCGGATCACGAGCGCGATCGGCGTTCCAGTCGTTCGACCTTCGAATACGCCTGACAAGATCTCGACCGTGTCGGGCTCGCGCCGCTGACTCACGTGGCGGGACGTCCCGGGCCGCCGCCGATCGAGATCGTGCTGAATGTCGGCTTCGGTGAGCGCGAGCCCCGGCGGGCAACCGTCGACGACACAGCCGATCGCCGGTCCGTGCGACTCGCCGAAGGATGTGACGGCGAATAGTCTGCCGATAGTGTTGCCGGACATGGACGAAAAAGCGCTCGGGGCGCGTGCGCCGACTATAGCACGCAGCATTTGCCCTTTCGGACGACGCCCAAGCGGTGATGTCGGCAATGCGCCTCTTGGAAAAATTGCACGCGTCACGCGAAGGATTTGCTGGCACGGCGCAGTCACATGCGATTCACATTGAATGTTCATCCGTGAACGCCTGCGTACCGCTGGCGGCATGAATCTTGATTGCAAGAAGCTGTGGCTTCATGGCAGCGATGGAGAATACGAAATGTCGAACAGCCGATGTGTTTCGCGCCGGACGTTCATCGGCGGCGCGGCGTTGCTCGCCGGTGCGGCGGCGACGCCTGGATTGATCGTGACTCAGACGGCGCTTGCGCAGCAGAAAGTGCCGCCAGCGAGCGTCAAGTATCAGGACAAGCCCAACGGAAAGCAGCAGTGCAACAACTGCCTGCAGTTCGTTCCGGGCAGTACGCCCACCGCGATGGGCACGTGCAAGGTCGTCGACGGAACGGTCAGCCCGAGCGGCTATTGCATTATCTGGGTTGCGAAGCCGTAGCAGAAAAGCGAGCGCATCAGGTCCATACGCGTGACAGCGCGTCTCGCAGAGGCCGCTTGAGCCGATGCGCAATGTCGCGATTCGTTTGCGCCTGTGTCAGGATTTCCTCGTATCTCTCGACGCTGATGCCCTCTTTCTCGACCGCCTGCACCATCTCGTGCAACGCGGCCGCTTCGAGCTGCTGCTCTTCGTCGGGCGTGTTCGCCGCCTGCAGCTTCGGTATGTAAGAGTCATTGATGCGATGGACTTCCACCACCGCACCGGCAAACGATTTCAATTCGGCGTCGCTGTACGCCGCCGTCTGCTCGGCGGGCGATGCTCGATCGTCGGAGGATTCCGGGGAAGGCAGCCTCCGTTCCGTGGAAGGCGGCGTTTGCTCCGACGGCGATGACGGCGACTGTCCCGCCGAAGCCGACAACGGCGCGGCGCCGATGGCAGCGAACGTCAATGCAAAGATGGTTGATCGAATCATGTCGGGCTCATTGCTTCGTCGCGGATTCGTAGCACACGGTGCGCCGTTCCAGGTTGCGACCGCGCGCACACAGTGAAGTTCCGGTCATGCGCGCCCGACGGCGCGTGAGCTTCAGACGCGGGAAATGTCGCGTCAGCGTGCGTCCGACGATCGATCGGTAGGACTCTCCGGCGTGGGCCGGTTACGCATCTGCCGAGACAACGAAAAGGCCATCCATCCGAGCACCGCTGCTGCGAGCACCAGGCTTCCCCAGAGAAGCCAACGTTTGGTATCGATCGGTTGCTTGAGCGCAGCGCTTTCCGGCACGGCGTTCACAGCGCCCGTACGCGCCGGCGGAAACGACGCCGGCGTGCGCTTCGCCCGGTCGTAACCCGGCACGAGCGTTTCGATCGAAAGCGCGCTCGGATTAACGCGCGCGCTGCCGTAAGCGAGCTCGAATGGGCCTTTGCCGCGCGCGGCGAACACGATCACGCCGGGATACCAGCCAAAAGAGAGTTGCGGCGCTTGCGCACCTATCCCGCCGGCTTTTGGATCGACGCTCGCTTTCCAATAACGATACTCGCCGCCATTGATGGCCACGGGCGCGTTCGTCGTCTCGCCGCCATCCTGTCGCAAACGATAGAAAACCGTCGATGCGACCGGATGCCATTCGTCCGCTGTGGTGGCGCGAACGAACAACTGCGTCGGTGCCACAGTGTTTTGTTCCGGCAACAGTAACGTGACGCGATCGATAGGAAACCTCCCGCCGAGATCGAACTCGAACGCACCCGACTGATCGCGAACCGGACTGCCTGTCGCTTCGCGCCACTGCCGCGGCGCTTCAACCTCGCGATCGGCGGCCTCACCGCGCACCGACGCAAATTCCGGCGTCACACGCAGGAATTTCGCACGGGCGGGCGGCAACTCGATGCGATCGCGCGTCAAACGCCGGCCGCCGAACTCGAGCGCAAGGAGGGGCGCACCGGCGACGAGCGTGCGCCAGCTCACGAGATCATCGCTCGCGTCGACGCGAACACGCGTGGTGGTATTCGCGCTGGGCGGCAGCGACATCGTCAAGGCCGCGAGCGGCTCGTTCGCGTCACTGGAGTCGACCAGATAGCCTGCCAATCGCTCGGCTGGGACCGCTTTGCCGTCACGTGTCGAAAGATCGACCGTGGTTCCGGCCGATGTTCGACGAACGGTGATCGCGAGATCGCCAAGATCTTGCCGCGCCGACTCGGCGCGCAACGGAAAGATTGGCAACTCGACTGCGGCGCCTGCCTCACGTCCCGGAGCAGATCGGGGCATGAACGCAAACGCCACGGGAGCTCCTTCGCCATTGAACACACGTAGGTCGCCCAAGTCGCGGCGCACAGCGCTTTCATAGACTGGCGCAGGAAGCTCGACGCGAAAAAACGCGGTGTCGCCCTCATTGACCAGCGGGATGCGGTAGGCAAAGTCCGCAGGCGCTTCGGCGTGCGCCGCCATTGCGGCGACGGCTATGCACGATGCTACGACGTGGCGGCGAATCATGACATTTCCTCTTTGCGACGCGGCGGAACCGGCGCGAGATAACCGATCAGGAGCAACAGCAGGCCGACGCCGATGAACGATACGATGCGTTCGATGCCGCCGATGCGCGACAAATCGACGACGAACAGCTTGACAACGACGATGGCCAGGAGCGTCGCGCCGGCCACCCATCCCGCACGCGCCGCGCGGCGGTTAGCGAAGACCATCACGGCGAGCGCAATGATCGACCATAGCAGCGACAGCGCCGCCTGCACGAGCGTCGAATGCCACATGGCATCGAACGCCCACGGTACGCCAGCCCAGTGGTGAATCGTGCGGAGGACGATCGCGTTGGCCCAGATGAATATCAGCGCTGCGGGCACGCCATAAAGCAACTCGCGGGGTGGCCACGTACGGATGTCGATGCCCTGCTGGGCGAGTCTTTGTGTCCACAGCGCGAGCGATGCGCCGATCAATCCAAGCGTGAGGTCGAGCGGATTGATGAGCGGGACGAACGGCAACGGCGCCGGATTGCCGTCGTGCGCCAGATTGACAAGCAACGAGAAGATCAACGCCCATGCGACGAGCACGAACGCCGCAAAGACCAGATACGCGCGCCGATGCGTCGCAAATGGCCACGATTCGCGTGGCGACAGCTGGCAGATCAACATCAGCGCAAGCGCAGGCATGAGACCCCAGGCTGCGACGCTCCATGCGTTGCCGCTGCCGACAAACTCGCGCGCGAGCCAACCCGTCTCGTGCGCGGCCAGCAGCGTCACGAGCACAACGAGTCCTGCGTGTCCGGCATTGGTGACCCATGAATCGCTCGGGGAAGCGGCATCCCGATCGAACATGCGCAACAACTCGAACGATGTCAGCACCGCGAATGCCCATGCGAAGGCGCCGCCATGGGCGAACAAGTGCCCGCCGACGTTGGCCGCGTGCGTGATCCCGCCGAGCGCGCACAACAGCAGGAGCGGCATGAGCAGTCGCGCAGCAATGCGGGCGAGCCGCCACTGAAGCCAGCGTGCGGCGAATGCGAACGCCAATCCGGTCACGGAGAGGAAGGCGATGGTGAAGGCGAGCTGTAGATCATTGCGGACGAAGCGATCGATCTCACGCCCTCCGGCGACGAGCCACCAAATGCCGCCCCATGCGAATACGATGGGCGCAATCCCGCTTTCCAAACGCCGCAGCCGCTCCGCATTTCTTCCGATGCCCAACGCCGATAGCAAACCGGCGACAGCAATCAGCGCTGCGCCGACGAATTCGCTGTTCAAGACCGGTCGAGCGGCCGAGGTCGTATGTCCGATCAATGCCATCGATCCCATGCCGAAGGCAACGCCTGCCGCGACCTGCAACAGAAGACCGAAGACGCGCGCGGCCAAGCGATCCTGGCGAACGCCGACCCACACGATGGCTGCGCCTTCGAGCGCCCACGTTGCCGACGTCCAGCGAGCATCGAACGCCAGCGGCACGGCGAGCGTCGCAAAAACGACGCCGAGCGCAAGAAACGATTCGACGAGCAAACGCAAATCTTCGCGCTGGCGGCCCCATAAGAATCGGGCGAGCACGAGATAGAGCGCAGACGCGGCCACTGCACTTGCGGCCATGCCAAACTCGTATTGGCGGACCAGCGCCTGTTGCAACCCTGCCGCGACGAGTGGCGTGCCGAATACGATCGTTCCGTCGACGTAATGCTTGACTTCAACCGAACGCTTGAGCGCGTAGAGCACGGCGATGCTGACGTAGAACAGGAAGAACACGATGAGAAACGGCTCCGTCGTGGCGAAATCGGCTGGGCGATAACGCGTCACCCCCCACAACGTGCCGATGATGAACGTGCACGCGAAGCCCAGCAGGTTCAATAATCGCCAGGCCTTGAACCACGCGACGAAGAAGATACCGGCGTTCAACAGCGCGTAATACGAAAAGAGCACAACGTGATTGCCCGACCCGCTGGACGTGAGAATCGGCGCGAAAAAGCCGCCGACAACGCCGACCGCGGCAAGCGCGATCGCGTCCTGGCGCACGGCGAGCCAGCTCGACAACGCGGCGATGACAAACAAGAGCGCAAACGCTGCGCCCGGGGGCAGCAGCGCATAGAGCTTGAGCGCGGAGAAGACGGTGAGATACAGCACGCCGACGCCGCCGCCTTGCAGGATCATTGCGTAGGCCGTGCGGCGCTCGCGTAACCGCCATCCAAGGACAAGTAACGCGACGCCGCCGAGCGCCACCCCTGCCACGCGCAACTCGATCGGGACGGTGACGTGCTCGGCCGCATACTTGAGGAGAAAGCCGACGCCGATGAAGAGCACGATGATGCCGACGCGCGCCAGCGTGTTGCCGCCGGTGATCCACGCCCAGATGCGATTCGGTTGTCCAGGCGCGCTCGCGCCATAGGCCGGCGCTGGAGGAACCGTGCTTGCTGCGGCGATCGACGTCGTGGGCGCAACGTCCGTCGATATCGGCGGTGTTTGCGGCATTGGCGCATGCTCCGCGGCGATATCCGCGCTCGGTGCCGAGGGAGGAATGCTGGCTGCTGGCGGCGCAACAGGCTGCGTCGGTCGCGTGAGCCCGGCCCGTTCGAGCGCAGCCTCGACTCGCGCGAGACGCTCCTCGAGCACCACAAGACGTGTCGCATTGACATCGGCAGCGGATGGCGCCGGCTGTGCGGATCGCTTCTGCCACGCGTTGAGCAAGAGGCCGGCGATGAGGCCGACGAACGCACCGCCTAGCAGCGCATCGAAATTGTGCCCAAGCCAAAGTCCGACGACTGCGCCAACCAACAATCCAATGATCGGCATCATCTTGGGCCTCCCCTGCCCGTGTTGTGCTCTATCGTTCGACGCCGCGTAGTGCCAGCACGCGGGCCTGCAACTGTTCCGGCGCAACATCCGCCGCCGGCACCGGCGGCGCGATCACCAGGCCGATGCGGGAAAATACACCGCGCAAGCTTCGCATGGCCTTGCCATTGTGCGAACGCGAGAAGAAGCTTCCCCACAGACCGCGCAGCGCCATCGGAATCACCGGGACGGGCGTCGTTGCCACCATCTGCTGGACGCCGGGCCGAAACGGATTGAGCTCGCCGGTTTCGGTGAGCTTGCCCTCCGGGAATATGCCGACGATCTCGCCGGCCGACAGCGCTTTCGCCGCCTCCGCGAACGCCCGCTCCTTCAATGTCGCATCTTCCTTCGCCGGCGCAATCGGTATCGTTCGCATCGTGCGAAAAATGAACGACAGCACCGGAATCCGGAAGATGCGATGGTCCATCACGAAGCGGATCGGCCGGCGCACGCACGCGGCGATCACCACCGGGTCGACGTAGCTCACGTGGTTGCAGACGAGAATGCACGGGCCTTCCTCGGGGATGTTATCGAGCCCTTCCGCGCGCACGCGATAGAACGTATGCACGAGGAGCCACGCGAGAAAGCGCATCAGGAACTCGGGCACGAGCGTGTAGATATAGAGCGCGACCGCCGCGTTCATCACGCCGACGACGAGGAAGAGCTGCGGAATCGTCAGCCCGGCCTTCAACAATCCGATTGCGATCACGGCGGAAACGACGATAAAGAGCGCGTTCAGGATGTTGTTCGCGGCGATGATCCGCGAACGGTGCGTCGGCGCAGAGCGTTGCTGGATCAGCGCGTAGAGCGGCACGATGTAGAAGCCGCCGAACATCCCGAGCAACAGGATATCGGCGCTCACGCGCCAGTGCTGCGGCCATGGCAGAAACGCGTCGAGACCGCCTTGGCCCACGGCGCTCATTTGCCGCGTGGCGAGCCACAGATCAAGCGCAAACAGCGTGAGGCCGATCGAGCCGAAAGGCACCAGTCCGAGCTCGACCTTGCGACCCGACATCCGCTCGCACAGCAAGGATCCTGCGCCGATGCCGATCGAAAACGTCGCGAGCAGGAACGTGAAGACGTGCTCGTCGCCGCCCAATACGTCGCGCGTGAACACGGGCAGTTGCGCGAGATAGATCGCGCCGTAGAACCAGAACCATGAGATGCCCAGCATCGATCGCCAAACGACGATTTCCGTTTGCGCGAACCGGAGGTTTTTCCAAGTCTCGGTGATGGGATTCCAGTTGATCCGGAGATCCGGTGCCGGCGCCGGTGTTGCGGGAATCGCACGACTGATGAGCCAACCGGCGATCGCGATGGCGGTACCGAGCGTGCCGGCCAACAGAGGCCCGCCGGGCTTGATCGCGACGACGAGGCCGCCTGCGATCGTGCCGAGCAGAATGGCGACGAACGTGCCCATCTCGACCATGCCGTTGCCGCCGACCAACTCCTCAGTCTTGAGCGTCTGCGGAAGGATCGCGTACTTGACCGGACCGAACAGCGTCGAGTGCACGCCCAGAAGCGCGAGAGCCAGAAACAGCAGGATGACGCTGCGTTGCCAGAAGCCGGTGAGCGCGATGATCATGATCGCAATCTCGAGCAGCTTGATCAGCCGAATCAGCCGCGATTTCTCGTACTTGTCGGCAAGCTGGCCAGCCGTTGCCGACAGCAACACGAAGGGAACGATGAAGATTGCACCGATCAGATTGACGATCATTCCAGCATCAACGGATGTGAGCGACGCGGCCTCGAACGCGACGAACACGACAAACGCATTTTTGAAGACGTTGTCGTTCGCTGCGCCCAGAAATTGCGTCCAGAAGAACGGGGCGAACCGGCGTTGTCGCAGCAAGTCGAATTGATTGGGCGCGTGCATTGGAAATCCCGGGTAGGCGTGCCTGGCGAACCGCACACTAGCGATTCGTGAAGCGGGCGTCGAGATAATCTTTCACGGCATCGAGCGCGGCGCGCACCGTCTCGGGCGAGGGCCAGTACCACACTTCTTTGCCAATCTTTTCACAACGCAGAATGCCGGCCTCGCGAAGAACGCGCAGATGATGCGCAACCGCAGAGCGCGACAATGGCGAAGCACCGACGATCTGACCGACCGACAAGCGTTCGCCGTCATCGAACATCAGAATGATCCGTTGGCGATGCGGGTCGCCGAGCGCCGTAAAGATGCGGGCGGTGGGCTGCCACACTCGCGGCAATGCGTGTGCGTATGACTGACGCATCCGTTACTCCACCCTTCCCGGCAAACATTGCGCGTAGCCCATCATGGGCGGCCTCGGACTATCAGACTAGATATTTAGTCATATAGTCGCGAAGTCTACCAAGCCGCGACGCACTGTCAAGATACCGCCTGTCGGACGGGATGAGCGGCGCGGCCGTAGGTCGATCGCGCGGATCTCGTGTCGATCCGATAAAATCCGCTGGCGTCGCACTATTCCGTGTTGGGCTCTCTTCGATATGCAGGTCTACCTCGATTTCATGCGCCACGTGCGCGAGCACGGTCATCGCAAGGACGACCGGACCGGCACTGGGACGCTGTCCGTGTTCGGCTATCAGATGCGGGTCGACCTGCGTCGTGGATTTCCTTTACTGACGACGAAGAAGGTCCATACCAAATCGATCATTCATGAGCTGCTGTGGTTTCTGCGCGGCGAGACCAACGTCCGTTCGTTGCAAGCCAAGGGCGTCACGATCTGGGATGAATGGGCGGACGGGAACGGCGATCTCGGGCCGATTTATGGATACCAGTGGCGCAGCTGGCCGGCCCCCGACGGCTCGCATATCGATCAGATCGCGCAAGTATTGGCAGAGATTCGGCGCAATCCGAATTCGCGCCGTTTGATCGTCTCGGCATGGAACGTCGCCGACATTCCGCGAACGAAATTGCCGCCGTGCCACGCGTTCTTTCAGTTCTACGTGGCGGACGGCCGCTTGTCCTGCCAACTGTATCAACGCAGCGCCGATATCTTTCTCGGTGTGCCGTTCAATATCGCTTCGTACGCGCTTTTGACGCACATGATGGCGCAGCAAAGCGATCTCGATGTGGGCGATTTTGTCTGGACCGGCGGCGATTGCCACTTGTACCTGAACCACATGGAGCAGGTCGAAACGCAACTGGCGCGAACGCCGCTGGCGCTTCCCAAGCTCGTCATCGCGCGCAAGCCTTCATCGATCTCGGACTACCAATTCGAGGACTTCGCGTTCATCGGCTACGAGCCGCATCCGGCAATTAAGGCGCCAGTAGCTGTTTGAGTAGAGGGCAGCGGGCAGGGCGCGTCTTACGCGCTCGGATGTCCGCAAACGCCCGCCTACGGGCACCCGGCGCGGCTTCGTCGTCGACCCAACGACTTCCTCGCCGCGCCACCCGTGACGGCGGGCGCGTCCACTCGCGCTCTCGCCGCGCCCTGCCCGCTGCCTTCGAAGCGCTGTGCCGACGCGACACGAAAGGCGCAGCGTTGGACGCTTCGATTCATCACCGGCGCCTCGAAGCGGGGTGAGCCGCTGCGCGAAGGGCGCCTGTGGCGCAGTCGGCGAAGCGGGCGGCGCGGCCGTGTCGGCGGCGTTGGGTCGACGCTCGCGGCCGCGCCGGGATGTCCCGCTTTGACGACGTGGGTGCGGCACGCCGAAGCCCTTCGCGCAGCGGCTCATCCCGCTTCGAGACGGATGCGACGAACCAAAAAAAAGCCCGCCGGGAGGAATTTAGCGGGCAAGGGGGATTTCGATGGTCGAGGCGTCAAACCCTGCCCCGCGAGGGTGTGCCGGACAAACGTGTCCGGCGGCGCAAAAATCTAAAAGACGCTGCGTGCTGCCGTAACGCGTTCGGCCAACTCCTCCAGTGCGGCCTGTTGCGCGTTCGTCTCGTCGCTGCGGCGGTCGTTTTTCGCTTCGCCCGCAGTCGCCGACTGGCCCGTAAGCCAGTAGTGAGCGAACTCGGGAGCAAACGATTCCATCACGACGCCTCGATGTTGGATAACGCTACCTGCGCTTGCTTATTCCAAAGCAAGCGACATGCCATCCAATAGTCGAAGGAGTGTCCGCGCGACTTACGACTGCTTTTGCGGTGCTGAGCGGCGAATTCGATGCTGCAATTGCACACGACACATTGAGGAGAGATGCTGCAATTGTCGCGATTCGCAGACGCTTGTTGTGGCGATTATGTTATCCCTATGATCCGCAATGACTAAAAATGTCGCTATTTGACGACAGGAATGCTTTGTCTGGCCCAATCGCGGCCGACGAGCCTAGGCTTTGCCTTCTTTGAACATGGCCGGTTCGAGCCGGTGGCGCTGCAGCAGCTTGTAGAACTCCGTGCGGTTGCGCTTCGCAAGCTGCGCCGCCTGCGTGACGTTTCCCCCGGTTATCTTGAGAAGCCGCGCGAGGTAATCGCGTTCGAATGTTTTGCGCGCCTCTTCGAACGGCACCAGCGCGGCGGCGTCTTCCTTGAGCGCCTTCTGGACGAGCGACGCCGGGATGACGGGCGTCGGCGTCAAAGCGACCGCCTGCTCGAGCAGGTTCAAAAGTTGCCGCACATTGCCCGGCCAGGGTGCCGCAACCAGCGACGCCATCGCATCGGGCGCCAACGTCGGCGCGGGCTTGCGATAACGCTCCGACAAATTGCGCAGAATGTGGGCCGCCAGAAGTGGGATGTCCTCGCGGCGCTGCGACAGCGACGGCAGGTGCAGCGAAACGACGTTCAGCCGGTAATAAAGATCTTCGCGGAAACGCCCGCTCGCCCGCTGTTCCTCGAGATCGCGATGAGTGGCCGATATCACGCGCACGTCCACGGGTATCGCCTGGGTCGATCCGACAGGTCTCACTTCGCTTTCCTGCAACACCCGCAACAACTTGACTTGCAACGGGAGCGGCATATCACCGATTTCGTCCAGGAACAACGTGCCGCGGTCGGCCGCTTGAAAAAGCCCCTTATGCGCGGCAATCGCGCCCGTGAACGCGCCGCGTGCATGCCCGAACAGCTCCGATTCGAGCAGCTCCGCTGGAATCGCGCCGCAATTTACCCCGACGAAAGGCTTTTCGCGACGTGAACTTGCCCGATGAATCGCCCGCGCGAGCAACTCCTTCCCGGTGCCCGAATCGCCATAGATCAGCACGCTCGCGTCGGAGTCGGCGACGAGCCGGGCCTGCCGCAACAAGTCCTCCATCTTCGGACTGCGCGTGATGATGCCTTCGCGCCACGCAGTCGCTTCGCTGTCGCCGACCGCGACGTCATCGCCGGACAGTTTGAGGGCGGCGGCAACTTTCTGAAGGAGATCCTGGCTGTCGAACGGCTTCGTGAGGAAGGCGAATACGCCGCGTTGTGTCGCGTTGACGGCATCGGGAATCGTGCCGTGCGCGGTGAGAATGATGACCGGCATCGCCGGATGCTGCCGATGGATCGCCTCGAACAGCTGCAGCCCGTCGATGCCCGGCATCCGCATGTCGGTAATTACCGTTCCCGGACGAGCGATCGCGAGTGCCGCCAGCGCTGTCTCGCCGCTGTCCGCCGTGCGAACGCGATAGCCAGCCGACATGAGCCGGAGGCTGATCAACCGGAGCAGATCAGGATCGTCGTCGACGAGCAGAATGTCGCCGGTGTTCATGGGAGGTATTCCATCGCGTCAGCGTCCACTTCCGCCGGCCCCGCCGCCGCCGCCGCCACCGCCACCGCTACGCACGCGATCGCGCATCAAGCTCCTTTCCATCTCACGCAACGCTTCAAGCTTCTGGATCACCTTGTCGGCCTTTTGCTGTTCGTCGTGGACGGCTTTTTGTCGCTCGGTCACCTGCGCCTGCAGCACCGCTGCAAGCTGCTTGATCGGCGTCGGTCCGGGGTCACTTTTCGCCACGTTTTCGAATAGCTGCAACGCGCGTTGATCGTCCGCCGGCGTCGCTCGAACCATCGTATAGAGCACGGCAAGGCGCACCCGATTCGCGTCGGAGCGCTGGCGCCCCAGGGCAGCCGAGGCGTTCGCGAGCTCTCGACGCAGGTCATCGACGGACATTCCGCCGTAACGCTGAAGATCGGCGAGGAGCGCGAGCAACTGCTGGTCCTCGGTCGGCTCAGCCGGCGGCGCCGGCGGCGCGGCAAACGCTGCAACGTTCGTGGGCGGCTCCCGCAACGGCTCCGGCGGGACCGCAAGCGGTTGGGATGTCGGTCGTTCCGGCGGCGAGGCGGGCGGTGGTGGAGGCTCGACGGGATCGATCGGCGGCGCCTCCGCGGCCGGCGTCATCGGCAAAATGGTCACCGACTCTGGCTCGTACTGCTCCTGTGGCGTCAATACGACGGTGGGTTTCGTCGCGCAGCCGGCCATGAATACCGTGATCAATACCGCAAGCAGCACACGGCGAGCCGTCATTTGATGCCCGCCAACGTCACCGGCTTGGCGGCTGCGCTCTTCACCGAAAATGCGCCGGCCGCTAACGGCAGCGAAAGACGAAACCACGCGCCGTGTTTGCCGTCCGATCGCTGCAAAAGTTCGATGCGCCCGCCGTGCACGACTGCGTATTCGCGTGCGATCGCGAGCCCAAGGCCGGATCCTTTGACGCGGCCTTCGGCAGGCGCAGGTCCCTGGTAGAACGAATCGAAAATGCGCTCGCGATCGTCGAGCGCGACGCCGGGTCCTTCGTCGACGACGTCGAGAATCGCGTTCGACGCCTCGGTGCTAACGCGCAGCTCGATCGCGCCGGAGCGCGGCGAATATTTGATCGCGTTGGACACGAGGTTATCGACGACCGTGCGAATCTTCTCGGCGTCGCCAATGATGAGCGCCGGCTTGAGCTTCGTGTCGAACGAAATCATCCGCGCCAGCGCCGCCAGCTTTTGTTCGCGCAGCACGCGTGCAACGACGTCCGACAACGCGATCGGACCGAGCGTCACCGGTTCCATCGCGCGGGTTTGATGATAGGCGAGCAGATCCTCGATCAGCTTCTGCAATTGCAGCGTGTTCTCGCGGACGATGCGGACGATATCCTGCTGCTCGGAATTCAACTTGCCGCCGACGTTATCGCGAAGCAGCTCCGCACCTTCCCGAACGGCGGTAAGCGGCGTTTTCAATTCATGCGAGACGTGGCGCAGGAAGCGTGTCTGCTGTTGCTCGAGCTCGGACAGCCTTGCACGCAGCCATTCCAGCCGCTGACCCACATAGCGCAAATCCTGCGGGCCCGAAACGCGAATCGCATGCGTAAAGTCGGCGGTGCCCATTTGCCGAATCGCCTGATCGAGTTGCCGAATCGGCCGGGCGATCAGCACGGCAAACACGATCGCGAGCGCAATGGCAATCGCGACGGTCGCGAGCCCGAACCAGAACCACTTCTCGCGCCCGCGGCTCGCGGTTTCCTGCAGCCGCTCGATCGCGTGCTGCGTGAGTTGATTCGTGGCTGCCGTCGCTTCACGTGTGCCGTCGACGAGCTTCGCGTATCCGTCGACGATTTGCGTGGCGATCTCGGGTGTACGCTTCGGTGACGTCAGGCTTTGATAGAGACGATTCTCCTGGTCGGCGAGGTCATTGAGCGCCGCGATTTGCGACGGTTCCAGCGGCAGCGACGCGAGCTCCCGCGCCGCGACGCGGAAATCTTCACGCACGTGCGCGTAATCTTCGAGCAGCAAGTTGTCTTCGAGAATGAGGTGCTGGCGCGCAATGCGCTCGAGCGTCGCCGTCTGTTCGAACATCAGACGGCTCGTCCGCCCCGCTTGGGCCGCCTGCAGCACTTCCGTACCGGCCTGCGACGATAAGCGGTCGAGCGACAGGATCAATTCGGCGAGCGCGTAGACCAAGGGCAGGCTGACCAGCAGGAAGCCCAGCAAGATGAACTTGAGGAACGAACGGGGGTAATACACGCTGGATCGGCAGCTGTCTCGCTATAATCCGCGCGATTATGACACTCTCACCCTACTCGCGACGCCCTGGAAACGATACGCGGCTCGCGATGCTTGAGCGATGCCTGCCGCGATCCGACCGGTTTTCGCAGTGATCGCGGCGGTCGCGAGCAACGGCGTCATTGGCATCGACGGTCGGCTGCCATGGCGGCTCCCCGATGACCTGAAGCGGTTTCGCGCACTCACGAGCGGTCACACCATCATCATGGGACGCAGAACTTGGGAGTCGCTGCCGCATGCGCTGCCCGATCGCCAGAACATCGTCGTCACGCGAACGCCTGGCTATTTCGCGGACGGTGCCGAGACGGCGGGATCGTTAGCCGACGCGCTGCCGCGAGTCCATTGCCCGGCGCCGACGTTCTGCATCGGCGGCGGAGCGCTCTACCGCGATGCGCTGCTCCTCGCCGACGCGCTATATATCACCGAGATCGATCGCGCGTTTACCGGCGACGCGACGTTTCCGCCGCTCGATCGCGACCGATGGCTCGAAGTCGATCGCGAGCCGCATACGCTCGACGGTCCTGATGGGTTTGATTACGCGTTCGTCACTTTTCGGCGAATCGATAGATAGCGCCGCCCGGTAACATTCTCGCGTTGGCGAGGGAGACAACGATGTCTGAAGATACGTTTCACGTCCACGGCCCGCACGACCACGAGCTAGAGCATGCCGCGCATTCCCGCGATCCGTTTGCCGGTCGCATCGCGGTCATGACGGCGATCTTCGCGACGGTCGGCGCGCTGTTCGGCTACATGAGCGGTGCGACGCAAAACGACGCGCTGCTCTACAAGAACGACGCCGCGATCAAGAAGACCGAAGCGTCCGATCAGTGGAATTTCTATCAGGCGAAGAGCAGCAAGCAAAACTTGGCCGAGCTCGGCGCCGTACTGGCGTCCGCCGACCAAAGCGAGAAGTTCCGCTCGGAAGCCAAGCGCTACGCGGACGAAAAAGCCGACATCATGAAAGAAGCGAAAAAATTCGAGGAGCAGGCCAAGGCGTCGGAGACCAAAAGCGAAGCATCGATGCACGTCCATCATCGATGGGCTCAAGCGACAACGCTCATTCAGATCGCCATTGCGCTCGCCGCGATCACGCTTCTGACGCGCGACAGTCGGCTCAAATATTTCAGTTATGCGGTCGCGGCCGTGTCGCTCGCGCTGGGCGCGCTGGCGACGCTGCACATCTGAGTACATCCTTACCAAATGCCGATGTGAATGCCGTGCGGCCGGTGAGCGTCGGTGCCGTCGTCGACTTCGCGGCCGGAAACCGTTGTGCGGCGCTTGGCGCTGGCTAGCCAGTCGAATAACCGCGTTCGCATTTCGGCGATCACCTTATCGTGGCCCGATCGCGCGCCCAGGTCGCGAGACTCCGCGGGATCCGCTTCGAGATCGAAGAACTGCGGTCGCATTCCGAGCCAATGGATGTATTTCCAGCGCGACGTACGTACCATCCAGGCGCGGCATTCGCCCACGTCGCGTGCAAGGACACGCCGAGCGCGCCGATAGCTGTAATCGAGCTCGCCGAAGGTCGCATCGCGCCAGTTGGCCGATCCTGACCCGCGCGTCAGCGGCAACAGCGAACGGCCTTCGACACGATGCGACGGCAGGGAAATGCCCAGTGTTTCGAGAATCGTCGGCACGACGTCGACGCCTTCGACAAAACGCAACTCCGGTTTCCCGCGCGTCGTGTCCGCCTGCGGCGACGGATCGTAGAGCAGAAACGGGACCCGGACGATCTCGTCGTAGAAGAGCTCCTTCTCGCCGAGTCCGCGATCGCCGAGGAAATCGCCGTGATCGGACGTGAAAATGATCAGCGTGTCGCGCAGCCGTCCGCCTTCATCCAGCGCCTTCAACACGCGTCCGAGATGATGGTCGATCTGCGCGGCGAGGCCCATGTAGGCCGGGCGCACATGGCGCGCCACGTCTTCGCGCGCGAAGCTCTTGCATTCGTCGTGCTCGCGATAAGCCCGCACGACGGGATGCTCGTCGGCGGTGCCGTCCTCAGCGCCGTGCTGAATCGGACCGACGTCGCCGCCTCGATAGACGGCATGCCACGGCGCCGGCGCAACATACGGCCAATGCGGCTTGACGTACGACAGGTGCAGCACCCACGGATTGTCGTGTTGGGCTCGAATCCACTCGAGCGCGCGATCGGTCATGTACGCTGTTTCAGAATGCTCCTCGCGTACGCGAGAAGGCAGGTGAACGTTACGCATCTGCCAACCGGATACGATCCGCGCGTCCTCCTCCATTGCGATCACGTAATCGCTCCATGGATCGGCGCTTCGATAGCCGTGGGCGCGAAGATAATCGGCATAGCCGGATTCCGGTCCTGGCGGCGTGTGCCCATCGTAGCGATCGAGCACGACGAAGCCGCCCTCGCGGAGCAACGCGCCGCGCTCGGATTCGATCTCGATGCCGAAGCGATCGAGCGCTTCGTAATCCGGAAGCACGTGCGTCTTGCCGGCCAGCGTCGCGACGCGACCTGCCGCGCGCAAATAGTCGCCCAACGTAAGCTCGGCCGCCGACAACGGAACGCGGTTCCACGTCGCGCCATGCGAGCTCATGTAGCGCCCGGTGTAGAACGACATCCGCGATGGACCGCACACGCCGGATTGGACGAACGCATTGTCGAAACGCACGCCACGCGCTGCCAGCGAATCGAGGTGCGGTGTATGCACGCGCCCGCCGTAGCACGACAGATGATCGCGACAGCACGTTGCGAACCGAGCTCATCGATCGATGCCTTTCCAAACGATCAAGCCGCGAGACACGAACGCGGCATTTCCGCGATAATGCTCACTTGCCGCGTTCGGGCGTTTTTCCGTCCGGACTCGCACACCGGCCGGGGTGGCGGAATGGCAGACGCAGCGGACTCAAAATCCGCCGCTGGCAACAGCGTGAGGGTTCGACTCCCTCTCCCGGCACCAAGCATGTCGACCGACGACGGCCGCTGGACGCTACGTCCGGGTGACTGCGTTGTCAATGCCGGCGAGTCGTGAGTGAGACGGTGCCGCCTGAGATCGGACGCCGCATGAAATTGACGCTGTCCGATTTCGATTACGCGCTTCCGCCTGATTTGATCGCACAAGCGCCGGCGGACGAGCGGACGTCGAGCCGGCTCCTGCACGTCGCTGGCGACGCGTTCGCCGATTTGCACTTTCGCGATTTGCCCGAGCTTATTGCGCCGGGTGATCTCCTCGTGCTCAACGACACGCGAGTGATCCGCGCACGGCTTATCGGCCGCAAGCCGACCGGCGGACGCGTCGAGGCGCTGATCGAGCGAATCGTCGATCGCAATGAGGCGTGGCTGCAGATCAAGGCGAGCCACATGCCGAAGATCGGGTCGTCGATCGACTTTGCCGGGCGGGCGACCGCAACGGTGGTTGCGCGGGACGAGCGTTTGTTCCGACTGCGCTTCGACATCGACGAACCGCTTCTCGAATGGCTCGAGCGGCACGGCGAAGTGCCGTTGCCGCCTTACATCACGCGGCAGATCGGCGATGACGATGCGCGTCGGTACCAAACCGTGTACGCGCGGTACGCCGGCGCAGTGGCAGCGCCCACAGCCGGCCTTCACTTCGACACATCGATGCTGGCGGCGCTCGCGCGGCGCGGCGTGGGAACAGCGTTCGTCACGCTCCACGTCGGCGCGGGCACATTCTCGCCCGTCGAATCCAAGAACCTTTCGCAGCATCGAATGCATGCCGAAAGATTTGATGTTCCGGCGACCACAGCTCAAGCGATCGCGATCACGCGTGCTCGCGGCGGACGTATTCTGGCTGTCGGGACGACGACGTTGCGGGCGCTCGAGTCTGCGGCCGACGCTGGCGGCGGCGTGCAGCCCCTGACCGGCGAGACACGCCTCTTCATCATCCCCGGATTCCGCTTCCGCGTCGTCGATCGCCTGCTCACCAATTTTCATCTGCCGAAGTCGACGCTGCTGATGCTCGTGTCGGCGTTCGCCGGAATGGAAACGGTTCGCCGCGCTTATCGACATGCGGTCGCCAAGCGGTACCGTTTCTTCAGCTACGGCGATGCAATGCTCATCGATCGGACAGACGGCGATTCGGCGAATGGATAGTGTCGCCCACGGGCGACATTTTTGGGCGCCAATCGGGCGAAAACCGCAACAATAGTCACGGGTCGACGCCTGCCAATCGTCATCTCTCTTGGCGAATAGCGTGGAAACCGCTACTCTTGCCACCGTCGCAATCGTTGCGGAAATCGGCCTCGCACCCGTCGCGCACGTCGAAGTCCGCATTTCCATGCAAACCCGTCGGATCCGTTTCACTACGGCAGCCATCGCTATCGCTGTCGCTGCCATGCTCATAAACGGCTCGTCTCATGCGGCGCGTGTCGGCGTCCTTTCGAACAATCACGCCAATGAAACGGCTACGGATTTCAGCGCAAAAGTGACGGGCCATACATTTACCGCGGTGAACGTCAGCGCCGCGGTGCCAACGCTCGCGACGCTGACTGCTAACTTTGACGTTTTGCTCCTTTTCGAAGACTCGACATTTGCTAACGCAACGCCCGTTGGCAACGTGGTCGCTGCCTACGCCAACGCCGGTCGCGCAGTCGTGCTGGGGACCTTCTACGATCAGGACCGCAGCGACGTGGCGACCGTGGTAACGCCGAACGGCTGGGGAGCGCTGGAAAGCATCGATCCGAACACGACCGATGGTGTCGGCACAAGCTACGTGCCGCGCTCGCTCGATCCGGCGTCGATCGTGGCGCATCCGCTCACCGCCGGCGTAACGACATTGACAGCCGGGCAATGGGCGGGCGGCAACCAGGCGAAGCCCGGAACGATCGTCGTCGCGAACTGGCTCCAGAAAAATGCGCGCGGCAACCCCGACCCCGCGATCGCCTACCGCATTACCGGTCCTGCGTGCGTCATTCACGTCGCGATTGCGCCGGATTATCCCATCGGAGGCGTTCCGGGAACCGATTTCGGCGGCGATTTCTACCGCGTGTGGCGCAATGCGTTCGATTTCGGCGCCGCCGCGTGCAGCACCGGCCCCACCCCGGACCCCTTCGCGATTCCATCGCATTCGCCCGCGTCGCTTGCGCTCACTGCGTTGCTCCTGCTCTTGTTCGGCGGGTTTTCCCGTCGGCTGACGCGACGCTGACGCGACCGGCGGCTCGTTCACTTTCTCAATGCGCTTTATCGTTCTCGCGACGTCGGGCGCGGCTCGGCGCGGTCGCCTTGAGCTCGCTCATGGCGTCGTCGAAACGCCGGTATTCATGCCGGTGGGAACCTATGGCAGCGTCAAGGCGATGGCGCCCGACGAGCTCACCGCGTTGGGCGCGCAAATCGTGCTCGGCAATACCTTTCATCTGTGGCTTCGCCCCGGGCTCGACGTAATTGCGGCTCATGGCGGCTTGCATCGCTTCATGGGATGGCGGCGTCCTCTGCTCACCGATTCCGGCGGATTTCAGGTGTATAGCCTCGGGCCGCTGCGCAAGGTGCAGGAAAACGGCGTCGCCTTCGCTTCGCCCGTCAACGGCGATCGGATGTTCCTGACACCCGAATTATCGATCGACATCCAGCGCACGTTTGATTCGGACATCGCGATGGTATTCGACGAATGCACGCCGTATCCCGCGACACGCGATGAAGCGGCGCAGTCGATGGAGCTGTCGTTACGCTGGGCGCAGCGATCGAAGGTCGCCCACGGCAACAATCCGAACGCGCTCTACGGCATTGTCCAAGGCGGCATGCACGGCGACCTGCGCGACGCATCGATTGCGGGGCTCGTCGACATCGGATTCGATGGCTATGCAATCGGCGGATTGTCGGTTGGCGAGCCGAAGGAGGAAATGTTGCGGATCCTCGCTCATACCGCGCCGCGGCTGCCTGCGTTGTCGCCGCGGTATCTCATGGGTGTCGGGACACCCGAGGACCTGGTCGAAGCCGTCCTGGCGGGCATTGATATGTTCGATTGCGTGCTGCCGACCAGGAACGCGCGTAACGGTTGGCTGTTCACCCGCTATGGCGACCTCAGGATCCGCAACTCTCGCTACCGTAGCGATACGTCGCCGCTCGACGCGACGTGCACGTGCTACGCGTGTCGGGAGTTCACTCGCGGGTATCTGCATCACCTTCAGCGCGCGAACGAGATTCTCGGCGCGCGGCTCGCGACGATTCACAATCTGCATTACTACTTGACGTTGATGACCCAGATCCGCGAGGCGATCGAGTCTGACCGCTTGACGGCCTTCATCGACACCTTCCACGCCGAGCGCTCGTGCGGCGTGTGATTGGCGGCAGGCGATGGCGGGATCGAAGCAAGGTCCCGTGATAATCTTTGGTTTTCAAAGGCATCGACCGGCACAATCACCCGCACGGATACGTCCTGTGCAGCCGGAATGAGCGCCGTTGCGGCGAGTCGTAATCGCAACGCACTACGTTAGCCATCGGAGGAGCTTTCGTGTTCATCACCCCTGCCTACGCACAGGCTGCGAGCGGCGCGTCGCAGACCGACACGCTGCTCACGTTCTTGCCGATGATCGCGATCTTTGCCGTGTTCTATTTCATGTTGATCCGGCCGCAGCAGAAGAAGGCGAAGGAAACGCGCGCGATGCTCGAATCGCTCGAAAAGGGGAATGAAATCGTAACCGCCGGCGGCATCGTCGGCAGGATTACCAAGCTCACCGACCAATACGCGGTCGTCGAGGTTGCCAACGGCGTCGAGATGACGGTGCAACGCGGCGCCATCTCCCAACTGCTGCCCAAGGGCACGATCAAGTCATTGTGATTGCCGCACGGCGCTCCGTTCAATGAATCGTTATACGCTCTGGAAGTACATCGTTATCGGCGTCGCGCTCGTCGTCGGGATCGTCTACGCATTGCCGAACCTGTTTCCCGATGCGCCCGCCGTGCAGGTATCGTCGTCGAAAACGGGCGTCAAGATCGATTCGACGTTGCTCGCAACCGTCGAGGACGCGCTCAAGAGCGCCGGCATTGCGTATCGGGGCGAGGTGCTGGATCCAACCGGTGTGAAAGTGCGTTTCGCCGATTTCGATACCCAGGTCAAGGCAAAGGAAGTGCTGCAGGGGAAGCTCGGCGACAACTATATCGTTGCGTTGAATCTCCTTTCATCGTCGCCGCAATGGCTCGCGTCGATCGGCGCCCTGCCGATGTATCTCGGCCTCGACTTGCGCGGCGGCGTGTATTTTCTGTTGCAGGTCGACATGAAGGGTGCGCTCGACAAGGCGGCCGACCGGTACACGACCGACATCCGCTCGCTGATGCGGGAGAAACGCATCGTCTATGGCGGTGTCGGGCGCGAGCAATCGAACGTCGTGCTCCGCTTCAAGGACGAGGCGGAACGGAACAAGGCGCGGATCGCTATCGAGACGGCATTTCCCGATCTCCTCGTCCGCGAACAGGATGCGGCGGGTGGCGAGCTCCGGTTGGTCGCAGGACTCAAGCCGGAGGCGCAAAAGCGCATTCAAGACGGCGCGGTCCAGCAAAACATCACTATTTTGCGCAACCGTGTCAACGAGCTCGGCGTCGCAGAGCCCATCATTCAGCAGCAAGGCAGCGATCGGGTCGTCGTGCAACTGCCGGGCGTGCAGGACACAGCGCGGGCCAAGGATATTCTCGGGCGCACGGCTACGCTCGAAATCCGCATGGTCAACGATGAGCCCGGCGCGCTGGACCAAGCGCGAAGCGGGCAGATTCCGCTCGGCAACGATCTGTTCCAGGATCGTAACGGCGAGCCGATCCTCGTTCGGCGCCAAGTTGTGCTGACGGGGGATCGAATCAACGACGCACAGTCCGGATTCGACAGCCGCACCAACGAACCCGCAGTCCACGTGAATCTCGACGGAACGGGGGCGCGCATCTTCAAGGAAGTCACGCGCGAGAACGTCGGCAAGCGGATGGCGATCGTGCTGGTCGAGAAAGGCAAGGCGGAAGTGATCACCGCGCCGGTCATTCGCGAAGAGATCGGCGGCGGGCGCGTGCAGATCAGCGGCCGGATGTCGACACGCGAAGCGAACGACATCTCGCTGCTGATGCGCGCGGGCGCGCTCGCAGCGCCGATGGAAATCGTCGAAGAGCGCACCGTCGGTCCATCGCTCGGCAAGGAAAATATTCAGAAGGGATTCGACTCCGTCGTGTTCGGATTCTGCGTGCTGGCCGTTTTCATCTGCGTCTATTACCTGCTGATGGGCGTCATCTCGACGCTAGCGCTCTGCATCAACTTGCTGTTGCTCGTCGCCATTCTGTCGATGCTCCAGGCCACGTTGACGTTGCCCGGCATGGCCGCCATTGCGCTTGCGCTCGGCATGGCCATCGACGCCAACGTGCTGATCAACGAACGGATACGCGAGGAGCTCCGCTGGGGCGCGACACCGCATGCCGCGATCCAGGCGGGCTACGAGCGAGCCTGGAACACGATTCTCGACTCGAACGTGACGACGTTGATCGCCGGCCTTGCGCTGCTGGCGTTCGGCACTGGCCCGGTGCGCGGCTTCGCGGTCGTCCACTGCCTCGGTATCATGACGTCGATGTTCTCGGCGGTCTTCGTCTCGCGCGGTGTCGTCGCGTTGATTTACGGCAGTCGCAAGAAGCTCGAGAAGATATCGATTGGCCAAGTATGGAAGCCGGATCGCGCCGTGGTGCCGGCTGCCAAGACGTGACGCAACCTCAATCGCGCCAATCTCGGATCGCCTAAGACAACGCCATGGAATTCTTTAGATTCACGCGCGACATCCCGTTCATGCGGCACGCGCTCGTGTTCAACGTCATTTCGTTGGTCACGTTCCTGGCCGCCGTTTTCTTCCTGTCAACCCGAGGTCTCAATCTCGGCGTCGATTTCCGCGGCGGGACGGTCATCGAGGTTGCCTACGAGCACGCCGTCGACTTCAATCGTGTTCGCGGCGCAATCGACAAGCTTGCGCTGGGCGAATACTCGGCGCAAAGCTTCGGCAGCTCGAACACCGCCCTCATTCGGCTGCCGCTCAAGGAGGGCGTATCGAGCGCCCAGCTGTCGGAGCGCGTCATGACAGCGCTCAAGACCGACGATCCGACAGCCACGCAGAAGCGCGTCGAATTCGTCGGACCGCAGGTCGGCAAGGAGCTCTACGAAAACGGTGCGCTCGCGCTGCTGCTTGTATCGCTCGGCATCGTCGGTTATCTCGCGCTGCGCTTCGAATGGCGCTTCGCCGTCGCGGCGATCATCGCCAACCTGCACGACGTGATCATCATTCTTGGGTTTTTCGCGTTCTTCCAGTGGGAGTTTTCGCTGCCGGTTCTAGCCGCCGTGCTCGCGGTCCTGGGCTACTCGGTCAACGAGTCGGTCGTGATCGCCGACCGGATTCGCGAGAATTTCCGCAAGATGCGCAAGGCCACGGTGATGCACGTCATCGACAGCGCGATCACGAGCACGATGTCGCGAACGATCATCACGCACGGCTGCACGTTGCTGATGGTGATGTCGATCTTCTTTTTCGGCGGGGAAACGCTGCATCACTTCGCGCTCGCGCTCGCGATCGGCATCTGCTTCGGCATCTATTCGTCAGCGTTGGTGATGGCGGCGCTCGTGATGTGGCTTGGCGTGTCGCGCGAAGATCTGGTGAAGCCTGACAAGAAGCGCAGCGGTCCCGAGGGCGAGAAGATTCTCCCTTAAGTAGGGTCAGACTCCCTTTTCCGAACATCTGATCGCGAATGTTCGGAAAAGGGAGTCTGACCCTACTTACGAAAAATGCCCGACTTCCTTCCCACCTGGCCGCCCGTCACGAACAGCTTCACGTTGTTCGGGCTGTTGCTGCTCGCCGGACTGATCGGCGGCTGGATTGCGGCGCGCACGCGTGTGCTTCCGTCGATCACCGGCTATATTGCCATCGGCTTTATTCTCGGTCCCGGTGTGCTTGGCTTGCTGAACGAGGAAGCGTTGCGCGATACGCGCATCTTCGCGGACATCTCGCTCGGACTCGTCGTGTTCGAGCTCGGCCGCCGCCTCGATCTGCAATGGGCGCGGCACGATCGGTGGTTGCTCCCGTCGGGACTTGCCGAGAGCCTGCTATCGTTCTGCGCGATGTTTGCACTGCTACGCTATTTCGATATCGCGCCGCTCGAAGCCGCGGTTGCCGCAACCGTGGGCGTCGCCACGGCGCCGGCAGTTGTATTGCTCGTGGCTGCGGAGCTCAAGGCCGAAGGACCCGTCACAAGACGAGCGCTGTGGCATGTCGCGCTCAACAACATCATCGCGATGCTGGGCGTCACGTTGCTCTTGCCTTTTATCGAAGTCGGCGACGCTGGCTCGGCGTGGAGTCCAACCGGACGCGCGCTGTGGCTCGTCGCCGGATCGTTTTTGCTGGGCTACGCAGCGTTCTGGGTCGCGCGGCTGCTCGCGCGCTTTATCGGCAAGTCGGACGCGCCGCAGTTCATCCTGGTCGTCGGGATGATCGTGCTGACCGTCGGCGTCGCGCAGATGGGGCGCCTGTCGGTCCTGCTTGCGCTGCTCGTGTTCGGCGTGGCGGCGCGAAATTTCGATCCGAACCACCGGCTGATCGATATCCGCTTTGGCCATGCAGCGCGCCTGTTCTTCGTCGTCCTCTTCGTGCTGACCGGCGCCACGCTGCGGCCCGAGCAATTCGGTCCGATTGCCTGGATCGGTCTCGCGCTCGTCCTCGTCCGCTTGCTCGGCAAGGCTTTCGCGCTCTATCTGTTCGCATGGCCCGCGCGAATCTCGGCGCAACAAGCCGCGACGCTGTCGCTCGCGCTGACGCCGATGGCCGGTCTCGCGATCGGCATCACACAGCCGATCTATGACGTTGCGCCGGATTTCGGCGCGCGCCTTGCGGCCATCGTGGCGTCAGGCATTGCGATTTTGCACGTCATCGGACCCATCGCGACACGCTACGCGCTGGTCGCGTCCGGCGAGGGCGAGCAGGACGCTCGCGACTAGGGGCTGACATGGCGCCGCTCGAGTTCAAGCATTCGGAGGCTTTGACGATCGGCGTCGAGCTCGAGCTGCAGCTGGTCAATACGAGCGACTTCAACCTGGCGCCGGATGCGGACGATCTGCTGCGCCGCGCTGCGGGCGACTGGCACGCCGGCGAGCTGAAGCCTGAGCTCACGCAGAGCATGATCGAGATCAACTCGGGCGTTCACGAACGCTACGAAACACTGCTCGCCGAGCTCCGCACGACGCGCGACCGACTCGCGTCGCATGCACGCCAGATGAACGTCGCCATTGCCGGCGGAGGCACGCATCCATTCCAGAAGTGGAGGGATCGCAAGATCTATCCGACGGAGCGCTTTCTGACGGTCTCAAAGAAATACGGTTTCCTCGCCAAGCAATTCACCGTATTCGGCCAGCACGTGCACATTGGCTGCGCCAGCGCGGACGACGCAATCTATCTCAATCACGCACTCATCCGGTACTTACCGCATTTCATCGCCCTTGCGGCGTCATCGCCGTTCTATCAGGGCGTCGACACGGCATTCGATTCCTCGCGCCTTTCGATCGTCAACACGTTTCCGCTCGCGGGCACGATGCCGTTCGTTGCCGATTGGCGCGCATTCAACCAGTACTTCCAGACGATGTACGAATTCGGGATCGTCAAGAGCATGAAGGACTTCTATTGGGACGTGCGGCCCAAGCCCGAGTTCGGAACGGTCGAGATACGCGTGTGCGACACGCCTCTAACCGTCGATCGCGCGGCGCAGATCGCTGCCTACGCGCAAGCGTTGTCGCGCTGGTTATGGGCTGAGCGCGTCGATTGGGTCAATCCGGAGCTTTATCTTGTGCACAGCTATAACCGTTTCCAGGCGGCGCGCCATGGGCTCGCAGGGACGCTCGTCGATCATGCCACGCGGACCCCCATCGGCATCGCAGAAGATATCCAGCACACGTTGCGTGAGCTTTTTCCGCATGCGGTCGATCTCGCATCGACTAACGCGCTCGAAGCAGTGCTCGCGATTGCACGTGGCGAGGGTAACGACGCTGCATGGTTGCGCAAGACATTCGCGGAGAAGACGACGTTACCGGATGTCGTGCGCGAGCAAGCGGCGCGCTGGATGCAATAGTGTGCTGAGTCAGAAGTTCCGAAGATAAAGAAGCGGATGAAATCGGCCGTCAGGCAAGGCGCGAGGTCGAAAGCGTACCTCGTGGTACGGTGAGACCGAGCAATGCAGCATGGCGGCCGCGCAGTGGACAATGAGCGCCGCGAACTATCAAGTGAATTTCTGACTCGGCACACCAGTACGTCGACACGCCGTCCGCGCCACCGATGATTACAACGCTCCTTTATTCGCTGCTCGCGCTCGATCAGACGATTACGCAGCTGGCGAGCGAATATGGTCCGTGGCTCTACGGTCTCCTGTTTCTCGTGATCTTTGCCGAGACGGGCCTCGTTGTATTCCCGTTTCTGCCCGGCGATTCGATCCTGTTCATCGCCGGCACCGTCGTGGCCGTCGCCGATCTCAATATCCATGTGCTGGCGCTCGTGCTCGTCGCAGCAGCGGTTTTCGGCGACTCGGTCAACTATGCCGCCGGACATTACATTGGGCCGCGGGTATTCCATGAACCGGATTCGCGCTGGTTCAAACGCCAATACTTGTTGCGGACGCAGGCGTTCTACGACAAATACGGAGGCATTACGATCATCATCGGACGCTTCGTGCCGATCATTCGCACGTTCGCGCCGTTCCTGGCCGGCGTTGCCGGGATGACGTACCCGCGTTTTTTGTCATACAACATCGTGGGCGGCGTGGCGTGGATCACGTCGCTTGTCTATGCCGGCTATCTGTTCGGCAACATTCCGTGGGTCAAGGAAAATCTGACGTACATCGTCCTCGCGATTGTCGTCGTGTCGTTGATCCCGGCGGTGTCGACGTTCATCAAGGAAAGACGCGCGCGGTGGCCTTGACGCTGCTCTGAACAGATCGGGATATGTCAGTCGATCAAGCGATCGGCGCGCAATAGAAGTGATTGCGGAATGACGATCTTCATGGCTTTCGCCGTCCTCATGTTGACCGCAAGCTCGAATTTGGTTGGTTGCTCGACCGGGATATCGCCCGCTTTCGTGCCTCGCAGAATCTTGTCGATGAATCCGGCGGCGCGACGATAATTCTCGGCGGAGCTGGGCGAATACGACATCAGGCCGCCGGCCTCGACGTTCTCGGTGTTGGCGAATATCGCCGGTAGCCGCTGTGCCAGCGCAAGGTCGGCGAGTTGCGCCCGTTGCGTGAAAAATACGCCGCCCCCGATGTCGGAGACGAGCAGCGCCTCGGCCCCGCCAAGTTTGAGGGTTGCAAACGCAGCCTCCAGTTCCGCTGATGTGCGCAGCTCGACAACTTGGAGCGTAAGCCCCCGCGCTTGTGCCGCTTGCCGGGCATTCCTGACACTTAGCCGGTTCATTGCATTGGCCGCGCTTACCAGCAAACCGATGCGCTTGGCGTCCGGCACCGCCTCGAGCAGCACCTGCAGATTCTTTCCTACCAACTCGGGAGTGAGGCGTGTCAGGCCCGTAATGTTGCCGCCGGGGTGCGCCAGACTCGCAACGAGGCCTAACTCGACTGGATCGCTCACGTTCAACATGACGATCGGGACGCTGCCAGCGACTTTGCTCGCTGCGAGTATTGCCGGATCGATCGACACCGCGAGGACGTCGACCTTTTGTGCGACGAGGTCCCGCGCATTTGCGAGCAGCGTGCTCTCATCGGTCATGCCGCTGCCGGCATTCGTCCAGCGGTATTCCACGATGATATTGCGGCCTTCCAGGTAGCCGAATGCGGCCAGTCCCTCCTGGAACGCTTTCAGGAGGTGTGGCGCCGTGTCGGAAGACGGCCCCAAGTACCCGATGCGCCAGAGCTTGTTCGACGATTGCGCTTGCGCGACGAATGGCCGGATCGTCGCGCCAAGTGCAAGAACCGCCACCATTGCGTCACGCCGGTTCATGCGACATTTTTCCCGGGGATTGCCAACCGTTCTTCGCTGATCCAAGCACGTCACACGCGCTTTGCGAGCGCGGCAGCAAGTCCCGTGTAGGTGGACGGCGACAGCGAGTGGAGACGCGCTTTGACATCGTCCGGCAGCGCGAGTCCTTCGACGAAGCGATGTAACGACTCGCGCGAGATTCCGCTTTTGCCGCGCGTCAGCGCCTTCAGTTGCTCGTAGGGCTCCGGCAATCCGTAGCGTCGCATCGCCGTTTGGATCGCTTCCGCCAGCACTTCCCAGTTCGCATCGAGATCGGCCGCGAGACGCTCATGGTCGACATCGAGCCTTGCCAATCCTTGGCGCAGCGATGTCCAGCCGAGCACCGCATGACCGATCGCCACGCCGAGATTCCGCAGCACCGTCGAGTCGGTGAGATCGCGTTGCCAGCGCGATATCGGCAGCTTGTCGGCCAGATGGCGCAACAACGCGTTGGCGAGCCCGAGGTTGCCCTCGGAATTTTCGAAATCGATCGGATTGACCTTGTGCGGCATCGTCGACGATCCGACCTCGCCTGCATTCGTCCGCTGCCGGAAGTAGCCCAGCGAAACGTAGCCCCAAATGTCGCGGTCGAGATCGACCAGGACGTTGTTCGTCCGGGCGAGCGCATCGCAATACTCGGCGATCCAGTCGTGCGGCTCGATCTGCGTCGTGTAGGGGTTGAACTCGAGCCCCAGCGACATGACGACCTTCGCTGCGAAGCGCTCCCAATCGACGGCGGGATATGCGATGACGTGCGCGTTGTAATTGCCGACCGCGCCGTTCATCTTGCCCTTGATCACAACCTTCGCGAACGCCGCGATCTGTCGATCCAGGCGTGCGGCGACGTTGGCGATTTCCTTGCCGAGCGTCGTCGGCGTGGCGGGTTGGCCATGCGTGCGACCGAGCATCGGCGCGTCCGCATGCGCGTGCGCCAGGACGCGAAGGTCGGCGACGATATCGTGCAACAGCGGCAGCAAGACGTCGCGGCGTGCCTCGATGAGCGCGAGCGCGTGCGCCAGATTGTTGATGTCTTCCGACGTGCACGCAAAGTGAATGAATTCGCTGACGCGCGCCACTTCCGCAACGCCGGCGAAGCGCTCCTTGAGCCAGTATTCGACGGCCTTGACGTCGTGGTTGGTCTCGCGTTCGATCGCCTTGATGCGGGCCGCGTCAGCGAGCGCGAAGCCTTCAATCGTTTCCGCGAGCGCTTTTCTCGTCGCATCGGAGAACGGCGGCACTTCCTCGATGACGGGTTCGGCCGCGAGCGCCGACAGCCAGGCCAACTCGATGCGCACGCGATGCCGAATCAGTCCGAATTCGCTGAATTCTCCGCGCAGCGCGGACACCTTCCCCGCATAGCGGCCGTCAAGCGGCGATAACGCAGTGAGCGCAGCGCGTTCGTTTGCCGTCGCGTCTTCCACGCGATCGATGTTAGCACGCGTGCGGATGCTCTTTTTTTTGCGGCCTTGCGTCCGTTAAAAAGCCCCGGCCGAAGCGACCGGGGCTTCAAGGAGAGAACGTGGACGTCCGTCAGTCGGCGCGCCCGTACACGTGCTTTTCGTCCGCCACGATGCTGGATCCCATCGTGTCCTTCAAGAACAGGAAGCCGATGACCACCGTCATCAGCGAGACGATGATCGGGTACCACAGCCCGTAGTAGATATCTCCCGTCGCAGCGACGAGCGCTGTAGCCAGCAGCGGCAAGTGATACGGCAACGACATTGACGTGTAGCGGATCCGCGTCGGAAAGAGCTCGACCAAGAACGCCGCGATCGGCCCGTAGACCATCGTCACGTAGATGACCATGATGAACAGGATCAACAGCGTCATGCCCCAGTTGATCTGGTTCTTATCAGCTGCCGTCGGATACTTGAGGTCGGCCAACGCCTTTTTATACGCGGCCTCATTCCAGCCCTTGAGCTCCGTGGGACCGATCTTGGCCACGACGTTGTCGGCTGAGCTGGCCGGCAGATCGGTCGACGTGAAGGACAGTCCCGCCTTGGTCAGGAAGTCCTTGGTCTTGTCGCAGTCGGAGAACTTCGACCATGGGCCGACGAAAATGTGGAAATGGCAGTCCTTCGCGGCCACCGTGATCGCGTTTGTCTTGGCGAACGATTCCAGCCCCGGATTAACGTAGTGTGTCAGACCCTGGAACAGCGGGAAGTACGTGATCGCAGCGATGAGGCAACCCGCGAGAATGATCTTGAGCCGCCCGATCTTGTCGGACAGCCAGCCGAAGACGATGAAGAATGGCGTGCCGAGCACCAGCGAGACCCCGATTAGCGTGTAGGCTGTGGCGGCATCGACCTTGAGGGTGATGAGCAGGAAGAACAGCGCATAGAACTGACCCGTGTACCACACGACGCCCTGCCCGGCCGTCGCGCCCAGCAGCGCCAGCAGCACGTACTTGTTGTTCGGATACTTGAGGAAGCTGTCCGTCAGCGGCGCCTTCGAGCCTTTGCCTTCCGCCTTCATCCGCTGGAACACGGGGGATTCGTTCAACTTCAGGCGGATGTAGATCGAGAAGACCAACAGGACCAACGATACGAGGAACGGAAGACGCCAGCCCCAGTCGGAAAACTGCGCCGGCGTGAGCCAGCCGGTGAAGCGACAAAGTCCGATGATGATCAGCGCGAGGAACAGGCCGAGCGTCGCCGTCGTCTGGATCCACGCGGTGTCGTAACCGCGCTTGCCTTCCGCCGCGTGTTCAGCCACGTAGGTTGCCGCGCCGCCGTATTCGCCGCCGAGCGCCAGACCTTGCAACAGCCGCAGCGACACCAGCAGGACGGGCGCCGCCCAGCCTATGGTCTGGAATGTCGGCAACAAACCGACTGCGAAAGTCGAGAAGCCCATCACGACGATCGTGACCAGAAACGTATATTTGCGGCCCACCAGATCGCCGATCCGCCCGAATACGAGGGCGCCGAATGGCCGTACGAGGAAACCGGCGGCATAGGTCGCAAACGCCGATAACAGCGCTGCGGTGTCGTTGCCACTGGGAAAGAAGAGCGCCGCGAAAAATGGCGCAAGAACCGCGTATAAATAGAAGTCGTACCACTCGAAGACAGTCCCGAGCGACGATGCGAAAATGACCTTCTTCTCTTCTTTCGTGAAATCCTGCGTGTGACCTGGGGCCCGCGGTGCGACTGTGGCCATCGAACGCCTCCTCAAAAATTTATCGGTCTGGTGCGGATATGACCGGGCATGGACCCGCGTTGTCGAAATCACAAATCCGCGGGAGTATAAGCTGGTTCGCCCAAGAGCAACAATTCGACCTTCGCCGCAACTCAATGCGGCGGTGCACCATTAGGACGGTTTGGCTTACGCCGAGCGGCAGGCTCGTCCAGCCGCCGTTCAGGTGATTTCCAACAATTCTCCGGTCCGCTCGATCAAGACGCCGGCGTCCGATTTCGGGAGCTTCTTCGTGAGCGATTGCGCATAATCGGGAAGCAGTGCCTTCAGGTCGGCGCGTGTCGCGCAACGCTCGAGCCGCAAAGTGAATAGAAAGGCGCGGATCCCGAGAGCGTCGACGATGGTGTCGTTCATGAATGCCTTCGCGATGCGAAAGCGCCCGACTTCGTCGATCACATCAACGGCGCCGGCTTTGTCGTCGTTGGCTGCAATCGCCGTTTCCGTTCCGAGCTCGACGACATAGCCGTCGGCGACGAGCTGCGCGAGCTGCTCGTACGTAGCGCCGATCTGGCTCGCTTGCTGCTCGATCTGCTCTGCCGACTTCGCGGGATCGATCAAGAAGAGCAGCGTGCGCACCTTGCCGCGCAAGTTCCTGCGGCCCTCAACGATCTCGCCATGCCCTTTCTCAGTTCGGGCGAAGCGTCGAGTCATTTCGGCATCCTGGTTACAGCTGCTTTACAACGCTTGCTTCAGTTGCTCCAATATTGCCGGATTCTCGAGCGTCGAAATGTCTTGCGTGATCTCCTCGCCCTTCGCGATAGAGCGCAGCAGTCGCCGCATGATCTTCCCCGAACGTGTCTTCGGCAGATTGTCACCGAAGCGAATATCCTTGGGCTTCGCGATCGGACCGATTTCCTTGCCGACCCAGTCGCGCAACTGTTTGGCGACTTTTTCAGCGTCCGCGCCGGACGGCCGCGCCTGCTTCAATACGACGAACGCGCAGACGGCTTCGCCAGTCATCTCGTCAGGACGGCCCACGACCGCCGCTTCGGCCACCATCGGATTCGCGACGAGCGCTGATTCGATTTCCATCGTTCCCAGCCGATGGCCGGAAACGTTCAGCACGTCGTCGATGCGACCCATGATCGTGAAATAACCGGTCTCCTTGTCGCGCACCGAACCGTCACCGGCGAGATAAAGCTTGCCGCCAAGCTCGTCAGGGTAATACGACGTGCGGTAACGCTCAGGATCGCCCCAGATCGTCCGGATCATTGCCGGCCATGGCCTTTTGATGACCAGAATTCCGCCATGCCCATTGGGCACTTCGTGACCGGTTTCATCGACGATGGCCGCCATGATTCCGGGCAGCGCCTGCGTGCACGACCCGGGCACCGTCGTGGTAACGCCGGGCAGCGGCGAAATCAAATGGCCACCCGTTTCCGTTTGCCACCACGTATCGACGATCGGACAACGACCGCGACCGACGTTCGTGTGGTACCACATCCACGCTTCCGGATTGATCGGCTCGCCGACGGTGCCGAGCAAACGCAAGCTCGACAAATCGTAGTTCTTTGGCGCCGTCGCCGGATTCGCTTCGGACGCTTTGATCAGCGAACGGATGGCGGTCGGTGCGGTGTAAAACACGTTGACTTTGTGATCCTGGATGATCTTCCAGAATCGTCCGGCATCCGGATAAGTCGGTACGCCTTCAAACACGACTTCCGTCGCACCGACGGCAAGCGGACCGTATGCGATATACGTGTGGCCGGTCACCCAGCCGATATCCGCCGTACACCAGAAGAGATCGTCCGGCTTGATGTCGAACACCCAGCGCATCGTCAGCATCGCCCACAGCAGATACCCGCCCGAGCTGTGTTGAACGCCCTTTGGCGTGCCAGTCGATCCGGACGTGTAAAGAATGAAAAGCGGATGCTCGGCGCCAACCCATTCGGGTTCGCACGTGTCGGGCTGCTTGGCGACGATGTCGTGCATCCACAAATCGCGCGGCGCCGAGAACGCCACGTTGCCGCCCGTGCGTTTATAGACGATCACATTGCGGATGGCATCGCATCCACCCATCGCCAGCGCCTCATCGACGATCGCTTTGAGCGGAAGATGCTTGCCGCCGCGCGCCTGTTCGTCCGCGGTGATCACCGCGACCGCGCCGGCATCGATGATCCGCTCTTGCAGCGACTTCGCCGAAAAGCCGCCGAACACGACCGAATGCGTGGCGCCGATCCGCGCGCACGCCTGCATGGCGACGACGCCCTCGATCGACATCGGCATGTAAACGACGACGCGATCGCCTTTTTTGATGCCAAGCGACTTGAGCGCGTTCGCAAAGCGGCAGACGCGGTGATAGAGCTCCTGATACGTGACTTTTGTCGCTTTGCCGTCGTCGGCCTCGAAAACGATCGCGACCTTGTTGGCGTTGCCGTTCTGCAGGTTGCGCTCGAGACAGTTGTACGAGACGTTGAGTGTTCCGTCCTCGAACCACTTGTAGAACGGCGCCTTCGATTCGTCGAGCCCCTTCGTGAAGGGCTTCTGCCACAACAGCGTCTCGCGCGCGAGCCCGGACCAGAAGCCGTCGTAATCGGCTGCTGCTGCGGCATTCAGCCGCTCGAAGTCGGCTTTTTTGATATTCGCCTGTGCGACGAACTCGGCGGACGGCGGAAATACCCGCAGTTCCCGCATCACGGATTCGATCTGAGCCATGCTTAGGACCTCCTCTCACCAATGATACAAGACGTGGAAACGGGACGCTGTCAGCGCAATGCTAGAATTTTGCGCTGCATCAAATCGGCAGGGCGCTCATCCCCATGGCAAAGATCCACCAGCACGACCTGATTACCAGCGTCGCGGACGCTCTTCAGTACATTTCCTACTACCATCCGCAGGACTACATCACGGCACTGGCCGAAGCGTACGATGCCGAGCAGTCGCCGGCGGCAAAGGATGCGATCGCCCAGATCCTCACCAATTCGCGGCTGTGCGCGGAGGGCCACCGGCCAATCTGCCAGGACACCGGAATCGTCTGCGCCTTCGTCAAAGTCGGCATGGATGTCCAATGGGAAGGCGCCACGATGTCGGTCGCCGACATGGTGAACGAAGGCGTCCGGCGCGCCTATGTCCATCCGGACAATAAACTGCGCGCGTCGATTCTGCACGACCCCGCGGGCAAGCGGATCAATTCGCGCGACAACACGCCTGCGGTCATCCATTTCGACGTCGTGCCAGGCGAAACGGTTGAAGTCAAGATCGCGGCGAAAGGCGGCGGGTCGGAGAACAAGGCAAAGTTCACGATGCTGAATCCATCCGACTCGATCGTCGATTGGGTCGTGAACACGGTACCGACGATGGGTGCGGGCTGGTGTCCGCCGGGAATGCTCGGCATCGGTATCGGCGGCAGCGCCGAGAAAGCGATGTTGCTCGCGAAGGAAGCGCTGATGGAGCCGATCGATCTCCACGAGCTGCGAGCGCGCGGTCCATCGAATCGGCTTGAGGAGATGCGTCTCGAAATTTACGACAAGGTCAATGCGCTCGGCATCGGTGCGCAGGGTCTCGGCGGATTGTCTACCGTCCTCGATGTCAAGATTCTCGATTATCCGACGCACGCGGCGAGCTTGCCCGTGGCCATCATCCCCAACTGCGCCGCGACGCGTCACGCGCACTTCACGTTGGATGGCCGCGGCGCAGCGCGGCTCGATCCACCGGATCTTTCGCAATGGCCCGAAGTGCAGTGGACACCGGTTGCCGAATCGCGCCGCATCGACCTCGATACGCTGACACCGGCCGAAGTGGCGTCGTGGAAGCCCGGTGATCGCCTGCTCCTCAACGGCAAGATACTGACCGGCCGCGACGCAGCGCATAAGCGCATGACCGAAATGCTCGCGAAAGGGGAGTCGTTGCCGGTCGACTTTCGCAATCGCGTCGTTTACTACGTCGGGCCGGTTGATCCGGTGCGCGATGAAGTCGTCGGTCCTGCGGGGCCGACCACCGCAACGCGGATGGACAAGTTCACCGACACGATGCTCGCCCGGACGGGCTTGCTCGCGATGATCGGCAAGGGTGAACGCGGCGCGGTGGCTGTCGAGGCGATTCGCAAGCACAAAGCCGCTTATCTGATCGCGGTGGGCGGCGCGGCGTATCTGGTATCGAAAGCCATTCGTGGGTCGAAAGTCGTCGGCTTCCCCGATCTCGGCATGGAAGCGATCTACGAATTCGACGTCAAGGACATGCCGGTCACCGTCGCCGTCGATGCTCGTGGCGAATCGGTGCACGAGTCGGGACCGCGTGAGTGGCGGCAAAGGATCGGGAAGATTCCGGTCGCCATCGGCTGAACCAAACGCCGCCTGTCGCCCAAGGCGCACGCGCGCGCGCTTTGCGGCATCGCAGGTGTATTCTCTCAATGCTGTTGGAACAAACACAGAGGGCGCCGCGGCAGCGTGGTACTCGAGTCACGCAAACCATGCCTTGCCACGCGCACCCCACAATCACGTGATGACCGCCGTTGAATCGTCGGGCGGCAGCTGCGCCCGGCGAACACCGCCTTCAACCGCGGCGGCGCGCTTTCGCGCGCCCCCGGCGGCCCGCCGACGCACGCGCGAAGGTTCTTGTAGCCCACCTATTGCGAAGTACCCCATCCGCTTGGTGGGGGTCCTGTGACGACCGTGCGCCAACGGTTACGCAAGCACTTGTCGCCGCTCGCGGCGGACACCGTCACCACGCTCAACCTCCCGCCGGTGCGTATGGGGCTTCTGACGAAGCTCAATCTGCTGACGGTCGGGTTGATCGCCCTTACGGCGTTGACGATCACCTCGTTCTATTTCTGGCAGCAATGGCGTGACGATCAGCAGCAGTTGCGCGCACAAGGACGAACGGTACTCGCGATGCTCGCCGATGTCTCGGCGCCGGCGCTTGCCGCACAAAACAAGACGAGCATCGAACAGATTCTGGGCGGAATCGCCGGCGACGCCGACATCGCGTACGTCTCCGTGCATGACCAGAAGGGTGATCCCGTCGCCGAGCGGCGGATCGCGGCAAAGCTCGGCGATGAGCCATTGCCAGCGTTGCAGATCGCCGCGACACCGGACGCGTCGGCCGCCAACGGCGAACGAGCGATAGGCGGATTGCGCATTGTCGAGCTGATGACACCCATAACGTCTTCGGCGGGCGGGCCGCCGATTGGTTACATCCGGCTTGGCATGTCGGCGGACCGACAGCGGGAGAATCTTCGGAACCACCTGCTCGGCGCATTGACGGTCGTCGGTTTGCTCGTTGTCGTCGCGGTGATTGCGACGCTTCTTCTCACCCGCCGGCTGGTCGCGCCGATGCGGCGGCTGATGCGCGCGGCGCGCGCCGTGGGCTCGGGCCGGCTCGACATCTACGTGCCCGCAAAGTCCTCCGATGAGCTTGGCCTGCTCACGCATACGTTCAACCACATGACGCAGCGGCTCGCCGAATCGCAGGGCGAGGTCGCCAACTATCAACGGACGCTCGAAGAGAAGGTCACGCAGCGCACGAAGGAGCTCGAAGTCGCGACGGCCCACGCCTACAAGCTCGCGCAGCACGACATCCTCACGGGGCTGCCGAACCGTTCGCTACTCAATCAGCGGTTGCGGCAAATTCTGGCGCAAGCGCTTCGCGACGGCACGCAGGTCGCATGCCTCTTTCTCGACTTCGATAACTTCAAGCGGATCAACGATACGCTGGGTCACGACGCCGGCGACCAACTGTTGCAGGCGATCGCCCAGCGGCTGACGAAGGCCGTCCGTGAGAGCGACACCGTCGCGCGTCTCGGCGGCGATGAATTCGTGCTCGTGCTGCCGAGTCTCGGCGCCGCCGATGCGACATTCGAGGTGATGGCCGTGATCTCGCGCGTACGCGAAGCGTTCAAGGAGCCGTTCCGGCTGTCCGATCAAATCCCGACGCTGACCTGCTCGATCGGTGTCGCCATCTACCCGGTCGACGCACCGGACGCCGTGACGCTAATCAAGCAGGCGGATACGGCGATGTACTCGGCCAAGGAATCGGGGCGCAACGCGTATCGCTTCTATACGGGCGACATGAATGCGCGAGTGCAAAAACGCCTGCAGCTCGAAACCGATATGCGCCGTGCGTTGATGGCTGACGAATTCTTCGTCGTGTACCAGCCGCAGATCGAGATGCAGACGGGGCGTCCCCGCGGCGTCGAGGCGCTCGTGCGCTGGCGCGATCCCGAACGCGGAATTGTCTTGCCGGCGGAATTCATCGCGATCGCCGAAGAGTCAGGAATGATTCAGGCGCTCGGCGAGCGCGTTCTCCACGACGCCTGCCGCCAGGTCGTGCAGTGGCATCGCCAAAACATGTTGCTGCGCCTGTCGGTGAACATGTCGGTGCAGCAGCTGCAGCACGAGAACTGGCTGTCGACCGTGCAGGATGCGCTGATGGAAAGCGGCCTGTCGCCGCATTTTCTCGAGTTTGAAATCGCCGAGAGCGTCATCATCACGCACGCCGAGAAAGCCGTTACGACGCTCGTCAAGCTGAAGCAAATGGGCATCTCGATCACCGTCGACGATTTCGGCACCGGTTATTCGAGCCTGTCGTATCTCGCGCGGTTGCCCATTCACGGCGTCAAGGTCGATCAGCGTTTCGTGCACGGCCTCGAGCAGAACAAGAACGACGAGGCGATCACGCAGGCGATCATCGCGCTGTCGCATTCACTCGGCTTACGGTGCACGGCCGAGGGCGTCGAAACCGACGCGCAATTCAATTTTCTGCGTGCCCACGGCTGTGAGGAAGCGCAAGGATTTCTGATCACGAAGCCGCTCGCTGAAAATGATTTTCGCGGCTGGTGGGTCGCGCAGGAAACATCGTTTGCCGGTGTGCAGCGCCAGCCCGACTTGTGGCAGTCGCGGGCGGGCTAGGGCCGGAGGAGTTGAACACGCGTGTCGACGTCGCGCACGACGCCGGGGTCGTCGGTCGCTTCCAGCCGCAGCGTCGTCTGATTAACCTGCACGATCGCGCGCGCGCCTTCGTCGCCGGTCAATGCGGATAGCGCCGCGTAATGACGCTGCGCAAATCCGACTGGATGGCCACGCTCGCCGTCGTACGAAGGCGCAACGATGTCGGCGCCGCCCGCCAGAGCCGCAGCCAGCGTCCTGATCGTCGAGGGCCTGATCCAGGGCATATCGGCCAACGCAATCAGCCACGCATCGGCGTCCGGCGCCGACTGCACGCCGCAGGCGAGGCTCGCGCCCATGCCCTCCTCCGCGCGAGCGCATTCGACGACGCGGGCGCCGGCATTGCGCAGCATTGTGGCGAGCGCTGCATCGCTCGGACGAACGACAGCAAGCGTTGCGGAAACGGCCGCGGCGAGATGACGGCACGCGGCGACGCCGATCGGCGTGCCGGCCTCGCAATCGTCCGTTGCGCGGGGGAGCGGTTCGAGAAGCTTGTCGCCGCCGAAACGCATGCTGCTTCCGGCGGCGAGGAGGATGCCGACTACGCGCACGTCATTCGGGCGCGCCGAGGACGTGAAAAATCTCGCGCAGTTGCGCGCTCATCGGCATATTGAGACGTTCGCCCGTCGGCAGGCGGCTTTGGAACCAGCGGGACGTAGATGCCTTCGAGCTCGCGGGTTTCGGCAAGGGTTGGTCGCCGATCGTCCCATGTCGAGAAACTGATCGATTCCTATGATGAGCAGCAGACCCGCTTCGGGTATGTTGAAAAACGCGAGCGTTGCGGCGATCACGAAGGCGACGAGCACGCCGGCGAACGTCCCGAACAAGATGTACGTCGTGAGAGTGCGTTTCTTTGCCAAGCGTCCCCCTTGCCTGACGCCATTTCCCCAACGGCGGCGCTGCGCCCTCGCCGCCAATGATCAGTTTGCACCTTCTGTTTCGGCGTCGCACAATAAAGTTCGTAAATTACTCCGGAAGGAGCCTGAACTTCCCGTCCTTCACCGTCACCAGCACGCGCGCCCGGTCGTCCATTCCGTTGTGATTGGTTGGCGACATGTTGAACACGCCCTGACAGCCGACGACTTCGTGTTGCTGCTCGAGTGCGTCGCGAAGCGCGGTTCGAAAGGCCTCGGTTCCAGGTTTTGCGACCTTGAGCGCAACCGGAATTGCGCGTTCGAGCAGGATGCCGGAATCCCAGGTGTTCGCACCAAACGTCGCCGGCACGCTGCCGAACTGTTTCTGGTAGGCCGCGATGTAATTCTGCGCAACCTTCTTCGTCGGATTGGCATCGGGAATCTCGTCGATCACCAGCATGGGGCCAGCTGCGAGTACCGTTCCTTCGACCTTGTCGCGGCCGAGCTTGATGAAATCCTCGGTCGCCACCGCGTGCGTCTGGTAGATCGGACCCTTAAAGCCCTGGTCGCGCAATGTGGCTTGCGGGAGCACCGCGGGTCCTCCGACCGCAGCGATCAACATCGCGTCCGGCTTCGCGCCGATCATCCGCAGCGTCTGGCCGGTCACGCTTTGGTCGGTGCGATTGAAGCGTTCCGCGGCGATGACTTTGATGCCTGCTTTTTCAGCGAGCCCGCTGAACACCTTGAGCCAGTTGTCGCCGTACGGATCGGAAAACCCGATGAAGGCGACGGTCTTGACGTTGCCCTTCGTCATATGCTTCAACAATGCGCCGGCGATGAGATCATCGTTCTGCGTCGTCTTGAA
>VBCG01000024.1 GCA_005881895.1 Betaproteobacteria bacterium
TGAGGGCACTCACACCACTCACTTCGTGGTCGTCGACAAGCACGATAACATCGTCAGCTACACCACGACGATCGAGTCCCTTTTCGGCTCCGGGATCACCGTGCCCGGCTACGGGATCGTCCTCAACAACGAACTCACCGATTTCAATTTTCCGCCGGCGTTCGACATTGCCACAGGGAATCCCGGGGCGAACGACGTGGCTCCATTCAAGCGCCCGCGCAGCAGCATGGCACCCACGCTTCTCCTGAAGGACGACAAGCCGTTCGCGGCCATCGGGGCCGCCGGGGGCGCCACTATCATCAACTCCTTGCTGCAGATCACATTCAACATCGTAGACCATGGCATGACGATCCAGGAGGCGATCAATGCACCGAGGATATCGTCGACACACCGGAGTTCGGTCTCCTGCGAGACAGGACCGATTTTCCCGCTGGGTTTCACGCCCACTCCGCCGTTTTCCGCCGCGGTAGTGCAGGCGCTGCAAGCCATGGGGCATGACATACCCCCATGCAGCGCCAACATTGCGACCGGCGCATCTTCGGCGGCCCAGGCGGCGATCATCGATCTGCAGACCGGGAAGCAATACGGCGCGGCCGACCCGCGGCGCGAGGGTACCGTCATCGGGCTACCACGTCGGCACCAAGAGGACGACGGGGAAGATTAGGCGGTGAAGGTCGTGCCGAAGAAAGCGAGACTTGTCATTCGCGTGGTCCCAGTAAGAAGTCGCCGGGTGCGGCCGCCGAGGGCTTGCGGCGGCCGCCACCGAAGCCCTAACACGCGGACGCCAGTGGCAAAAAGGCAACGCGGAAGTGCGGGTCGATCGACGCGGCGAACTGAAGCCAAAACGGAAATTACTTCCTCTTCAAACCGGCCACGACGTCATGACGTGAACGTGTGAGTCACGGGAACGACATTCGCTCGGTTTCAATAGTGATCAGCCTCCGACGTCGGCACAATGAAGTTCGACCGCTTGCAGAATGCGGCCATTGAAGGTCCGCTTTCCTAGCACCGAACGTCAGCTTTCCGAAAGGTCGACGGACCGGTCAGGGCTCGATAGCGGAAATTCGCGAACGTCTTACTTCGGGCCAACAGCGGCCGTACCGGCAGGCACCGACAGCATTCGATGGCGCTATCGACCTTTTGCGGTCCGGGTGTAGATTCACCGCTGACCAGGGTTTGCTGGGCACTTTGCCCTACGATCCTGGCGATGGCGTCGCCGCGCGACGATCGACGGGAACTTTGATGAACCGACGTAACGCAGGACTTGCGCTACTTCTTGGACTACTTGCCTTCGGCGCCGCACCGCTCGCCGCCGAAGCGCAGCAATCGGGCAAGGTGTACCGCATTGGTTATCTGAGTACGCCCACCCGCGAGTCCGTGGAGCACGGGCTTCAAGCATTCTTGCGAAAGTTACGCGAGCTCGGCTGGGTCGAGGGCCAAAACCTCATCATCGAGTACCGATGGGCCGAGGGGAACGTCGAGCGACTGCCCGACCTCGCAGCCGAGCTGGTCCGGCGCAAGGTGGATGTGATCGTCGCGCCAGCCGGATCAGCTGCGCTGGCAGCAAAGAATGCTACGAGCAGCATTCCCATTGTCATGATCTTTCCAAGCGATCCTGTTGAGATAGGGCTTGTCGCCAGCCTGAGTCGGCCAGGGGGAAACATCACGGGTACGACCTTCACGCCCGGTCCGGAGATCTTCGGCAAACAGCTGCAAATTCTGAAGGAGACGATCCCGCGCGCCTCCCGAGTAGCCATACTCTCGAACCCAGCAGACCCATCATTTGCACTTCAAATGAGAGAGGTCGAAGCGACCGCCCAATCTCTGCGCATCCGCCTTCAACACGTGGAGGCAAAAGGTCCAGAGGAGTTCGATAGAGCCTTCGCCGCAATGGCGCGAGAGCGGGCGGACGCGCTTCTGGTTGGCGGTAGCTCGACATTCCTAGCGCATCGGACAAGGCTCGGCGAACTCGCGGTGAATGGCCGGCTACCGACGATGTACAGCTTTCGGGAAAGCGTCGAGGCAGGCGGCCTGATGGCCTACGCGGTGAACATGGCTGATTTCGTCGGCCGCGCCGCCGTGTACGTCGACAAGATCCTCAAGGGCGCGAAGCCCGCCGACCTCCCTATCGAGCAGCCAACGAAGTTCGAGTTGATCATCAATCTCAAGGCCGCCAAGGCGCTCGCACTCGCGATTCCGCAATCGGTGCTGGCGCGCGCGGACGAGGTGATCCAGTAGCGTTACAAGGTCACTCGCGGACTTGGCATAACCGATCTAGTCGCTGAGCCTCCGACGCGTCGTGAAGATGAGGTGACTCAATGGACCGACGGACATTCGTTGCCGTAGGCGGAGGCGCCCTGCTCGGGTTGTCTTCTAACCTGTGTGCCCAGGGCCCGGTAACGACGCGCCGCATTGGTTTTCTCACCATGGTTGCACGCGCCAACATGGAGGCTTTCCTCGCTCAGCTGCGCACGGAATTGGAAAAGCTCGGATGGACCGACGGTCGGAACATCGTGTTCCTGGAGCCGCAAACCGCGGTCGGCGACAACACACGTTTGCCGTCATTGGCGAGTGAGCTCGTCGCCCAGAATCCCGACTTGATTCTCGTCGCGAGCGTGCCGGCCACTCGCGCTCTCATGCAGGCGACGAAGTCGATACCCATCGTGATGACCGGAGTGGCGAACCCCGTCGAGCTTGGGATTGTTGCGAGCTTCGTAAAGCCGGGTGGCAATGTCACGGGCTCGAGCTACCTCGGCAACGAATTCGCCGGCAAGCTGCTGCAGCTTCTCAAGGAGGCGGCTCCTCGCTTGCGGAGCGTCGCCTTGTTCGTCAATCCGACCAACGAAGCTGTTCCTCAGTTCGTCAAACACATGCTGGAGGGCGCCGTGGCTCTGGGGATGCAGGCACAGGTGATCGAAGTGTCGAGTCCCAGCGAATTCGAACCCGCGTTCGTGACCATCCGCCGCGCAAACACGGAATCGATATTGCTTCCTCCTGAACCGTTGATCCAATCGAAGCGTGACGCGATCGCAGACTTCGCGCAGACACACGGTTTGCCGCTGGCGGTCGTGGGCGACACCCGTGTTCTTCCGGCAAGCGGTCTGATCGCCTACGGACCAACGCGAGACGAATACGCACACCTCGCCGCCCGGTACGTCGATCGGATTTTGAGGGGTGCCAAACCAGGCGATCTTTCCATCGAGCAACCGACGCGGTTCCATCTCGTGATCAATCTCAAGTCTGCTAAGGCGCTCGGTCTGACGATCCCGCAGAGCCTGCTATTGCGTGCGGACGAGAAGATTGAGTGATCGTCTCGTGAGCTATGGCGTGAGTTACTACGAAGGTGGTCGCCTGTCGGCCCAATACATCCAGCGGATTTCGCGGGATCACCCTGCGAACCTGCCCGCCGGGAGGTTCAGTAAGTTTGGATTGGCCGTGAATCCTAGAACGGCGCGAGAGCTGAACGGCATTCCGCAGTCTGTCTTGTTTCGGGCCGACAAAGTCATCGAATGAACATGCCCGCCGGCACGAGATGTGGTTTTCTCGAGCGACCCGGCTGTCGTGTCTACTATGAACTCACGGGATCAGGCCCGGCGATCATTTTTGCCCATGGAATCGGCAGCAATCATCTGACCTGGTGGCAACAGGTCGCCCACTTTTCAGATCGCTACGCCTGCATCACCTTTTCTCATCGCGGCTATCCGCCGAGCAGCGAAATCGGCGTCCCGGATCCGAAGGAATTTGCCAGCGATCTCGCCGCCCTGATCGCGCACCTGCAGCTCCCCGACGTGCGCCTGGTGGCGCAATCGATGGGTGGCCTGACCAGCATCGAATACATCCTCTCCCACCCGCAGCACAACGTGCGCGCGCTCGTCCTCGCATCGACGTCCGGGTCGATAAACAGACTTTCCATACCATTTGCCGACCTGCAACGCCTGACCGAATGGAATCGCCAGGCCGCGGCGGCGCGGGCCGACATGGCACGCCGCGGAATTTCCCCTCCTGCGGGCGAGCGCATGGCGAGAGAGCAGCCTGCGCTCCACTTCCTCTATCGCGCGATCGCCAACGCCAGCGGCACCTTCGACCGAGAAGAACTGCGCAAGCGGACCGACGCAATGCGCATCCGGTCGCTCGACGTGCTCCGTGGCTTCGATATGCCCACCCTCTTTATCACCGGCGATGAAGACATGACCTTTCCTCCTTTCTTGGCCGATGCGCTCGCCCCACTGATACCGAACGCGAAGGTGGAGCAGGTGCGCGAGGCCGGGCATTCCGTCTATTTCCAATGCGCGTCCATCTTCAATCATTTGGTCGACCGTTTATTCGCGGCCGTTGGCTAGGACGTGTGTTTTCTTTGAATATGTCGGGCAGACTGACGGCCAACAAGGCGGTCAACACGGACGCCCCTGCGGCGAACGACACGCGGCCGGCGGTTGCGGGTTTAACGTCCGCTTTCGTAAGACGCGATGACTGCTCAGGGTCGAACTGGGACCGTCGACGATCAGGCAGCGTGCAGCCAAGAGCAGCCGCTCGATGTCGGCGGTCGATTCCCGGTACGGGGCGTACTATGGCTGGACTACCTCTCGACGACGAGGTGATTCGGTGATTGACCGGCGCACATTCATCGGCACGCTTGCGGGAGGAATTCTCGCCTCGCCCTTCATCACCTTCGCGCAGCAGCCCGCGAAGCTCCCGCGGATCGGAATTCTCGGCAGCGAGGTCGGGGCACATTGGGAAGGCTTTCGCCAAGGCATGCGCGACCTTGGCTATGTCGACGGCCGCAATGTCACGGTGGAGGCGCGATGGTTTGAAGGGAGGACTGACCGGCTCCCCGCCCTTGCGCTCGAGCTCGTCCAATTGAACGTTAACATCATCGTCGCGGCGGGTACGCAGGCGATCCGCGCCGCCAAGGAGGCGACAAACACGATTCCGATTGTGATGGCGCTCTCAGCGTATCCCGACAAGATCGGCCTCGTGGAGAGCCTCGCCCGCCCCGGCGGCAACGTCACGGGCTTGAGCAACGTCTCGCCCGACCTGATGGGCAAGCGTTTTCAGCTTCTCAAGGAGATCGCTCCGAAGGTCTCCCGTGTGGCCGTGCTGTGGAATCCGGCGAGCGCGGTCGAGCCAAATGGTTTCCGAGAAACGCTGGCGGCGGCGCCTGTCGCTGGCGTCATGGTCCAGTCGATTGAGGTGCGCACCCCAGACGACTATGCCGCGGCCTTCGCGACCATGACGGAGAGCCGCGCCGATGCACTGTTTCCCTTCGGTAATCCGGTCAACTTCAAGAACCGACAGCTTATCGTGGACTTTGCCTCGAAGACGCGGCTCCCGAGCCTCTACGACGAGAGGCTTTTCGTCGACTCGGGCGGTCTGTTGTCGTATGGACCGAGTTACATCGACCTGTGGCGGCGCGCTGCGACTTATGTCGACAAGATCCTCAAGGGCGCCAGGCCGGCCGATATGCCCGTCGAACAGCCAACCAAGTTCGAGCTGGTGATCAATCCGAAGACCGCCACGGCACTCGGCCTCAAGATCCCGCAGTCGATTTGGGATCGCGGGGTCGAGACCGTTTAGTAATCGAACGTCGCAGGTTGTCTGCCGCCTCAGCGCGGCTCCGCCGCGGTCAATTGTTGACCTCATTAGCTGAACGGCGGCTTCTAAGAAGACCGACCGGCTGCAGTGGGTCCGTGAACCGCCCTTCCGCGGGTATCGACGTGAAGCTCCTTTCAACCGACAAAGGAGTTATTCATGGATACCGAAACGAAATCCGACGGGCGTGCAATACCGTGGAATAAGGGCAAGCTCCTCGGGTAGAAGGCGCCGCTGAAGCTGAAAGAGGTCTGGGCCATCCGAATTCGATTGCAACTGGATCATCGCACCAGAGATCTCGCCTTGTTCAATCTGGGCAAGGCTCTTGCTGTAAATTCTCTGATGGGACGCACTTTGCACTGTTGACGCCGTTCGTTCCTTGAACTCTCGGTCGAGTTCGCTTCATAGTTTCGTCGATCTGTTTCAATTCGAATTCGCTGATCACAATTCGTCGCCACGTTTGGCTCGCACGGATCAGTGCCGCATATATCAGTTTCAACACCGCCCGCTCACCAAACGCGTGCGGAATGACTTTGGTTCGCCGGCGCTCTTCACCGAACAGCCGCTCGAGCAAGTTCGTGGTGCGAATCGCTCGACGATGCGCGATCGGTAAGCGCAGATGCGCGATGCACGCCTCGAAGTCGTCCAAGACGCACGCCGTCGCGCTCGGCAGCTCGCGCTCGAAGCGTTTAACGAACTCTTCTTTCGCCAGCCGTGCCAACATCGGCGAGGCGGCGGTATAGGCGGCCTGCGCCTGGGCTTTGACTTCGCGCCAGCGCTCGGTCGGCACCTGCCTTCGAGACTGCGCATAGGATGCGCTAGACACCGTTGCCGCAGACTCTTTGGAAACACTTCTTCGAGCGCTCGGATCAACCCCGGCGCGCCATCGCTCACCACCAGCAGCGGCTCGTTGAGATTGCGCGCTTTCAGATCGCGCAAGAACTCCCGAGCGCTTGCCGTATCTTCCTTCGTGCCTGGGCACAACCCGAGCAACACCTTCTCTCCGCTCTCGCTGATTCCCCAAGCGGCTAGCACCGCTTCGCGCGACTGTCCCAGGTGCAGCCGCTCAGCAATGCCATCGATGAATAAGTACCCCAAACGATTCGGCCAAATCGCGACCCGCGAACGCTTGATAATCCGTCCACAGCCGCTCGGTGATTTGGCTTACCGCGCTCTTGGAGAGCAGACTCTTGCCGCTCGCATCGGTAAAGGCTGCCTCGATGTCGCGCACAGAAAGCCCGCGCGCGTACATCTCGATAGCGAGCCGCTCGAGCTCTTCGCTTCGCGTGCCGAGCGCCTCACGAATTGCCGAGCGAAACGGCTCGAGCGTGCCGCGCACTTGCGGCACACCATATTCGATTCGCCCCTCGGCCGTGTCGAGCTTGCCGCGGCGATAGCCATTGCGGTGTCCGCCAGCTTCGTTGCCGTGCGCGTAGTAACCACGGCCCAGCACGTCTTCGACTTCCTCTTCGAGCGCCTCTTCCACGATCAGGCGCGCGGCCAGCTTCACCAGCTCGCCACGATCGGCTGGCACCGATCCAACTTTCGATTTGGCGACACCTCCGCAAGCGCCACCCTCATCGGAAGCGCACGGTTTCTGGCACGCTGATCGTCGGCTTGCGAGGCTTTTGGCAGGCGATGAATGTCACGTAGTCCGACGCGACGCCGATACCCATCCGCGTGACGCGCACATCAAGCAGATTACGGTCGTGTCCGAGCGATCACCGCCAGCCGTCGAGCTGCGCATCCGACGTGCGGTAGTTCGAGCCAACGTTTTCGACGCACCTGCGGTATCCGGATCGACGCACGCGTGACGCGAATTCGTCATGACTCAAGCGGCCTGTTTTCGCCATGGCGACGCTATGCTCGCGCGCGAGGGCGCTGAGTGCACCGTCCACTCCCAGCCGCCGCGCGCCCCGCTGCTGCGGTACTGGCTCACCAGCTCGCCCAAACGCTCGGCGTAGGAGCTGTCACCTTCGGGTTTCGTCGCCGCATATGCGTTTCGCGGCATGCCGCCGGAATGGGCGACTGCGATGACGAACGCGACCGCGGAAATCCATGCATCCATCAAAGGAATCATCTACGGAGGCGAGCATCCCGCTCCGTATTAAGTGTCGCATAGCAACGACACCGGCCGTCACGTCAACGACCCCATTGCTCAGGGCGTTATTGGACAGGTGCAGAGATCCCTTCGCACCTTGCAGGGATCCGACATTAAATTTTGACAAGGAGAGTTTCCGAGATGAAAGCCAAATTGGCAGCAACATGTTTTGTGGCGGGCGCATTGCTCGTCCCGGTCGCGGGTTATTCGGCGGATACGAAAGAAGCCCCGTCGAAGACGGAATCGGCCAAGGAAGTTGTCTCCGATTCGGTGATCACGACCAAGATCAAGGCTGAGTTCGCGAATGACAAACAAGTCAGCGCGATGAGCATCAAGGTCGACACCGACAAGGGCGTGGTGAAGTTGTCAGGCAACGCCAAGAGCAAGGATGAGGCGGACAAGGCGGCATCGATTGCAAAAAACACCAAGGGTGTAGTGTCGGTCAAGAACGATATTCAAGTCATGAAGTAGCGGAGTATCGAGGGAAAGCAAAGAGGCGACTTCGGTCGCCTTTTTGTTTCGCCACGCAGAAGTGTTCTGAAACACGGATTGATTGAACGTACCGACAAGCACGAACGATGTGTCGTCTACAGATGCGGACGCTGTCAGCAGGTAGTTCGGTCACTGAGGATCGTCAGCGGAATAAGTGCGGGAGTATCTCCGAAACGCACAACGCGCTCGCTAGACCAACGCTGCATGAGTCAAAAGTCGGGATTGCATTTGCATAGTGAGGGGAGAGTGTCCGCGTCAGACAAACCGGTGCACGCGCGGTGGCGGGTCCTACGTCCGAACCAGTCGATCTCCGATTGCCGTCCTCGCTGCGTCGTCGCACATTCCTCGCACCTAGTTTCTAGGAGGAATGAAATGTCAAAGCTAATAATTGCCGTATTCGTGACTGCTGCGCTGAGCTTTGGCGGTTGTGCAACACAACGGGACGCGTCAATGGCGACCACGAGGCCTACCGCGCCTCCGGTGCCGATATCCAAGGAGGCTTATGACACGGCAGTTCGCAACGCAGAGACGCAATACAAGATCGACAAGGATGCTTGCGGCGCACGTGGTGGTAACGCCAAGGACATTTGTCTAGCGGAAGCCAGCGGGAAGGAAAAAATCGCCAAGGCCGACGCGGAAGCGGCGTATAAGAACACACCGAAGGCGCGCGAGGATGCGCGCATCGCACGCGCCGAAGCGAATCACAACGTTGCGAAGGAAAAGTGTGACGTCCTTTCCGGCAATGCCAAGGATGTCTGCGTAAAGGAAGCCGACGCCACGCTGACGAAGGTTAAGGCTGACGCTAAAGTCGATCGTGTCGCTGCCGACACCAAGGATGATGTGGCCATGAAGGAGGCCGACGCGCGCAAGCAAGCAGCCGCAGACAAGCGTGATGCGGACTACAAGGTCGCCGCCGAGAAGTGCGACGCGTTGAGCGGTTCGGCCAAGAGTACGTGTATCAGCGAGGCGAAGCTGCGCCATGGCAAGTGAGGTGCCGCGTCACTCGATCTTTGGGGGCACGAAGGCCTGCAGGTCCGCGATCCTCCATGGGGTTGACGCAATGGCTCGTCAACCCCATCGACCGAGCACTGCCAGTCGTCGCACAGCCCTAGCAGTGACCGCGACGCGTGAATGTCGCAAGGGGCCGATTTGCGACGTTCGTGAAGGTCTCAGATCCGCCACAAACAGTCACACAGTCATTCGCCTTGGTGAGGCGTAGCATTGTGGGACTGGTATCGACAACGACATGATTCAGTGATGGATCGGCGCACGGACGTTGGCGCCCCAGATTCCAAACGCCTAATGCGCCGCGCATTAGCAAAATGAACACGAGGTCCCTCACATATCGGATATTTGTCGGTATTTGTTTACGGCCGGCGCGAGTGGCTGGAAAGGGGTCGATTGCAGAAGGTCGCGTTCGAAATCGACGGGGTCCTGAGGTCAACGCGCGGGGGGTTGTTAGCCGAGAGTCTCGAGCGTCACCTTGGTTGGCTTGTCCTCGCCAGTGTTTGCCCACGACTTCGCATCGAACGTGAACTCGGCGACGGCGCATGTCGGCATGCGGGTGATCTTGCTTGAGAGGCGATGCGCGAGTTCGGTCAACTCGGGGTTGTGGCCAAACAGCATCACGCGCTTCGACTTGTCGCCAAGCTTGCGAATGACGTCGAGCAGGTCATCCGCGTCGACTGCATACAGCCGATCATTCACCAGGATGTTCTTGAGCTTGTAATCAAGCTTCTTGGCGACAATCTCCGCCGTCGTGAGTGCGCGTCTGGCCGGACTCGACAATATCAAATCGGGCTTCACATCGATCTTTGCCAATCGCTCACCCATCTTCGCGGCATCGCGCTTGCCGCGATCATTCAATGGCCGGTCTTTGTCCGGCAACGCCGTATCATCCCAACTTGACTTGGCATGGCGAACGAGAAATAGCGTTTTCATGTTGCATGGGAAAAGGATGGTTAACGAGTGAAAAATGTGACGGAATCTTGCCAGCTTACGCCGCTCGCTCTCTATCCCTTTCGTTTCCGCGGTCCCTGCGGGCAAATGGGTTCGCGCCTGGCGTGTCATCCGGCGATCTGCGTGTGCTGAATGGCCCCTGCGGGTCGCTAAGCAATCGTCAGTCGTGGCGCAAAGGCGTAGCTCGGATAGCTGTGACTGCGGTAGTGGCCTAGCCGCATCGTGATAGAGGGCAGTCAGCTCGAGGGCGCTTCCTCGATTGGGCGTGCGAGCCAGGTGCCGTATGGCAGAAGCGACGAATTGAGTCGTTGCGCACCGCTATAGCAGTGACGCTGCTCCTGCCCTTGCTCCTGTCGGAAGTCGTCACGTCGGCGGACGAACGCGCGAAGACACGAGCGAATTCTGTGGCCCAAGCACTGTTGATCGATCGACTGCGCCACCACGTGAGCGTCTTGGCAGGAGAGATTGGTGAGCGCAACGTGTATCGTCCCGCGGGTCTGCACGCCGCTACCGACTATATTCGCGGCGAATTTACCGCCCAAGGTCACCAGGTCACCTCTCAACGCTATGAAGTGGGAGGAGTAGCGAGCGAGAACCTGGAAGTCACTTTTCGGGGAAGAACGAAACCGGACGAAATTGTCCTCATCGGCGCGCACTACGATAGCGTGCAGGGTAGCCCGGGCGCCAACGACAACGCCAGCGGCGTAGCCGCGCTGCTCGAGATCAGCCGGGAATTCTTCCAGTTCACGCCGGAACGCACCGTACGTTTCGTGGCCTTCGTGAATGAAGAGCCGCCATTTTTCTCATCCGGCCAAATGGGCAGCATGGTGTATGCGAAGGCTGCGCGCGAACGGGGCGACGACATCCGTCTGATGCTCTCGCTGGAGATGCTCGGGTCCTATTCCGACGCGCCGGGGAGCCAAAGCTATCCACCGCTACTGCGTTTTTTCTATCCCGATCTGGCGAACTTCATCGCCATGGTCGCCAACCTGCGTTCGCGCAGGCAGCTGCGGGAGCTCGTCCATGCCTTTCGCGCTCATTCCGATTTTCCGGTCGAATCGCTCGCCGCATTCGAGGCAGTGCCCGGCCTTTCGTGGAGCGATCAACTTTCGTTTTGGCGGCACGGATATCCGGCGGTCATGGTCACTGACACCGCGTTCTATCGTTACCCCCACTATCACCGGGCGTCCGATACGCTCGACAAGCTCGCGTACGGACCGATGGCTCGCGTCGTTGAAGGTCTGCGACAGGCAATCGCCGTCTTGTCGCGATAGCTTCCTTTCGAATGCAGCTGGCGTTAGTCGACGACGCAAAGACGTGGCGCGGCAGCATGATCGATCGAGCCCGCTCCGCGTCATGCTGAACCGTCGCCATGGGCCCGACGACGAGCCGGGTCGCGGACGATTCGTTGAACGACTGCTTTGGAGCAGACTGAACGGCCGAGTTGGGTCCGATAAGCGCCGGTGGGGCAGGATCAACAAAAGGCTCCTTTCCCTAAAACAAAAGGGCCGTGTGGAATACCACCACAACGTGCGAAAGGCCTGCAGTGCCGCGGAAAGACCGGTGTCTCCGAAAAATAGTCGTGAACGCAATTACTTCGGAGGCGCATCTGCGGACGTTCGCGATCGCTGCTAACGACACGCGATAAATGTTACCTAGGCGTTCGCCACGCCGACCCCTGCTTTGGTGACTTTGGGATCGAGCATGTTCTTGTTGTGGCCCGGCGAGTCGATCCACGCTTTCAGTTGCGCTTCGGGACTGGCGTAATCCCATCCAACGTTCTCGACGCAAACCGGGCTGTTCGAACGCATGCCGCGCTCTCGAAAGCCCTCGTGGCTCAGTTGGCCCGCTTGCGCCATATGTTTGCTGTGTTCGTAGGCGAGCAGATCAAGATTGGCCGCGGGACTCAATTCCGTCACACCGTGTTTGATGCGGTACGCATTGATCGAGACAAGCAGCCGTGCCGAATAGCGATTTTGCGCAGCCACCGTCTGATCCGGTTCCGCCGCGTCGCTCACGATGTGACTGTCCGATGTGTAGCCATCTTGCGCGATGCTCGAATGCTTTGGAAATGGTCGCGCTTACCAATGTCCGTCCGCTTTGGAGAAGATGAGCTTGCTTCCGCTTTTGGCCGCACTCGGACTGATTGTCGACGGTTCCAGTTCGACCCCAATCCGGTCTTTCGAGCATCGCGTGAGAATTGCCCCGACTCCGGAAAGCCCATCGCGGCTTGCCGGCCCCTGACGTCGGTAGCGTTGGGTGGCTGGAATTATTCCAGTCCCGCAGCCGGCGCGAAGAGTTCACGGGGATTCGCAACGCCGCGGAATTGGTGCATCCCCAACGATCTTAACGGCCCACCGTATGCCTGTGCGAAGTCGTCGGTGACGACTATCGGTTCGTCGAGCGCCTTTCCGACGGTTTCCACGCGGCTGACTAAATTCACCGCCGGCCCAATTACGGTGAAGTCAAGTCGATCGGAAGCGCCGACATTTCCGTAAATTACGGTCCCGGGGTGCAGTGCCACGACGATCCGTAGCGCGGGCTCGCCTAACATCGACGGGTCGTCGACAAGACGATGTACTGCCTCGAGCCCTTTCATCGCGGCCGCCATAGCGTTATGCGCTGCATCGCTGACCAGCGCCGGGCTGTCGATAGGAAAGATAGCCAGTAGGCCATCACCTATGAACTTCAATATCTGCCCACCGTGCGTATGGATCGCGCTCGCCTGCGCATCGAAGAGCGCGTTGAGTATCGCAACCATCTGCTGGCCCGGGAGGCGGTCTGAGCGTGTGGTGAAGCCACGAAGATCCGATGACCACAGGACAGCGGTCAGCTCTTCGCCCGTACCACGGCGAATTTGCCCGGCCAGTACCTTGGGACCGGCGCTTGGCCCCAGATAAATATTGAGCAGATGGCGCATCAGTGCGCGCTGCATGA
>VBCG01000230.1 GCA_005881895.1 Betaproteobacteria bacterium
GAACTCGGGGGCGATCCGCGACAGGATCAATTGCGGGCCTTTCGCGGTGCGATCGATCTTCATCACGTACGCGCGCACGCGATCGCCGACGCGGAGCATCTCCTTCGGGATCAGCTGGTCGCGCGGAATCACGCCTTCGATGCGGCCGGACTCGACGATTGCATTGCCGCGCTCGATGCGCTTGACCGTCCCGGTGAGCAGGTTGTCTTCGCGCTCGAGAAAATCGTTCAGGATCTGCTCGCGTTCCGCATCGCGGATTTTTTGCAGGATGACTTGCTTCGCGGCCTGCGCGCCGATTCGACCGAACTCGACCGGCTCCAGCGGCTCCTCGACGACGTCGCCCAGCTCGAGCGCGGGATCGCGCAAAGCGGCATCGGTGATGGCAATCTGATGCGCCGGCTCTTCGTGCTCCTCGTCGGGCACGACGGTCCAGCGGCGAAACGAATCGTAGTCGCCGGTCTCGCGGTTGATCGAGACGCGCGCGTCGATGTTGTCGGCGTATTTCTTCTTCGTCGCGGAAGCGAGCGCCGCCTCGAGCGCGGTGAAGACGATCTCTTTCGGCACGTTCTTTTCGCGCGAAAGGGCGTCGACCAGCAACAGAAGTTCGCGATTCATGATCCTTTTCTCCAATCGATCCTGGGGACAAGCCGCGCACGGCCGATCGTCCCGAACGGAAATGCCCGCACGCCGGCGGCCGTTTCCACGAGGACATTTTCGCCCTCGGTACCGCGCACGATTCCTTTGATGCGCTTCGCGCCGTCGACCGGCGCGGCAAGCGTCAATTGCGCTTCTTCACCAGCGAAGCGCGCGAAGTCGGCGAGCTTGACGAGCGGCCGGTCCAACCCCGGCGACGACACCTCGAGCCGATCGAAATCGACGTTTTCAACGGCGAAGAGCCGCGTCAAATGATTCGAAACGCGAGCGCAATCTTCGACGTCCACGCCCTGCGGCTTGTCGATGAACACACGGACGAGCTTGCCCCTGGCCGACACGTCGACGTCGACCAGCTCGTAGCCCAGCGCGGGCAACGTCCGTTGCAGCAACTCACCGATGTTCGTCTTCATTCAGCTCGAGCAAAACCGTAACGCCAAAAAAAAATGGGCTGCGCCCAGCCCATTCATTTCTCTTACTTCTTACTTATCAGCCGAGGATCATAGCAGAAAATCCCGCTATTTTGAAGGGCCGTACGCGGTTCCACGGCCAAGATCCACGCCCCGACAGGCTCCCAGATGCGGTCGATCGGAGAGAGCGCAAGGGCTAAACTGGCGTCGGTTTCCTGGCTGCAAGGGATTTTCGATGCCCGACCCGCTTGTTATCGCGAAGCACGGCGACCTCGAGCTCGGCCTGCTGCCCGCTCTCGCCAACCGTCATGGCCTCATCACGGGCGCTACCGGCACGGGCAAGACGGTGACGCTGCAAGTCCTCGCCGAGCGGATGTCCTCGATCGGTGTCCCCGTGTTCATGGCCGACGTCAAGGGCGACCTGGCCGGAATGAGCCAGGCGGGCACGACGTCGCCGAAATTCGAGCAGCGCCTTGCGCTGGTCGGCGTCGAGGCGCCGAAGTTCACTGGCTTTCCCACGGCGTTCTGGGACGTGTTCGGCGAGCAGGGTCACCCCCTGCGCGCGACCGCCAGCGATCTCGGTCCACTCCTATGGTCGCGGGTGCTGGAGCTGAATGAGACACAGACGGGCGTCCTCACGTTGGCTTTCAAGTTTGCCGACGACAACGGTCTCCTGCTGCTCGATCTCAAGGATTTGCGCGCGCTGCTCGCCCACGTCAGCGACAACGCGTCGCAACTCACGACGACCTACGGGAACGTCTCGGCGGCGTCGATCGGCGCAATTCAACGCGGGCTGCTGACGCTGGAGCAACAAGGCGCCGACCGCTTCATCGGCGAACCGATGCTGAACGTCGACGATCTGCTGCAAACCAGCGGCGGCCGCGGCGTCATCAACATTCTGGCGGCCGACCGGTTGCTAGGCGCCCCGAAGCTCTATTCCACCGTGCTGTTGTGGTTGCTGTCCGAGCTCTACGAGCGATTGCCGGAAATCGGCGATCCCGAGAAACCGAAGCTCGTGTTCTTTTTCGACGAAGCGCATCTGCTGTTCACCGATGCGCCAAAAATCCTGCTGGACAAGATCGAGCAGGTTGTGCGCCTGATTCGTTCAAAGGGCGTCGGCGTTTATTTCGTCACGCAGAATCCGCGCGACGTGCCGGACACGGTGCTGGGACAGCTCGGCAACCGCGTCCAGCATGCGCTCCGCGCGTTCACGCCGCGCGACCAAAAGGCGATCAAAGCGGCCGCGGAGACAATGCGCGCCAATCCGAAGCTCGATACGGAGCGCGAAATCACCGAGCTCGGCGTCGGCGAAGGGCTGATTTCGTTTCTCGACGAAAAGGGCCGGCCCAATGTCGTCGAGCGCGCTTATGTGCTGCCGCCGGCGTCGCGCATCGGGCCGATTTCGGCGGATGAGCGCCGCGCCGTGATGGCGGCGTCCCCCGTCAAAGGCGTCTATGAGCAGGTCGTCGATCGAGAATCCGCGTACGAGAAGTTGAAGCAGCGGACCGAGGCGGCGCCGACTGCCCCCGGCGCAGGCGGCGGATTCTGGGACTCGATGAAAGGATCGCTGGGCGGCCTGATGACGGGCACGGGACGCAAGGACAGTCTCGTCGAAGCAGTGGCGAAAAGCGCCGCACGGACGGTCGGGTCGACGGTCGGCCGCGAGATCGTACGCGGCGTGCTGGGATCGCTGTTAGGCGGGCGCCGCCGTTAGTCGGCGTCGTGGCAATCATTTACGACGGGTCGAGGTCGCGGATCTTGCATCCGTTGAGTTCCGCGAGAATGCCCGGCAGCACCGGCATGAAGCGCTCGCCGTGCCCCTGGATGTTCGCGAGCTGATAAGTCTGGTTGACCGCCTGCGCGATGAATGCCGCCGCCGGCGCGCTCTCGGCCAATTTAGTGTAGTAGCGCATGTCCTTGCCCGCGATGCGCAACGGACCCCGTAGGTGGCTGTCATCGCCCTCGAGGACCCACGGCATCATCATCTGAAACATTTTTCCGTTGCCGCCGCCTGCGGAAACGACCTCGTAGAGCTTGGACAGATCGACGCCAAGCTTGGCCGCCGTTGCGAGCGCTTCGGCAATGACCGCGCTCGTGCCGATCGCGATGAAATTGTTGACGAGCTTCAGCGTGTGGCCGGCGCCCAGCACGCCGGCTTCAATGATCGTGTCGGCATAGCATTCGATGATCGGTTTCAATTCGCGCACCGTCGCGGGGTCTCCGCCGACGAACGTGCTGAGCTTCCCCGCCTCCGCTTCCTTCGGTGTCCGGCCGAGCGGCGCGTCGGCCATGCGGATTCCTTTCTTGGCGAGATCCGCGCCGATGCGCTGTGTGCTGCGCGGATCGGCCGTCGTCGAATCGACGACGATCAAGCCTTTGCACGCTCCTTCCAGCACGCCGCTTTCGCCGTAGATCGTCTGCTCGACTTCGACCGTCGACGGCAGACACAAGAACACGACATCGGATGCGCGAGCAACATCGGCGGGCGTTTTCGCTTCGCG
>VBCG01000231.1 GCA_005881895.1 Betaproteobacteria bacterium
ATCCGCATGATCGACCCCTTGCCGAACTGCTTCTCGATCTGCGCCAGCGCCGCGGCCAGCGCTTTGCCTTTGTTGTCGTCCATGGGGAGTCCTGCGGTGGAGAGAGTCATTTTGCGACCTTTCGGCGGTTCGGATTGCCTGGAATCGGTGGATTTTGGGGCATTTCGGGTGCGATTATCACATAGAACGATCGTTCGGTGTAGTGGAAAAACGGTCTAGGCCAAAAGGGCGACCGCGAGTGTGGTTATACTGCCAAAAACTGGCAGCAGGCTAATTTACAGTCACGTTTATACGACCGAAGGTCGCCCCATTGTCCCGCGCAGAACGCCTGCTTGCACTGATCCAGCTTCTGCATCGTCATCGCTACCCAGTGAGCGGTGTGGCGCTTGCTGCCGAGCTCAAGATCAGCGTGCGCACCCTCTATCGCGACATCGCCGCTCTGCAGGCGCAAGGCGCTCGCATCGACGGGGAACCGGGCGTGGGATACGTGCTGCGCCCCGGATTCATGCTGCCTCCATTAATGTTTTCGCAGGACGAGCTCGAAGCGCTCGTGCTCGGATCACGATGGGTATCCGAACGCGCCGACGCGGCGCTTAAGGCCGCCGCGCAAAACGCCATCGCGAAAATCGCTGCGGTCCTTCCGCCGGATTTGCGCCATGCCGTCGATGCATCGGCGCTTTTGATCGGACCCGTCGCATCAATCGCCGCCGGCGACGAAGAATTGACCACCATCCGACAGGCAATCCGTTCCGAACGCAAGCTCGCCATCACCTACCTCGACCTCAAATCGCACGAAACGCGACGGACGATCTGGCCGTTCGCGCTCGGTTTCTTCGAGCGCGTGCGTGTCGTCGCCGCGTGGTGCGAGCTGCGCCAGGCTTTCAGGAACTTTCGCACGGACCGGATCACTGCACTGTCGGTCGAGGGCACACGCTATCCGCGTCGACGCCACGCGCTGATGAAGGAATGGCGCGAGCGCGAAGGGATCGAGACGCGGTAGATAGCGCTTTTATTGCTGACAGAATTTGGCAGCGACGTTTGAGACAATGTCACGCCTCCGCTGAAGATTTGCCTGCGGAGAGAAGATTCCATCAATCAAATGGAGAACTTGCGATGTCCGATCCGAATTTTGTGATTCTCTATGTCGATGACGCCGCATCTGCCGCGTCCTTCTATGGCGATCTCCTGGGTCGCCCGCCGATTGAGTCGTCGCCCACGTTCGTCATGTTCGCGTTGGACTCCGGCGTCATGCTGGGGCTGTGGACAAAAGGCGGCGTAGAGCCCGCCGCGACGCCGCCGGGCGGCGGCGAGTTGGGCTTCTCGGTCGCCGATGCGGCTGCCGTCGATGGGCTCCACCGCGAATGGCGCGGCCGCGGGCTGGCGATTGCACAACCACCAACCGAGATGGATTTCGGGCGTACCTTTGTCGCGCTTGATCCGGATGGGCATCGGCTACGCGTTTTTGCGCCGCGTTGAACCACCCGTTTCAGCGTGCCGATGCCGACTCGACGGCGTCGATCAAACCGCGTAACGCGATCGCGACCGACGCTTGTCGCACGTCGGCGCGATTACCGCTGAGATAGTGCGTCCGGCTGATCGTCGCGCCGCCTTTTCGCGCCCACGCGAAGCACACCATGCCGACGGGCTTTTCGGGCGTGCCGCCGCCTGGACCGGCGATGCCGGTAATCGCGACCGTGAGCGCTGCCTCGCTTCGCTTCAACGCACCTTCGGCCATCGCAATCGCGGTTGGCTCTGAAACGGCACCGTATGCACGGAGAACCGATTCGTCGACGTCCAGCAGCTCGCGCTTCGCGCTATTCGAATAGGTGACAAAGCCGCGATCGAACCAATCCGAACTGCCCGCGATTGACGTGATCGCGCCCGCGACCAAGCCGCCGGTGCAGGATTCCGCCGCGGCGACGCGCGACTGCTGCGCGAGCAAACGCTTGCCAAGCTCTGCCGCCAACGACTCGATTTCGTGTTCGTTCATCGGCACTCGTCCGGCCGGGCGCGGTAGTGATACGTATACGCCGTGGCGAAGCCGAACTTTCGATACACGGCGAGCGCCGGCGCGTTTTCAGCGTCAACCTGCAGATAGGCGTGCGTAGCGCCGTTTTGCCACGCCCAGCGTAGGAGCTCCACAACGATTTCGCTCGCCGCTCCGCGACCGCGGAACGCGGCGTCGGTCACCATGTCGTAAATCCCCGCGAGACCGCGATCGAGCGCGACTTGTCCGCAGCCGATCGTGCGGCCGTCCTGGCGCGCAACGATCGCGCGGGTCGCGAGCGGCGTACTCGCCAGACGCTCGAGGTGGGCTGCGCGCTGTTCCGCCGATGATCCGCGCAGCGCTGCGACTTCATCCACGAACGCCTCGATCGGCGGCGCAGCAAGCTCGATCGCCGTGTCGGGCGGCGCCTCCGGTGGACGATCCAGCGCGACCAATTGCACATACGTCGGCTGGAACACGATATACCCGCGCTCCTCGAGTGCGCGTTCGAGATGCGGCGGCTGAATGAACGGCGTCATTCGAAACAACGTCGGCAAGCCGTGGCCGGCATAGACGCGCTCGCAGTGATCGATCTTGACGTCGACTGAAAGCGTCGAGCCGAAATAGGGATTGACGCTGCGGGCACGCTTGGCCTTCCCCGGCGAAACGCGCAGCAGCCAGCCATCGTAGAAGAGTTGCCGCTGCGTTTGCAGGGCGTTCAACCCGGCTTCCTCGACGAGGGTCAATGCAATGCCGGACATCACGCGTTCCCCACAAGCCGCACAACGAGCGCGAAGACGAATAACGTGTAACCCGCCGCGAGAAGATCGTCGACCATGACGCCGATGCCGTTCTTGAGCGCCGCGTCGACTTGGCGAATGGGCGGCGGTTTCGCGATATCGAAGACCCGAAAGAGCAAAAACGCGAACGCCTGGTGCAGCGGATCTCCGCCCACGAAATAGAGCACGATCAGAAACGCGACGATTTCATCGATGACGATGCCGCCGTGGTCGGGAACGCCCAAATCGCGGCCGGCGACGTCGGCGGCCCACGTGCCCACTGCGAACAGCAGCACGATCGCGGCAACGAAGCCGACATCGGATGCGTATGCGCGCAGCAACGCCGCGATTGGAATCGCCACGAGCGTCCCGAAGGTCCCGGGCGCAAACGGCGCGAGACCACTGCCGAAGCCAAGCGCGATGAAATGCGCCGGATGGCGCAGCAGGAAACGCAATGTTGGCGCCGTGGCGGTCATGACGCGAAATGATCGAACGCCCGCGGGAGCGCCGGCAACGCAGTTCCGTGCTCATCGCGGACGATGAAGTCTTGGGTGGCGGTGGTTGCGCCGATGCGCGTC
>VBCG01000061.1:0-42636 GCA_005881895.1 Betaproteobacteria bacterium
GAGTAGGCGATCTTTCGCATCGATCATTTTCTGGGGAAGGAGCCGGTGCAGAACATCACAACTCGCGCTTCTCCAATCTGCGCTCTGTGAAAAACGATGAAGGACTCGGCGCGACAAAACGCAGCGCGCGGTACTCTTTTCCCGTGACGCACATCCCATGTTCGAACACCTACGCGCGTTCACGCAACGGATCTCACGACGCGAAGGCATCGCGTGAGAATCGGGTGAATCAGTCCGGCTCCCGTGGCAATTGACGATATGGCGTTTCGTACCCGATTTGCAAACTACGAACCAGGGGTCGTGGGTTCGAAACCTGCCGGGCGCGCCAATAAATCAATGGGTTAGGAGCGAAGCTTCTAGCCCGTTTTTCGCTCTGCGCTACCTTTTTCTTGTTGCCGAGCAGCACCCCGCGCGTTTGCAATGGCACTCCGGCCGTACGGACGCCGTCCGCACGTGTGCTTCAAATCGTGCACGCGCACCTGCAACAGTTCCGCCTTCTTGCGTACGTTCCGCCAGGCGTTGTTCAAGCGACGGCAGCCGCTCCGAACTCTTTCCTTCCCGATGACGTCGAAGTTCCTGACGATGGCAAGCGTCGAGCCTATTTCGCTGTTGCGCATAGAGGAGTGGAGGTCATGCAGATGGCGGATGAAGTCGCGTTTCTGTTCGACGTCGACAATACATTGCTCGACAACGATCACGTCGAGAAGGATCTTAAGGATCATCTCGGGTACGAGTTCGGGGCTGCGAGTCGCGATCGTTACTGGACGATATTCGAGGAGCGCCGGCAGGAGCTGGGTTATGCGGATTATCTAGGCGCGCTGCAGCTTTACAGGCTCGAGCTCAAGAACGATCCGCGGCTCCTTCTGATGTCATCGTTCCTGGTGGACTATCCATTTGCGGACCGCCTGTACCCGGGGGCGTTTGACGCGATCGCCCATGTCCGCGCATGGGGCCCTACGATCATCGTGTCGGATGGCGACGTCGTTTTCCAGCCGCGCAAAGTGCAGCGCTCAGGATTGTGGGACGCGGTCGAGGGTCGCGTGCTGATCTATATCCACAAGGAGCAAATGCTTGACGATGTCGAGCGGCGCTATCCGGCGCGGCATTACGTCATGTTCGACGACAAGCTGCGCGTCCTGGCTGCCATGAAACACGTCTGGCAAGAACGCTTGACGACGGTGTTTCCGCATCAAGGGCACTTCGCGCTCGATCCGACTAACGACGCTGCATATCCGCCGGCGGATATCCGCATCGAGCGCATCAGCGATCTCGTCCATTACGATTTGCAAGGATTGTCATCGTGAAACCGGATTACGCTGAAACCGCACAGGGGGCGCTTTCACCCGATTCGCTGCGCAAACTGGATGCTTACTGGCGTGCGGCAAACTATCTGTCGGTAGGACAGATTTATCTCTACGACAATCCGCTTCTCAGGGCGCCGTTGAAGCTCGAACACGTGAAGCCGCGCCTGCTTGGCCACTGGGGAACCACACCCGGCTTGAACTTCATCTACGCTCATTTGAACCGCATCATCAAGCAGTATGACCTCGACATGATCTACGTGACCGGGCCCGGGCACGGCGGACCGGCCGTGGTCGCGAACACCTATCTCGAGGGCACCTACAGCGAGCTCTATCCGAACGTGTCGCAGGACGAGAAAGGCATGAAAAGACTCTTTATGCAATTCTCCTTTCCTGGCGGCATCCCGAGTCACGCAGCCCCGCAAACGCCGGGCTCGATCAACGAGGGAGGCGAGCTCGGTTATTCGCTCGCACACGCGTACGGCGCCGCCTTCGACAATCCGGAGTTGATGGTCGCGTGCGTCATCGGTGATGGCGAAGCCGAAACCGGGCCAATGGCGACCAGCTGGCACTCGAACAAGTTTCTCAATCCCGTTCGCGACGGCGCGGTGCTCCCGATCTTGCATCTCAATGGTTACAAGATTGCCGGTCCGACCGTGCTTGCTCGCATCCCGCGGCAAGAGCTCGAGTCGCTGTTCGTTGGCTATGGCTATGCCGCGCATTTCGTTGAAGGCGACGAGCCTCGTGCGATGCATCTCGCGATGGCCGCTACGCTCGACACCGTGGTCGCCGAAATTCGGCAAATACAAGTCGATGCACGCGCCAAGGGTGTTGGCAGGCGTCCGCGGTGGCCCATGATCATTCTGCGCACGCCGAAGGGATGGACGGGACCGAAGACCGTTGACGGCAAACCGGTCGAAGGGACGTTTCGCGCGCATCAGGTGCCGCTCGCCGATTTCGCGACGGAGCACGGACATTTGCAAATGCTCGAACAGTGGATGAATAGCTATCGCCCTGAGGAACTATTCGACGAGAGCGGCAGGCTTGTCGCGGAGCTCGCCGAGCTCGCGCCGAGAGGCGAGCGCCGCATGGGCGCGAATCCGCGAGCGAACGGCGGGCTGGTGCTGCGGGACCTGCGCATGCCGGATTTTCGCGACTACGCGGTCGAAGTCCGGCAGCCCGGCGCCGTCGAGGGCGAAGCCACGCGCGTTCAGGGCAAGCTCATTCGAGACGTTTTGCGGCTCAACGCGGAAGCGCGCAATTTCCGCGTGTTCAGCCCGGATGAAACCGCGTCAAATCGCTGGGATGCCGTGTTCGAGGTGACGAATCGTTTATCGGTTGCGGAGATTACGCCGGCCGACGAACACGTCGCGTGGGACGGCCGCGTCATGGAGATGTTGAGCGAGCACCAGTGTGAAGGCTGGCTCGAAGGTTATCTGCTGACCGGGCGCCACGGTTTTTTTTCATGCTACGAAGCGTTCGTGCACATTGTCGATTCGATGTTCAATCAGCACGCCAAGTGGCTCGAGCAGGCAAATCGCATATCCTGGAGACAGCCGATTGCATCGCTCAATTACCTCCTCTCGTCGCACGTGTGGCGGCAGGACCATAACGGATTCAGCCATCAGGATCCAGGGTTTCTCGACCTCGTCGTGAACAAGAAGCCGGCGATCATCCGGGTGTATCTGCCTCCCGATGCGAACACGCTGCTCTGGGTCACCGATCATTGCCTGCGCAGCCGTAACTGCATCAATGTCATCGTTGCCGGCAAACAGCCCGCGCTGCAGTGGCTCGATATGGATGCGGCCGTCAAGCACTGCGCCGCAGGAGCGGGCATATGGGAATGGGCGAGTACCGATGAGCAAAACGAGCCCGATGTCGTCATGGCGTGCTGCGGTGATATACCGACGCTGGAGACGTTGGCCGCGGTGGAGATACTGCGCGAGCACTTCCCTGCTCTCAAGATCCGTGTCGTCAATGTCGTGGACCTGATGATGTTACAGCCGCCGGGCGAACATCCGCACGGCCTTTCCGACGCGGACTTCGACAGGCTTTTCACCAAAGAGAAGCCTGTGATTTTCGCGTTCCACGGCTACCCGTGGCTGATTCACCGACTCACTTATCGGCGGACGAATCACGACCAATTGCACGTGCGCGGTTACAAGGAGAATGGAACGACCACCACGCCTTTTGACATGGTCGTGTTGAACGACCTGGACCGCTTCCATCTGGTCGGCGATGTGATCGATCGAGTGCCAAGCCTCGGTTCGAGCGCGGCGGACTGCGCCGTCTGAGCGAGCACAAGGTCTACATCGGAAAATACGGCGAAGACATGCCGGAAATCAGAAACTGGAGATGGAAAGAGCAGCCCATAAAAAAGCGGCGGTGAACACACGCATGCTCGTGGTAGGCGACGTCGGAGGGACCAAGACGGCTGTGGCCGTTGTTGCGTCTGCCTCCGGTCCACGCACATTTTTCGCGCGGCGGCGGTTTCGCAGCACCGATTATCAGAGCCTCGCGGCCATCGTGCGCGAATTCAGGTCGCAACTCGATGCACCCGTCACGCACGCGTGCTTCGACGTTGCGGGGCCCGTCGTCGACGGCCGCGCGCGTCTCACGAACTTGCCTTGGGAGATCAGTGCACAAGCGCTCCGCGATGAGTTGAATCTCGAGGAGGCGTGGGTGATCAACGACCTCGCGGCCGCTGCGCATGCCATTCCGCTGCTGCAGCCGGACGACTTGCATGCCCTTAATGCGGGTACGCCGGTCGATGGCGGCGCGATGGCGATCATCGCGCCCGGCACGGGACTGGGCGAAGCGTTTCTGGTTTGGGACGGCGCGGCCTATCGCGGCTATCCTTCCGAAGGCGGCCACGCCGACTTCGCACCAACAACAGCGATGCAAGCTGATCTCTTGCGCTATCTGCAGCGCCGCTTTGATCATGTGAGCTATGAGATCGCCTGCTCCGGCCTCGGCATACCACATCTCTACGAATTCTTTCGCGACAGCGGTCACGCGCCAGAGTCGCTTGAACTCGCAGCGCAACTGGCGGCCGCCGAGGATCGGACGCCACTGATCGTCGAGGGAGCGATGCGCGATGGAACGCCCGATGCGCTGTGCGTAGCGACACTAGAGACCTTCGTGAGCATCCTCGGCGCGGAGGCCGGTAATCTCGCTCTCAAGGTGCTCGCAACAGGGGGAGTTTTCGTTGGCGGCGGCATTGCGCCGCGGATCGTGCCGATGCTCGAGGATCAACATTTCAACGAGGCGTTTCGCCGCAAAGGCCGCTTCGCAGAATTACTCTCGCGCGTGCCGGTCCATGTCATAACGATTGACGACGCGGCGCTCATCGGTGCCGCCAGCTATGGTCTGGCGCGAATGAGCGGCTCTGCGGCGAAGGAACAGCCTCATGGCAAGCGCTGATCTTGAGATGCCAACCAAAAGCGCGCGGGGAAGCCATATGCAAATCGGAATCATCGGACTCGGGCGCATGGGTGCCGACAGACGCGACGCGCCGTGCAAGCACTCGCGAGCGAGGGCGCGGTGGGCGCCACGGCACTCGACGACTCAATCGCCAAGCTCGTCGCGCCGCGGGCAATGTGGCTGATGGCGCCGGCAGCCGCAGTCGATCCGCTGCTCCGCGAATTGGTCCCTTTGCTCGCGCGCGACGACATCGGCGGCCACATCGAGAAGAATATGGAAGTGCGATGATGGAAACCGCGCAGGCCGACGCGTTAGTGTTCTTCGGCGCAACGGGCGACCTTGCACGCAAGCAGATCTTTCCGGCGTTGCAAGCGCTGGTCACGCGCCATGATCTGCAGATACCGATCATCGGCGTCGCCAGGTCCGGCTGGAGCCTCGAGCGTCTCAGGTCGCGCGCACGAGAAAGCTTGGACCAGCGAGGCGGCGTGAATGAAGCCGCGTTCGCCAAACTCGCGTCGCTGCTTCGTTACGTGGAAGGCGACTATTGCGACAGGGGCACGTACGCCCGATTGCGTGAGGCGCTGGGCGAAGCGCGCCGGCCGCTGCACTATCTTGCGATCCCACCCGGTATGTTCGCCGACGTTGTCGAGGGTCTGGCGAAGTCCGGCTGTGCCAAGCACGCGCGTGTCGTGGTCGAAAAGCCGTTCGGACGCGATGCCGCCTCGGCGCGCGCGCTCGACGCGATCCTCCACCGTTTCTTCGGCGAGTCGGCCATCTTTCGGATCGATCATTTTCTGGGCAAGGAGCCGGTGCAGAATATTCTGTACACGCGCTTCTCCAATCTGCTGTTCGAGCCGATCTGGAATCGCGGCCATATTCGCAGTGTGCAGATCACGCTGGCCGAGAGCTTCGGCGTGCAGGGGCGCGGTCGCTTCTACGAGGAAGCGGGCGCGATTCGCGATGTGATCCAGAATCATCTGTTGCAGGTGCTCGCGTGCCTCGCGATGGATCCGCCGACCGGAGGCGGCGTCGACGCGATTCGCGACGAGAAGACGCGATTGCTGAAGGCCGTGCGGCCGATCGTGCCGGCAGATGTCGTGCGCGGACAGTTTTGCGGATATAAAAACGAGGAGGGCGTGGCGCCGGATTCGCAAGTCGAAACCTTCGCCGCCGTCCGGCTCTTCATCGATTCCTGGCGCTGGGCAGACGTGCCTTTCTATATTCGCGCAGGCAAGTGCTTGCCGGTGACGGTCAACGAAGTCGTCGTTGAATTCAAACGTCCGCCGCGGGAGACCTTCGGCGAGAACGTGCCGTCGGCATCGAATCATCTGCGACTGCGGCTGAGTCCGGAGGTGGTCATCGCGCTTGGTCTGCGTGTCAAGCTTGCAGGCGAGCGGATGCTCGGCGAAGACGTCGAATTGGTGGCGACCCATCAGCGCAGTGACGAGATGGAGCCCTATGAGCGCCTGCTCGGCGACGCGCTGCACGGCGATCCGTCGTTGTTTGCGCGACAGGACTCTATCGAGGCGCAGTGGCAAATCGTTGATCCGGTGCTGGGCCACGTAACACCCATCTACGAATATCCGATCAACACCTGGGGGCCGCGCGAAGTCGACCGCATCATCGCGGGCGACGGCGGCTGGATTAATCCGCAAGCTGCAGCGCTTGCGCAATGATTGGGCGAGCACCCGGAGCACCGGGCATCGCACCGCGCTGGACGTCGAGCGCCAAGAGCGGCGTCGGGACGGCCGTGAGCATGCAGAGTCGCGTTTGGTTCACGCTCTCGCACGGCATCGTAAACGAAGTCTATTTTCCGCGTCTCGATCAGGCGAACACGCGCGATTTCGGCCTCATCGTCACCGATCGCAAAGACTTCTTCTCGGAGGAGAAACGCGCCACGCGCTCGCGGCTCGCCCCACTAGCGCAGGGTGTGCCGGGTTATCGCGTCATCAACGAGTGTGTTGAAGGTCGTTATCGCATCGCCAAGACCATCGTCACCGACTCGAAACGCAATGTTCTTCTGCAGGCGATTCAATTCCAGGCTCTGCAAGGCGAGATCTCGGACTATTCCGTCTTTGCTTTGCTGGCGCCGCACATCAACAACGGGGGCTGCGGCAACAGCGCTTGGATCGGCGCATGGAAAGGCATGCCGATGCTCTTCGCGCAGCGGGAGAGTACCGCTCTCGCGCTGGCCTGCTCGGTGCCATTTCGTGCGATGAGCTGCGGCTATGTCGGTGCGAGCGACGGCTGGCAGGATCTTTGCGCGCACAAGCAGCTCACGTGGCTCTACACGGACGCGCCGAATGGCAACGTCGCGCTCACCGCCGAGCTGGACTTCGCCGCCGATGGAGGCAACCTGGTGCTCGCGTTGGGATTCGGCCGCAACGACTCGGAGGCAGGTCACGATGCGCGCGGTGCGCTGCTCGAGGAGTTCTCCACGCACGTCGCCGACTACGCGCAGCAATGGGAAGAGTTCCAGCGAACGTGTCTCGATCTCGGCGAAGTCGACGATACCGGATTTGATCTCTATCGCGTTTCGACGGCGGTGTTGAAGACGCACGAAGCCAAGAGCTTCAACGGCGCGATGATTGCGAGCCTTTCGATCCCGTGGGGATTCAACAAGAGCGACGACGATCTGGGCGGCTATCACCTCGTTTGGCCGCGCGACCTCGTTGAAAGCGCTGGCGGGCTGCTCGCAGCGGGCGGCGCCGATGGCGCGCGTCAGGCGCTGGTCTATCTGATGACGACGCAGGAAGCCGATGGACATTGGCCGCAGAACATGTGGACCGACGGCAGTCCTTATTGGAATGGAATCCAGCTCGATGAGGCGGCCTTTCCGATCCTCCTCGCCGACGCGCTGTTGCGCTCGGGGGATCTCGCCGATCTCGATGCCTGGCCGATGGTCCGGCGCGCGGCGGGTTATCTCGCGCGCAACGGACCTGTGACGCAGCAGGACCGTTGGGAAGAGGATGGCGGCTATTCGCCGTTCACGCTCGCGGTTGCAGTTGCGAGCTTGCTCGCTGCGGCAGACTTCGCGGCAGCGGCGCACGAAGATTCAATTGCCGCTTACCTGCGCGAAACCGCCGACGCGTGGAACGCCAACATCGAGCGTTGGACCTATGTCACCGGCACGGACTTGGCGCGCGACTGCGGCGTCGACGGATATTACGTGCGACTCGCGGCCGCCGATGTGCCCGATGCCGCGTCGCCGGCGAGTGGCTTCGTGCCGATCAAAAATCGCCCGCCGGGCGAGAAGTTGGGCTGGCGCGCACAGGTCGTGAGCCCAGACGCACTGGCGTTGGTTCGCTTCGGACTGCGCGCAGCCGATGATCCGCGTGTTGTCGCGACCGTCACGGTGATCGATCGGCTGCTCAAAAGCGAAACGACAACGGGCCCTGTGTGGCATCGCTATAACGGGGACCGCTATGGCGAGCATGAGGACGGTGCACCTTTCGATGGTGCCGGCGTCGGCCGCGGCTGGCCGTTGCTGGTCGGCGAACGCGCGCACTACGAGCTCGCCGCGGGCAGGCGCGATGTCGCCGGGCGACTCGCACTGACGATGGCCGCGCAATCGAGCTCGGGCCGGCTGATTCCGGAGCAGGTCTGGGACGGTATCGATCTTCCGCTCAGGGAGCTTTTCAATGGCCGGCCCGCGGGCTCGGCGATGCCGCTCGTGTGGGCGCACGCTGAGTACATCAAGCTCCGACGTTCATTGCGGGATGACAACGTCTTCGATCTTCCACCACAAACGGTGCAGCGATATCAGATCGATCGCATCGGTTCTTCGCTGGCGATCTGGCGCTTCAATCACAAATGCAGCCGGATTGCGAAAGGCAAAACGATGCGGATCGAAGTATTGGCTGCGGCGCTCATCCATTGGAGTGCAGATGGTTGGTGCACGACCGCCGACACGGCAACTATCGATACGCATGTTGGGGTGCACTACGCGGACCTCCCCACGACGCAGTTTCCCGAAGGGACGATGGTCCGATTCACCTTCTACTGGCGCGACGCGGGCCGCTGGGAAGGGGAGGATTTCTGCTGCGTGATCGCCGCGCACTCAATTCCAGCGTAGCAGATGTTTCTCCAGCCGTCCTGCGATCCCGAAAATCACCAGCACGACCACCAAAATCAACAGGATCAGCGCGAACATCAGAGCTGTGTTGTAGGTGCTCTGCGCGAACGATAAGAGATAGCCGAGCCCGCGACTCGCGGCCACAAACTCGCCGACGCACGCGCCGGTGAAGGCAAAGCCCACTGCGACTTTCAGGCTGCCCAGCACCGAGGAGGCGACCGCGGGCAGATAGACGTGGCGCACGAGCTCCCAACGGCCGCCGCCCAGAGTGACGATGCGCTCGACCAGCTTCCGATCCACTTGCCGGATTCCGCTGTACACGGTGAAAAACATCAGGACCGCCACGAGAATGAAGGCGAGCGCCACCTTCGATGCGATCCCGATGCCCATCCAGATGACAAATACCGGCGCGAGGATCACGCGCGGGATGGCATTGAGGAGCGTCATCACCGGCTCGATCAGTTCAGCAATCAACGGAACGAGTGCGGCGAGCACGCCGAGGACGATGCCAACGACTATGCCAATGAGGAGCCCGGCCAATGCCTCCGTGAATGTCGCATTGAGATGCGGCCAGATACGCCCGCTGCCGAACAAATCCACCAGCGCCGCTCCGATCTGGCTCGGGCTCGGCGCAAACAGCGGATTGAGAAGGTGGCCGCGACCCGCCGCCTCCCAGACCATGAGCACGATGGTAAGCGCCGCAAGCTGGCGTAGCCAAGCATGGCGCGGGTTGAGCGCCATCACACTGTTGACTCCGCCCGCTGGTCGCGGTCGACTTCGCGCGACAGATCGTTCCACAGCTTCTCATAGAGCGGAGCGAACGCAGGATGCATACGCGCGCGCACGGGATCACGCGGCCGCGGAATCGGCACCCGATAATCATGCGTGATGTGTGCTCGCGGGCCCTGCGAGAGCAGGTAGACGCAGTCCGACAAACTGATCGCCTCCTCTAGGTCATGGGTGACCAGCAGCACGCTGATCCGCTCGCGCTCGACGAGTGTCGCGACTTCCTGAATGATGCGCGCGCGCACGATGGCGTCGAGCGAGGCGAACGGCTCGTCCATCAGGAGCAGCTTCGGCGTCATCGCCAGCACCTGCGCGAGCGCGACGCGCTTGCGCTGGCCGCCGCTCAGATGACGCGGGAAGCGATGCCCGAAGCCGGCAAGACCCAGCCGTTGGAGCCAGACGTCAGCCTGCTCTTGCGCCCGGGGCGGTTCGACGCCGTTGAAGATGAGACCAAGCGCGACATTCTCGCGCGCGGTCTTCCACGGCAGCAAGGCGTCGTCCTGAAACAGCATGCCGATCTCGGATGGCGCAAGCCCGGTCTCGACCGTTCCCGCGAGCGGTTTCTGGAGGCCAATCACCGCGCGCAGCAGGCTAGACTTGCCTGAGCCCGAAGGACCGACCAAGCTCACGAACTGGCCTTCGCCGACCGCGATGCTCGCTCCTTCGAGGACCGGCTCGTCGCCGTAGGAGATCGTGAGGTCGGAGACGCGCAGCTTCTAGCTTCCCACGATGGTCGTATCGTGCAGCCCGGAAATATTCGCGTCGGGCTTGAGAAGGCCGCCGACGATGAGGCTATGCGCGACACGTTTGGCGGCGTCGAGATCGATATTCGCGACATCCGGGTAGAGCGAATCGCGATATCGCCCAAGAATTGCCCCGAACTCCTTGAGATCGAGCCCGGTCGTCATCTCCCTCGGCAGTGCGCCGACGAGCTCGTCGCCGCTCATCGTGTGCAGCGCCTTGAGCGCGTCGCCAAGCGCTTGCGAAAGCTGAACCATCTCCGGCTTGCGCTGCGCCAGCTCCTTGGCACGCACCGCGACACCCATGAATTCATAGGTCCCGCCCAGATATTTCTGCGCGTCGGCGCTATCCATCGCGTTCACCAGCACGCGCGCGCCGGATCGCGACAGTACAGTCAGCGCCGGCTCCTGGACAAGACCGGCATCGATCTGCCCCTGCCGCAATGCCTCCAACAGATTGACGCCCAACGTGGCGAACTGAACCTTGGCCACATCGGCGCCGGCATTCTTCAGGAGGAAAAGCGCCAGCGCGTGGTCGGCGTTGCCGAGTGCGGACACAGCGATGGTCTTGCCTTCGAGATCCTTGAGCGTGCGGATTTGGCTCGCCGTCTTCGGCGCGGTGACCATGGCAAACAACGGCAGGCGACCGGTGACGGCGAAGCGCCGGATGTCGGCGCCCACATTGGCATACGCGGTGATCGCAACGTCGAGCGACGTCGCGGCGTAATCTACGGCGCCGCCGACCAGCGCCTGCATCGCAGCACTGCCCCCGCGCGTATAAACCAATTCCACGTCGAGCCCGTGCTTCTTGAAGTACCCACCCGCACGCGCGACCTCATAGGGCACGCCGCAGAGGAGCTGGCTGCAATAAGCGAGCTTGATCTGCTTGCTCTGCGCTGTGGACTGCGTCGGCCGCACGGCCGGGATGACGGTCGCGATCAGTACGGCGCCCTTGAGCACCGAGCGGCGCGACAAATCGGTGTTGGGGACGCGGGCGGTGGTTTCGTCGCAGCAGCTCATGGGTGTCTTTCCCAAGCGAACGTAATCGCCTCCGGGTCACTCTGTCAACACCGACTATTTCTGCTCTAGGAAGGCATCACACGAGACCACACGCATGCGCCAGATTTCCCGTCCTTACCGGTCCACGCGCGCGTCGCCGGGCCTGCAGCGGGATTCCTGTATCATAAAATGCTCTCCACGCGGGTTCCTGCGCAGCACCGAGGTCGGCGTCTGTCATGAGATTTTTTGCATTGATCGCCGCGGCGGGAAATGGCTTTCGCTTCGGTGCGGGACTGCCAAAGCAATACGCGAAGTTGCATGGCAAACCGGTACTGCAGCATTCAATGGAACGCCTTGCGTCCGGCTTTGTACTGGCGATGACCTACGTGGTGATCGCCCCTAACGATCATTCGTTCAATGCCACGCTGGGCGAGCAGCCGGGCGTAAGCGTCCTGCGCTGCGGGGGCGCGACCCGCGGCGCTTCAATCCGTAACGCGCTGGACGCGATGTCAGGCGTCGCCGCCGATGACTGGATCGTCGTTCACGATGCGGTGAGGCCGTGCATCGATCGGACATCGTTGTTGCGCCTGCAGAGCGAACTCGCCGGTGATAGTGTTGGGGGCATTCTCGCGATACCGGTGGACGGCACGTTGAAACGTGTTGATGCGACGACTGCCAATACTGCGCCGCGGGTCATGCGCACCGAGCCTCGCGCTGGATTGTGGAAGGCGCAAACCCCGCAGATGTTCCGGTACGGTTTATTGCATGAAGCGCTCTCCCGCCCTGGTGCCGAGCTTTTTACGGATGAAGCGCAGGCAGTCGAAGGACTCGGTGCAAAGCCCCGGTTGGTTCAGGGCAGCGAGACGAACATCAAGATCACCTACCCGGAGGATCTGCTGCTCGCGGAAGCCATCCTTACGGCAGAAGGGTCGTCTCGATAGAGGACTCTGGGGCGCGCGGGCGCTCTTGTCCCTCAGCCCTTGCGAATCTCGATCACTCTTTTCTCGCTGCGCAGCTGCGGCGTCGCGCGTTCGCCGCCGTAGGTCGAACGCACGTAGTCGTTGATGATCCGTTCGAAATCCTCTGCGATTGTCGCGCCTCGAAGCGTCACCGTCTTCTGCCCATCGACGTAGACGGGCGCGACGGGCACTTCGGAGGTTCCCGGCAGACTGATGCCAATGTTCGCCATCTTCGACTCACCGGGCCCGTTGACCACGCAGCCCATCACCGCGATTGTCATGCTCTCGACGCCCGGATAGTGCTCGCGCCACACCGGCACTTGAGCCCGTACATACGTCTGAATTTTGTGGGCCAGTTCCTGGAAAAAATCGCTCGACGTGCGGCCGCAGCCTGGGCACGCGCTGACCAGCGGCGCAAACGAGCGCAGACCCATCGTCTGCAGTATCTCCTGTGCGACGATCACCTCGCGTGTCCGATCGCCATCGGGCTCGGGCGTCAGCGAGATGCGGATGGTGTCGCCAATGCCCTGCTGCAGCAGGACAGCGAGCGCGGCCGTTGACGCGACGATCCCTTTAGAGCCCAAGCCGGCTTCCGTCAGGCCGAGGTGCAGAGGATAGTCGCACCGCTGCGCGAGCCCGGTATAAACGGCTATAAGGTCCTGAACGTTCGACACTTTGCACGCGAGAACGATGCGGTCGCCAGGTAGCCCGTACGCCTCGGCAAACTGCGCACTGCGGATGGCCGACGTGATCAGTGCCTCGCGCATCACTTGCGTCGCGTCATGTGGCACGGCCGATCGGGCATTTTCGTCCATCATCGCGGTCAGCAGGTCCTGGTCCAAGCTGCCCCAATTGACGCCGATGCGAATGGGCTTGCCGTAATCGATCGCTTTCTCAATCATTATCCCGAATTGCGGGTCGTGCTTGGTGCCTCTGCCGACATTGCCGGGATTGATACGATACTTAGCGAGAGCCCGCGCGCATTCGGGAAAATTGGCCAGCAGCACGTGGCCGTTGAAATGGAAATCGCCGATCAGGGGCACCGTGCAGCCAAGCGCATCGAGACGCATGCGAATCACCGGCACCGCCGCGGCTGCTTCGGCGGTGTCGACCGAGATACGCACCAGTTCCGATCCCGCGTCGGCGAGCGCTTTCACCTGCGCGACTGTGGCATCGACGTTCGCGGTATCGGTGTTCGTCATCGACTGCACAACGATAGGCGCACCGCCGCCGATTCGGACACCGCCGACCAGGACCGTACGCGAGCGGCGGCGGATAATCGGAGCTTGATTGAGTGATGTCATTGTTTCCGCTAGGCATTGCCAATAGATGGCATTTGAGTGCCCCCTGCGTGTCGGCTCCTCTTCGGGAGATTCGACTCCAATGTCGCGAAGAGTTTACCTTATGCGAATTCTCGGGACGCGCACCAGGGCCGGTATCGCATCGCCGTCAATGGCGTTCGCGGCCGGCATTATACCGGTCAGTGCGAAACGCCGTGCGCTACGTCGATTCGGGTCGTGCGATCGCATGACCGCACGCTGCGATAACCGTTTCGGGCATGGGTGCATCGGCGAACCAGCAATGGCGGACGATAGTGATGTTGCCGGCGTCGAGGCTGCTGTTTTCATCGCCCGGCGTTAGCGTTCCCGGGCGTCCTCGACGGATGCGGTAGGTGATTCGTTCGGGTGTCGACGTGACCACGTCGCAGCTGTTGGCGAGCTTGTCGCGGCCCACGCGTGCCTGCCTCACCGGTGCGGGTACGACCGCCGGCAAATTTAGGCTGAGCCAATGACCGTCCGCGACCCATTCCAAGCGACTGTTCCATAGCGCGTGCAACAAGCGGCGCAATGTCGCGGGCAGGACGTGCACGTCGGTGAGCCCGCCGACTTGGGAGACGGCGATTGCCGGCACGCCCCAAAACGTCGCTTCGCGAGCGATGGCCATCGTGCCCGAATAGGCGAGGTCTTCGGCGACATTGCGTTTGTCGTTGACGCCGGCGAGCACGAGGTCGGGTTTCGGTCCGTGGGCGAACAGGATCGTCATGGCCGCCACCACGCAATCGGCGGGGGCACCCGAACAGGCAAACGTGCGTTCGCGAATGCGGGTGAGAATCAGGTCGTGGTCGAAGGAAAGCTGATGACTGGCGGCGGTCCATTTGCGCTCGGGCGCGACGATCCAGACGTCGGTTCCAATGACGACGGCGGCGTCGGCAAGCACGCCGATGCCTGGTGCGCCGATACCGTCGTCATTGCAGACTAGGATGCGCATGAAGGCCCGTGAATCAGAGGTCGACCGAGTCACCGGTTGCGAGATCGACTCGCAACGTCGGGAGATGCTGGTGCAGGCGCGCCAAGATAGGCGGCTCGCATGAGTGGCCGAGCACCATCCGCGCGCCACTGCTTGCGATTAGCGCCCGGTTTTCGATGAGCGTCGGGTGCGTTGGTAGACGCAGCCAGTCCGCACGTCCTTCGGCCACCATGTGCTCACCGGGGCTTCCCATCGGCAGATGACCGGTAAACAGCGTTGGGTGCGCCGCCACGCGCGCGGACGCCAGGATGGCCCGTGCGGGGCCGGACATGCCCATCCCGTCATGACAGATCAGCGCTGCAGGCGGCAGCGGCGTGCCTTCCCGCCAGTCGGTGGCCGCGTCAAGACGCGCCGCGAGCACGGCGGCCCCGGTCTCCCTGAGCCAGCCGCTATCGTCGATCTGGGCGCGCAATGCCTTCCTCATGCCCGGGGCGAGCGCCACTTGGCCGGGAACGATTGCGAGCAGTTCCGCAGAGCGGCCGTAGAGCGGTGTTGGCAAAACGCAGCCAAGTGGCTTCCTGGCAATCCAACGCGTAATCTGCGCCACGCGCTCGGTGGCAGGGACATCGTCGTCGCCATAGGAGGCGTCGATCGCAATCGCGTCGCTCGCCGGCAACGGATCGATCGCGAAGATCCGGCTCGCCGGCGCCGTGTCGCCGCAGTAATGGAACCGTACGCTGCCGTCGTCGATCATGCACCACAGCCCGCCGACAATGTGACCGGAACGGCCGGTCGAGATCTGCAGGGGGCCGAGTCGCAGCGCTTGCTCGCCGAGCGGCAAGCGCTCGATGGGGTAGCGCCGGACGAGCTCGACATGGGCGGGCTCGCCATAGTCCGTCAAACATTGCGCGACCTCGCGCTGACTTTCGGGCGAGATGAAGATGCGGCCGCGAAAGCCGCCGGCAACACACCAGCCGAGCGCGCCGACGTGGTCCTCGTGCGCATGGGTGATGACGATCGCGTCGGTGGCCCGGAGCGCGGCCGCGGGAATGGCAGGATAGTAGTCGCGTCCCGGCGAGCTGGTCTTGACGCCGGCATCGAGCAACAGGCGGTAGCCACCGACCTCGACACCCACACAAGTCCGTCCTTTTTCGGCGAAGCCGCCGTGCAGCCTCAATCGCATCTTCAATTCCCGCCCGTTCCGGAAATAATCCAGCCGTCCGCAACGTCGAGCTTGACCGCGGCCCCGGGCGCCAGCATGAACGGCTCGGGAACTGTCAGATGCAGCAATTTATCGGGTGCCGCCTCGACATGCGCTTCGAGTCGAAAAAAACCGCCCTGATAGACAGCGCGGTCGACTCGCGCCGCCACACCGGCCGCGTCAGGCGCAACGATCGTCAAATCACGCGCCCGCAAACAGACCTGTGCGGCGCTAACCGCCTTCTGCGTCGGCTCGCAACGCACCCGCACGACATGTCCGTAAAGATCCGCCGCGCAGGTGCCGTCGCCGTCAACCGATCGAATAGCCACCGGCAGCACCATGCCATCGCCGACGAATCCGGCAACTCTCGCATTCGCAGGCTCGCGATAGAGCTGCGACGGCTTCGCCAGCTGCAGCAATCGCCCGCTATCCATGACACCGATGCGATCGGCGAGCGCCATCGCTTCAGCCTGATCGTGGGTGATGTAGATCATCGTGGTGCCGGTGCGCTCGTGAAAGCGGACGAATTCATCTTCCATCGAAGCGCGCAGATGCACGTCGAGATTCGCGAGCGGCTCGTCGAGCAGCACCAACCCCGGCTCGGTGACAAGGCAGCGCGCCAGTGCGACGCGCTGGCGTTGTCCGCCGGACAGCATCGCGGGAGTGCGCTGCCCGAAGCCGTCGAGATCGACCAGGCTCAATGCCGCGTCGACGCGACGCGATCGCTCTGGCTCCTTCACCCCCGCGACGGTCAGACCGTACGCGACGTTTTCGGCGACGCTCATGTGCGGCCAGAGCGCGTAGGACTGAAACACTATGCCGATGCGGCGTCGCTCAGGCGGCACGTGCGTCGCGGCGCTCGACACGACGCTGTTGCCGATGAGGATACGTCCGGCCTCCGACTTGTCGAAGCCCGCGATCTGCCGCAGCAACGTCGTCTTGCCACATCCCGATGGTCCGAGGATCGCGACGAATTCACCGTCATTGACCTGCAATGACACATCGTCCAGCGCACGGAAGGAGCCGAACGACTTGGTAAGTCCCTCGACCGTCAGTCGCGCCATGGCAGCACGCCGCGGGGAAGCCTGTTCGCCAGCGTCAGGGTCGCGAGCATCAGGCCGAAGCTCACCATAACGGTCAGCACGCCCAGCGCTGCCGCGTAGGTCGAATCGCCGCCTTGCTGGAAGGAGAAGAATACGACGCCGAGTGTTTCGGTACCCGACGACCAGAGCAGCGCCGACACCGTGAGCTCGTTGAACGCGGTCAGAAAGATGAGCAGCGCACCCGCGGCGGCCGCGGGCGCAACCAGCGGCATGATGATCGTGACAAGGCGCCGCAACAGCCGCGCGCCGGCGATCTGCGACGCTTCCTCGAGCGTGCGGTCGAGCTGATGATAGCCGCTGATGATGGGCCGAAGGCCGAGCACCAGGAACCGTGCGAGATAGCAGAACAGGATGATCCAGATCGTGTTGTACAGCGACACGCCAAGCAGCGGGAGCGGCTTCAAAAACACCAGGATCGCTGCGATCGCAAGCACCACGCCGGGCAGCGCGTACGGCACTTCCGTGACGAGATTCACCAGTCGCAAAAGGCGATTGCGGCGCCACACCAGGAAATAGGCGAGCGGCACGGCGATCACCACGATTGCGATCGCTGCGGTGGCCGACAGACCGAAGCTGTTGCGCAACGCCCGCCTCGTCCCCGCGTGCTCCAACAATACGAAGTGGTAGTTGTCGGCCGTCGCCGACTCGAAGTTGAGCGGCACCCCCACAGCGGGCACGAGCGAGGTGAGCACCAGCGCGGTCAACGGCAGCACGAGCAGCAGTGCAGTCAGCGTCCACAGTGCCACCTCCACCGGCAACCGCCAGCGCTGCAATTCGAAGGGCCGGGCCACAGCCGACGCCGACACGGTGCGAAAGTCGCGACCGCGCAGCAACAGGTCCTGCGAAACGATGCCGATCACGGCGATGGCTCCGATCAGGACCGACAGCACAGCAACCTCCGACAACACTCCCGGTCCGAGCCCCGCGAGACGCTGGTAGATGAGCGTCGGCAACACCAGATAGTTGCCCGGGATGCCCAGCAGTGCGGGAATGCCGAAGTTTCCCAGGCAGGAAACGAAGCACAACGCAACGCTGGCGAGCAGCGGCGGTGTCATCAACGGCATCACGATGGTGCGCACCACTTTCATCGGCCCCGCGCCGCCCGCGAGGCCGGCCTCGAGCAACTCCTGCGGCAAGCTACGCAGTCCGGCGCGCAGGGTGAGAAACACCAGCGGCGCGTATTGCACGCCAAGCACGAGAATTATTCCGCCCGCCGAGTAGAGCGGATTGCGGCTACCCATCGGGGGCGCAATGCCAATGAGCTTCAGCAGCGTGCTCGACGGGCCGAAAACCTGCAACCACGCGAGTGCGACAACCTGCGCCGCGAGCAGCAACGGTGCGACGAAGCAGAACACGAAGGCGTTGGCGCCGCGAATATCGGTGAGTGAAACGGTAAGCGCGACCAGCGTTCCGACCACTACCGCGAGCAGCGTCCCACCGAACGCCGTGACCAGACTATGCTGCGTTGCCGTCCAGGTCGACGAGGTGCCCAACACGCGCAGCAGCGCATCCGCCGAGAGGTGGCCGGCTGGAGCGATACCTTCGAGCAGGAGTCGCGCGAGCGGTAGTACGGACAGCACCGCCACGACGAGGACCAGCGACCAGAGGAGCGCGGAATCTTCGACGCGCTCGCGCAGTCCTCCTGCGTCGATCATTTGGATCGGATCGCTCACCCGCGTCTGCTGGCCGGGCGTCAGTTGCCGAACAGGTCGGCGAAGCGCTTGAGATTGGCGCTGTTCGTCTCCACGACCTTGGAGATGTCGGTGGGCATCAGCTTGATCTTCGCGCCCGCCGGGTACCAGGATGGCATGCCGACAGTTGCCTTCGCGGGAATGTAGCCCATCGATACGGCGAGCTTCTGGCCTTCGTCGGACAGGATGAAATCGATAAACGCTTTTGCTGCGGGCTGGTTCGCCGTAGTTTTGAGGATCGCCACCGGCTCGGTCACGGCCGGATTGCCTTCAGCGGGAAAGATGAAGTCGATCGGGGAACCCTTCAGCTTGGCGTTGAACGCCATGAAGTCGACCAGCACGCCATACGGTTTTTCACCGTTTGCCACAGCGGTGACGACGGCGCCGTTGCCACGCACTGCGACGGCGTCCGCGGCCTTCAGCTTTTCGAAATAACTCCAGCCCAGATCCGGCCGCGCGGTCATGGTACCGAGCATGATCGCCGCAGCGCCCGAATACAGCGGGCTCGGCATTGCAATCTGGCCCTTGTATTCCGGCTTGGCGAGATCTGCCCAGGATGCGGGACGGTTCTTCGCGGCAGTGTTGACCGCGATGCCCGTTGTGATCAGCTTGGACCCGAAATAGGTGCGGTCCGCGTCGTAGGCGCCCGAGTCGAATCCATCAAGCCTGGCCTGTGGGTACGGCAGGAGACGGCCGTCTTTTTTCAGCGCTTCCATGGTCGCTGCATCGGCGAGCAGCAGCACGTCGGCCTTGGGCTGACCGGCTGAGAATTCGGCCGCGAGCTTGCCCATCACTTCGGTCGTGCCGGAACGGAACACGTCGACGTCGACGCCGGGGTAAGTCTTCTTGAAGGCGGCCACCGTCTGCGAGGCATCGCGCTCGGGCTGCGACGTATACAACACGAGCTTGCCCGACGGGACTTGCGCGGTGGCCGGAACGGCGGTGAAGACGAATGCGGCCACGGCGGCCACGATGAAAGTGCGACGCGAAACGACGTTCATGCCTGCTCCTCGATGATGTGCCGCCGCGTCACGTGGGGCGTGCGGAGCGGTCGATCTTATATCGCGTCGGATAGAAGCCGCCCTTCGCGGATTAAATTTGCGGGCGAATGTTCTGGAGAACGGGCTGGAACGACGAGCTCACGGATCGATCCACGCGACGGTGGTGCCAACTTGTACCTCCTCGCCCGTGATCTTCGCTAGATCGCGAATCACGCCGGTGCCCGGCGCTTCAACTTCCATGGTCGCCTTGCCGGTCTCCATTTCGAACAGGATGTCGCCTGTGCTGACGTGGTCGCCTTCCGCAACTTTCCATGCCGCGATGACACCTGTTTGCATGTCCATGTCGACCTTCGGAAGAATCACTTCGATTGCGGCCATCAGCGCTTTCTTTTGTGCATCAACCGCCGCGCGGCGGCCAGGATGTCGTCCTCCTGCGGCACGCTAGCCTTCTCCAGCGACGGGTTATACGGGATCGGTGAATCCGCGCCACCGAGCCGCGCGATGGGTGCGACAAGCGCGCCGAAAACGTCGCTTTCCGCGATCATGGCCGCAATCTCGGCGCCGATGCCCATCGTTTTGACGCCTTCATAGACGATCAGCAGCCGACCCGTCTTGCGCACGCTCTGCGCGATGGTGGCAAAGTCGATTGGACGCAGCGAGCGCAGGTCGATGATTTCCGTACCGATGCCTTCGCCCGCAAGTTTTTCCGCGGCGGCGGCGGCGCGCAAGGTCATGATCGACGCACCGACGATGGTGATGTCGCGACCGGATCGACGCACGACCGCCTTGCCGATCGGTTCGCGGTATGCCTCGGCCGGTACGGGCCCCTTGGTCTTGTACAGCAGCTTGTGCTCGAAGATCAGAACGGGGTTGGGATCGTCGATGGCCGCGAGGAGCAGGCCCTTGGCATCGTGCGGCGTCGACGGTTGCAATACTTTGAGACCGGGCACGTGCGCAAACCACGCTTCAAGGCTCTGGCTGTGCTGTGCGGCGGCGCCGGTGCCCGACCCACCCGGCAGTCGCACCACCATCGGCACGCTTGCCTTGCCGCCGAACATGAAGCGGATTTTCGCCGCCTGGTTGACGATCTGTTCCATCGCCAGCGTCACGAAGTCCGAGAACTGGATCTCGAGCACCGGGCGCATCCCGGTCAACGCCGCGCCCACTGCAGCTCCGGCCAGGCCTAGCTCGCTGATCGGCGTATCGATCACCCGCTCGGGGCCGAAGCGACGCAAAAGATCGCCGGAAACACCGAACGCTCCACCGTATACGCCGACATCCTCACCGAACAGGAAAACGCGTGGGTCGGCTTCCATCGCCTGTCCCAATCCTTCACGAATCGCTTCCGCGTACGACAACTGCCGCACGCCGGCCTCCTGCGTGATCACCTCAGCCGGCATAAACGTCCCGCGTGAGTTGCGCAGGATCGGGGTCCGCGCTCGACTTGGCGAACTCCAGCGCCTCTTCGATTTCGTGCTGCGCGCCCTGTTCGATCGCCGCCAGTTCGCGTGCCTCGATGCGTTGCTGCGCGACCAGTTCGTCTTGCAGCCGCCGAATGGGATCGCGCTGGCGCCATGCCTCGATCTCGTCCTTGGTCCGGTAGAGATTGCGATCGCTCTTGGAATGACCGCGCAACCGGTAGGTCTTGCATTCCAGCAGCGTCGGTCCATCGCCTTGACGGGCCTGGTCGATCGCGATCTTTGCCGCCGCGGCCACAGCGGGCAAGTCGTTGCCGTCAACCGTAATGCCGCGCGTGCCGTACGCGCTTGCACGGTCGGCGACGTTTGCCACCGCCATCGCGTTGGCGATATCCATCGACATGCCGTACTTGTTGTTCTCGCACAGGAACACGACCGGCAGCTTCCAGATCGCGGCCATGTTGAGCGACTCGTGAAAGGCGCCTTCATTCGCCGCGCCGTCGCCGAAGAACACCATGCACACGCGGGACTGCTTCTGCGCCTTGATGCTCATGCCGACGCCCACCGCGATCGGCAGGCCGCCCGCGACGATGCCGTTCGCGCCGAGATTGCCGGTCGTGAGGTCCGCTATGTGCATGGAACCGCCGCGTCCGCGGCAATAGCCGGTTTCCTTGCCGAAGAATTCGGCCAGCATACGCGCGGGATCGGCTCCTTTCGCAATGCAGTGGCCGTGGCCGCGGTGCGTGGACAGAATGTAGTCGTCGGGACGCAGATGCAGCGTCGATCCCACGGCGCTCGCTTCCTGTCCGATCGACAGATGCATGGTGCCGTGCACCAGGCCGCGCATGTAGCTCTGCTCGGCGACTTCCTCGAACTTGCGGATCAGGTGCATTCGGCGGAGCGCCGCGCGGAGCGTGGCGTCGTCGAGCGCGCTGAGCTCACCGCGTTGCAGCGCCGGCTTTTCGCGAACAGCCGCAGCGGTCGCGGAATCAGCGGCGGGTATCTGCATCTCAGGCGGCCTCCGCGAGGCGCACTAATGCATCCTGCTGCCTGCGCACCTGCACGATCCGCAGCGACTCATCCGGCGCGCAATTGGCATAGGTCAGGTAGTCGCCCCGGGCGATTTTGCGCGTCACACGTGCGCCCTGCGCGAGACCCAGCGGCAATGCACCCAGCGCAAGTGCGTCGTCGCGGGACACCGCAAAACCCCGATAGCAATACTCGCCGATGGCGTCGAGCGTTTCCCCGGGCGCGAGATCGCGCTTTGCCCGTGCGCCGACTTCGGCGACGGGCACCGGCAACGGACGCATATGGCTTTGCCCGAACAGCACCGCGGCGGCCGCAGACAACGGCACTTCGAGGCTGGTCAAGTGATACGGACGGTAGAAGGTGTAGTAGGGTCCTTCACCGAGCTGCAGATCGTTCATGCGCTCGCGCAACCGCGGGTGGCGCATTTCGGCTACGGCAAAAACGCCCGGCGCGACACCCTTCGCTACCGTAAAGTCGACCACGCCTTTGCGCGACAGCAGTCCGCCTTCCTCGCGCGGGCAAAATGACTCGTGCAGCGAATCGAGCGGCGCGTCGGGGCCGTGCATGCCGGGGACATCGGGTGTGAGCCCGGTGGCGTTCGCCAAGGCGACCATTTCGACCATTGTCTTGGAGCCGTCGACGAACTCGACCAGCATGCGCGGATTCATGTTGCGGCGGCTCGCTTCCTCAATGTAGCCGTCGGGTGTGGCATCAATCCTGAAGGCGTTGTTCTTGCCCTTGCCGGCGGCCACGATGGGATAGCCGAGTCCGTGCAGGAAATTGACCAGTTCCATGGTGGAGCTCGGCTCATCGCCTGCGCCGAGGGTATAGACCACACCGGCTGCCTCTGCCTGCGCACTGAGGTACGGTCCGATTGTGACGTCGGCCTCGACGTTCATCATCACCATGTGCTTGCCCGCGCCGATCGCTGTCAGAGCGACTTCGGCACCGACGTTCGGGTTGCCGGTGGCATCGATGACGACGTCGACGCCTTCGACGTTGCATACGTCGCGAAATGATCCGCAGACGGCAAGGCGGCCACGGGCGATCGCCCGCGTCGTTGCAGCGAGATCGTCGACGAGTTCGGGTGCGCGTCCGCCGTCGCCGGCGATCTTGCACGCGGTGAACACGTTTTCGCGGATGGCATCGGCGGCCACGACCACCTCGATGCCTTGCATGAGGCCGGTCTGCACCAGGATGTCGGTGCCCATCTGCCCGGCGCCGATGAGTCCTATGCGCACCGGGCGTCCCTTGCGCTGGCATTGGTCCAGCGCCTCGGCGATCGAAGTACCTCCCCGGTTCAGCGAATTGGCAGACATAGGTTCCTCCTGCAACGACAGCGCACCGGCCGAGTGGGCGGGGCTGTTGCGGACTTTTGTAAATTTGATCGAACATATCTCCACTGCACTCGGACGTCAAGGGCGTCGGAGGCAGTCGAACGTCTGATCGTGCAGTTGAGTGACTGTGCATTGACATCGCCGTCGTCCGGCGCCACTCTCGCCGCGCCTTCAGAACTTCTTCATGCCCGCCAAATCCGCCCTGTCTCGCGAGCCTTTGCTTTCGGACCTCGGCGTCCGCGCGGCGTGGCTGTACTACGTCGAAGGGCTGACACAGGAGGAAATTGCGCGGGTTCTGAAGGTCAGCCGCGCCAGGGTCATCCGGTTGCTCGCGGGCGCGCGCGAGAGCGGCGTCGTGCGCATTCGGATCGAGGCCAAGGGCACCGAGCAGATGGCGCTGGAACGGCAATTGATGCGCCGCTTCGAACTGACCGAGGCGATCGTCGCCCCGGCGCCGGCAGACGAGAATGCCGTCGCCGCTGTCGTGGGCCAGGCTGCGGGAATGTATATGGCCGACCAAGTCCGCGACGGCATGTCGATCGGCGTGGGCTGGGGATCGACGCTGAATCTGAGCCTCAGGGCGATCGGTGCCCAACCCTTTGAGCGCCTGTCGGTGATTTCACTGCTCGGCGGCATGACTCATTCCCGCGCCATCAATCCATCGGCGGTGGCACGGCGGCTGGCCGATGCGTTCGGCGCCGATTGCTACCAGCTCACTGCTCCGGTATTCGTGGCCGATGAAGCGACCCGCTCGGCGCTGTGGGCTGAGCCGGCACTCCACGATCTGGTGGAGCGTGCACGCCGCGTCGACCTCGCGTTATTGAGCGTGGGTGACGTGAGCGACGACGCCACGTTGTTTCGCGAAGGCCTCCTGCCCCGCTCGCAGCTGCAAAGCCTGATCGCCGCGGGCGCGGTGGGCGACGTGCTGTGCCACTTCCTCGATGCAGACGGACACGTGATCGACCATCCGGTGAGTCGCCGGGTGATCGCCGTGGGGCTCGACGATCTGCGCCGCGTGCCCAAGATCGTGATCGCCGCCGGAGGGCGCCGCAAAGTGCGGGCCATCGGCGCGGCATTAAAGGCGACGCAGGCGCGCGTGCTGATCACCGAGGAGTCGGCCGCGCGCGGCTTGCTCGAAGTTTGAGCGCGAGCACCCACAAGCGCTTCCCGCCGCAAAAGTCCGGCGACATCATGTCGCAAGAAAATACAAAAGTTCACGGAGGAGAGCTTGACCGCTCGCGGAAGCGCGGTTCGCGCGCGGCCCTAAGCCTTATGCCGCCCCGTATCCAGGGATCCCTTTGATCTCGAGCTACTCGTTCACGCCGAACTCACCCCATTCGCGGCCGTTTCCCCCGAGTCGGCGACACGCACGACTGGCCGCTGTTGTCAAAGCAACGGGTCACTCCCAGCGTCACGGCACGCTCGAAGTCGACGTCCGGCATTGGCGACGAAACCCGTGACGAGAGGCATAGCCGCTTGGCGTCCCTTCGGAATGCCGATGGCGAAACTCTCCAATCCCCATCGGCCGTCGAGCACGCGCGATCCGGGCAACGCGTCCGACATCTCGAACAGCGTCGCATTGTTGGTCGCGAACGCGTCCAGCTTTCCCGCCGAAAGCATCTCGGTCGCAGACGTCAACGAAGACGTTCGAACCACGGTTGCATTTCGCAGCTCGCGAGATACCGTCGCTTCAGATGTGCTGCCTTCGCTCACGCCGACGCGCACGCCGGTGCGATCAATTTCGTCAAGGGTGCGGATTTCGGAGCCGGCAGACACGAGGTATCCCTGTTCGATCTGCAACACCGTCGGTGAGAAGTCCATATCGTTCATGCGCGCGGGCGTGGCATTCGTAAACACCATGTCGACTGTGCCCGACTTGCCGCGGCGAGAACATCGGCGTTCTTCGACGATTGTTTTTGATCAGTCCGGCTTGATGCCGCCGGACTTGATGACGCCCGACCACAGGCCGGTCTGCGACGTGATGAACGCGCCAAACTCGTCGGGCGCACCGGGCGTGACGACGACGCCGAGCTCGGCAAGCTTGTTCGCGATTGCGGGATTCGCGAGCGCCTTGTCGGTCTCAGCGTTGAGTTGTCGGACGATGTCCGGCGGCGTTTTCATCGGTGCGACCAAGCCCCACCAGACGGACGCTTCGTAACCGGGAAGACCCGCTTCGGCGACGGTCGGCACACCGGGCAACAACGGGACGCGCTTCCCACTCGCGACGGCAAGAGCACGCAGTTTGCCGGCGCGAATATGCGCGATCACTTCGACCGGATTGATCGGCATGAACGTGATGCGCTCGCCAAGCAAATCGGTGATCGCGGGCGCGCCTCCTTTGTAGGGCACGTGCAGCACGTCGATCGTCGCCGTTGATTTGAGAAGCTCTCCCGCCAAGTGTCCCGAGCTGCCGTTGCCCGCCGATGCGTAGGTGAGCTTGCCGGGTTCGGCTTTTGCCATCGTGATCAAGTCCTTCAGCGACTTTGCCGGCGATGACGTCGGCACGACAATCACCAACGGCGCGTAGCCAATCTTAGCGATGGGCGCGAAGTCGCGTCGACCGTCGAATGTGAGGTTCGGGAACAGCGCCATATTCGTCGCAATCCCGTTGGAGGCCATCAGGAGCGTGTAGCCGTCAGGTGCTGCCTTGGCGGCAATCTCCATGCCGATGTTCGCGCTCGCACCCGGGCGGTTGTCGACGATCACCGGTTGTTTCAGCGCTTCCGCGAGCGGCTGTCCGACGGTTCTCGCGACGATGTCGACGGCGCCGCCGGCGGCATACGGAACGATGATCTTGATCGGCCGGTTGGGATAAGACTGCGCATGCGCGGTGAACGAAGCGAGCACCGCCGTACTGAACAGCAGCGCGCCAAACACGTTTTTGACCATGAGCTCGTGAATCACGATTCAAAACCGAACAGTTCGCGCGGCGTGTCCCACAGAAGCTTGCGTCGGTCCGACGCGTTGGGAAACAGCTTGAACACTTGGTGAAGCAGCACGCCGTAGTCGACGCGCGTCGGTGCGCGCAGGTGGGGCCAGTCTGACGCCCACATGCAATGGTCGAGTGTGAAAGTCTCGACCAACGCCTTCACGAATGGCCAGCTATCCTCGTGCGGTGCCGGCTGACGCGAAAACTTTGAGAAACCCGAGAGCTTTACGAAGGCGCGCCGCGTTGCGCCCAGCTCGAGCAGCGCCCGGAAGCCCGGTTCGTGGAGTCCCGCATTCACGTTGGGACGGCCGCAATGGTCGACGAGTATGCGCGCGCCGCAACTTGTGAGGAGCGGCAGCATGGCGACGAGCTGGTCGGGCTCCGCCCCAACGTCGACGAACATGTCGAGCGCCACGAGCTTGTCCAGAAGCGGCTCGGCGTCGTGGTAATAGTCGACGCCGTAGTATGTGACGTTCCACGCGACGCCGACGACCCCAGCGCGCTTGAGCCTCGCCAAGTCGTCGAACGTCGCGTCGTTGCGCACTACTGCGACGCCCTTGTAGCGCCCCTGACCGTGCGCAATCGTGTCAAGCATGCAGGAATTGTCGAGGCCATAGCCCGAATTTGGCCCGACCAGCAGCACATAGCGCGTGCCGTACGCGTCCATCAACTGTCCGACCTGCGCGGGCGTGCCGAGCTCCTGGCCGGCCGGCGCGTAGTGCGTCTTCGCCTGGTAGGGGAAGCGCGCGGGATCGAGGACGTGTACGTGAGAATCAATCTTCGGCTCCTCGAAGATTCGCACATCCATGACGGAACTCTAGAAAGTGGCGGCGATCGCCTGCCGCAGTGCGGGAGTGATTTCGGGCATGACGCCGAACCACGCATTAAACGCGGGGCGCGCCTGATTGAGCAGCAAGCCGAGGCCGTTCACGGTGACGTTTCCGCGCATGCGTGCCGAAGCAAGGAGCGGCGTCTCCGGCGGGATGTAGATGAGGTCGCCAACCAGCGCATTTTTGGGAAGGCAATCAAGAGAGATCTCGAGCGGCGGCTTGCCCGTCATGCCAAGACTCGTCGCATTGGCGAGCATCGCGACGCCGTCGAGTGCGTCCTCGCGCTGATCCCATGGCACGACCTTCACCACCGGACCGACGGCATCGGCGATTTCCTTCGCTTTGTCGAGCGTGCGATTGACAACGCGAATCTCCTTTGCACCTTGCGCCGCGAGGCTTGCCACCACCGCCCACGCCGCACCGCCCGCGCCCAACACGACGATTGGCCCGCTGTCGGGACGCCACTGCGGATCGGCGTCACGCAGGCTCTGGATGAAGCCGTTGCCGTCGTTGTTGAATCCGGTGAGCGTTCCATCTTTCTCCACGACGACCGTGTTGACCGCGCCTATCTTGCGCGCGAGGTCGTCGACGCGATCGAGCAGCGGAAAGATCGCCTGCTTGTGCGGCGTGGTGACGTTGCAGCCGCGCAGGCCGAGCGCTGCAATGCCGCGTACTGCCGCTTCGAGCTTTTCCGGTGGCACAGGAAACAGCACGTAGCGCCCGGGAATGCCGTAGTGCGCGAGCCAGTGGTTGTGGATCACCGGCGAGCGCGAGTGCGCCACCGGCCATCCGAGAAGGCCCGCAATACCGAACGTGTTTTGATCCGCCATCGCTTAGTCTTACCGTTCCGCTAACCGTTAATTTGCGGCCGCCGCAGGCAGCACCGCAATGACTTCCTGCTTGCCGTTCACGACCTTCGTCATGAAGCTTTCGCGATCGAGATCGCCGTTTTTATCGAAGCTCACGTCCATCAGGATGCCCGGGTACTCCTTCACGGACAGCTTGATGCCGTGCATCGCATCCGCGAAAGCCTTGGGATCGAACTTGCCGACCTTCTCGGTGGCCGCCTTGACGATGTACATCGCACTGTAGCCCTTCAGACCGTTGTGGTCGGGCTTGTAGTTGTATTCCTTCTGAAATTTCGCTGCGAAAGCCTTGATGCCGGGATCGGGCGCATCCGCGGTGAGTCCGACGTGCGCGACGGCGCCGTTCGCCGCGTCGCCCGCGAGCTCGATCACCTTCTGGCTCGTCAGCACGGTCTCGCCGACGATCGGCTTGTCGTAGCCCTGCTTACGCAGCTCCCGCAGCGCGCGCGCTGCTTCCTCTTCATTGGTGTAGACGAACAATGCATCGGCGGTTGCCTGCTTGGCCCTCAGCACCGCCCCGGAGAAATCGATCTGGCCGGGGTCGGTCGAGATGTCGGCCAGCACCTTGATGCCCTGCGGCTCGACGGCCTTCGTGAACACGTCGCGGCCGCCCTTACCGAAGTCGTTGTTGGTGTAGATGATCGCGACGGTCTTCGCCTTGAGGTTGTCTTTTAGATAACGCGCGACCTTTGGCATCGACGTGGTCTGCGTGAACGCCGTTCGAAAGATATAAGGGTTGCCTTGCTGAGTGATTGTGGCGGCTTCGCCGCCGGTGAAGTTCGGGATGCCTGCGCGCTTCGTCTCTGCCATGCTAACGATGATCGAGCCGGAGAAGACCGGCCCCATCACGACGTAGGCGCCTTCGTCGACGGCTTTCACGGCGAGGGCTTTCGCGACCTGCGCCTGCGACTGCGTGTCGCTAGCCGTGTATTCGATCTGGCGACCGAGGATGCCGCCCGCGGCATTGATCTCCTTCACCGCGAGCTTCACGCCATCATTGAAGTTGGTGCCCGACGTGGCGCCGGTACCCGAAAGCTCAACCACTCCGAAGATCTTGACCGGTTGCGTCTGGGCAAGCAGCGGCTGCGAAAGTGCCAGACAGAGGAAGAAGGCGGAAAAACGTGTAATGGAGCGCATGGGAATGACTACCCTCCGGTATCTGAATAGTTTATGGTTTGAACGGTAATGAAGACAGCGGGGAATTCTCGCGCCGATACGAGGACGAAGCTACAAGTAAATCGAGGCTGAACATATCGAAAATGTTTATCGGAGCTCAGCATGGCGGTGTCGATTGGATAGACTGCCGCCATTCCGATCCATTTTAGACGCGAAAGAGAGATGCAACCTGAGTTGCGCCACCTGCGAGCGTTCCTTGCGGTTGCCGATCACGGCAGCGCATATCAGGCCGGCGCCGCCTTGTTTCGCGCGCAGTCCGCGGTTTCGCGCTCCATTCACAAGCTCGAACATGAGCTTGGCGTTGAGCTGTTCGAGCGCCGCGCGCGAGGAATGCTCCTGACCGAATACGGTCGCGCGCTCCTCGTGCGCGCACGACGCGTGCATGCCGAGATGCAGCGCGCTCGCACGGAGCTCGCCCCCTTGCAGAAAAGGGCAGCGTGCGCAATGCCGCGATATTCGGCATGCTGACGCACGAGCGGCGCGTTCGTACGTTCGTGGCGCTAACCGAGCAGCACCACATGCCGTCCGTTGCCGAAAGCCTTGGCATCACGCAGCCGGCTGTCAGCATCGCAGTGCGCCAGCTCGAGGGCAGCATCGGTGTCGCGCTGTTCGAGCGAACGGCACGAGGCATGATGCCGACACCGGCGGGCGCTGCGCTTGCGTTGCGCTTGAAGCGCGCCTGGGCAGAGATCCGCCACGCCGTGGCCGACATCGCATCGCTGCGTGGCATCACGCAAGGTACGGTCACGGTGGGCGCTCTGCCGCTCGGGCGCACCCGCCTGCTCCCGGAGTCGATCGCCGGCGTGGTGGCCAAGTATCCTGGACTGCGCGTCGCCACGATGGAGGGATCGTTCGAAGCGCTCGCTGCCAGCTTGCGCGCAGGCGACCTCGACTTCATTCTCGGCGCATTGCGGCCCGTGGAGTATGCGAGCGATCTTCGTGGCGAGCCGCTGGCAGAGGACGAACTTGGGATCGTCTGCAGACGAGATCATCCGTGGGCCAAACGAAAACGGATTCAGCCTCGCGACTTGGCACTTGCACGATGGGCGCTTCCCCGTCTGCATACGCCGAATCGGACGCTGTTCGAGCGTGCGCTGATCGCGCGCGGCCTTCCGCCGCCCAACGTGATGGTCGAAACCAGCGATCTCGCGGTGCTTCGCGGCGTGCTCTTGAACAGCGACCTGTTGACGGCGATCTCGCCTCGGCAGCTTTCCTACGAGCTTGGCGCGGGAGTGCTGACGCTGCTCCCGATTCCGCTCCGGGACACGCGACGCGTTATCGGCGTCACACGACGAACGGACAGCCTGGCGTCGCCGGGCGCGACAATCCTGATGGAGGAAATTGCGCGCCGATCTCCTATGATACTGTCTCCAATGCATGACAAGAAAGCTGCTGCCGCCTGACGGGCGACGCGGTGGCATCCCCGTTCTCGCAAAAATTTGGGGGGATCCCATGTGTAGATGAGGTCTCCTCGCTCGTTCTTGCCGTTGCGTCGCGGTCACGATCAACAAGGCGTTTTGACGTCGATCAAGACGCTGCTGCGCCTGTAGCCGCCGCCGCATGGGCCTGATCAACTTTGAACCAGATTACCCTTGCTGGCTTTGCCATCGAGAGCTTGCTGAAGCCGCCGCTCGTCCACTGCCTTTTCCCATTTCGCAACCACAATCGTCGCAACGGCATTTCCGATCAGGTTCGTCGGCGTCAAGCCCTCTGACATCAAACGATGAACGCCGAGTATGAGCGCCACGCTTTCAACAGGGACGCTGCCTACCGACGCAAGAGTAGCGGCGAGAACGACGAACGCAGCGCCCGCCACGCCCGCTGCTCCCTTCGACGCGAGCAACAGGACCAGCAACAATCCAATCTGTTGCTCAATTGCAAGTGGCGTATTCGTTGCTTGCGCAAGGAACACTGCCGCCGTGGCCAGATACAGGCATGTACCGTCGAGATTGAACGAATATCCCGTTGGGATCACAAGACCAACCACGCTTTCCTCACAACCGGCGTCTTCGAGCTTTGCGATCATTCGAGGAAGTACCACTTCCGACGACGTTGTCGCCAACACGATCAGCAGTTCTTCCCATATGTATCGAATGAGCTTCAGTAGGCTAAAGCCGCACCAATGAGCAATAGGCCAAAGGACGCCAAAAATGAAAATAAGGCAGGTGATATAAAAGGTGATCAATAGCTGTCCAAGCGACAGCAAAGAAGCCGTGCCAAATTTGCCCACGGTAAAGGCAATCGCACCAAACGCACCGATTGGCGCCGCCCACATGACGATGGCGACAATACGGAACAGCATTTGCGAAGAAGCCTCGATGAGCTGGTTCAACACCTTCCCCCGCTCACCAACCCAGCTCAGCGCAAAGCCACAGAGTACCGCGATGTACAGCACCTGGAGCACATTGCCTTCTGCAAACGCACCAACGAATGTGTTCGGGATAATATTGAGCAAGAATTGCGCAGTCGTTTGGTTACGTGTCTGCTGTACGTACGACGCAACACTGGCAGTATCGAGGTGCGCGAGGTCGACATTCATTCCCACGCCAGGCCGGAAGATGTTTACGGCGACGAGACCGATGATCAACGCAATCGTGGTCAGCACTTCGAAATAGATCAAGGCCTTCAACGCGACCCGACCTACCTTCGCCATGTTCGCCATGCTGGAAATGCCGTGAACGACGGTGCAGAAGATGATCGGAGCGATCAGCACGCGAATTGCCTTGATGAAAGCATCTCCGAGTGGTTGCATCTCGGCCCCGACGTTTGGATATAGATGACCCAACGCGATGCCAACGACCATCGCCACGAGCACCTGGAACCAAAGCTGCACATACCAAGGTTGCGGTCTCTTGACTCGGACTGGGACCGCAACTGCACTTGCTGGATGTGTCATGCGCGCGCTTCCTCGGGCCAGTAGAGCCGCATCGGGTTGTCGACGAGCAGCTTGCGCTGCAACCCGGCGGTCGTCGCAATGTGCGGGATGAAGTCGACCAGCAGTCCATCGTCGGGCATGTGGTCCTTCAGGTTCGGGTGCGGCCAGTCGGTGCCCCACAACGCGCGGTCGGAAAACGTCTCGACGATGCGCTTCGCGAAGGGCACGACGTCCCGATAGGCGGCGCGCTCGCCGTTCAGCGCCTTCGGGCCGGTGACTGACAGCCGCTCGGGACAGCTGACCTTCGACCACACGTTCGGGTACTCGCGCATGAACTTGATGAATAGCTCGAACTCGGGGCCGTCGACCGGCTTGCTTACGTCGGGGCGACCCATGTGGTCGACGACGACCGTGGTCGGCAGCGCGCTGAAAAAGTCCCACAGCTCCGGCAGATCGACAGCCTCGAAGTAGACCACCACGTGCCAGCCGAGCGATGCGATTCGGCTGGCGATCTCAATCAGCTCGTCCTTCGGCGTGAAGTCCACCAGCCGGCGGACGAAGTTGAAGCGAACGCCGCGCACGCCGGAAGCGTGCAGCTCCTGTAGTTCTCGATCGGTCACCGATCGTCTGGCAGTCGCTACTCCCCGCGCCTTGCCGCCGGAGTGCATGAGCGCATCGACCATCGCGCGGTTGTCGGCGCCGTGGCAGGTGGCCTGCACGACGACGTTCCGTGCGAAACCGAGGTGGTCGCGCAGCGCGTAGAGCTGCGCTTTCGACGCGTCGCACGGCGTGTATTTGCGCTCCGGCGCATAAGGGAACGGCCCGCCAGGTCCGAACACGTGGCAATGCGCGTCCACGCTGCCGGCCGGCACTTTGAATTGCGGTTTCGACGGGGCAGCGCACCAGTCCAGCCAGCCGGGGGTTTTTTGAAATTCCATATGGCCTCGTACTGGATTGGCCCGGCAAAACACGCGCCGCTCGTGACCCTCGTAGATGTTGCGCTCGTCAACCGCGGATGGTCAACGCCTCGATGCAGCGCTGCTCATGCCGGCTCCATCCCATGGCGGCGCTTCGCCGCATCGGCTTGTGGCGAAGCAAGAAAGGAAAGCAACATCTTCGCAGCCGCGGGACAGTTCGATGCCGTGCATACCGCCGCGGAGAAGACGGTTGTCGATTGGATCTCCGGTGGAAGCAGACCGACGACATTGATGCCCGGCACGTGCATCAATTCGCTCAACTGTTGAAAGCCGATTTCGACATCGCCGCGTGCGACGAGCGTGCCCACCGGAACGCCGGGCGAAGCTTGGACGATGCGCGCCGCAACTTCGTCGGCGATGCCCCAACGTTCGAACAAGCGGACAAGATGCGCACCGCTCGGTCCCGTTGAATATCCGATGCTGCGGGCGCGCAGGACGGCCTCGCGAGTCGCCGACTCGCTCGAGATGTCGGGTCGCGTTGCGCCGGCGACGACCGCTATCGCGACAGCAGAACGAGCGAGATCGGTTCGACTTCCCGGATCGACGCGGCGATCGGCTGCCAATTTCTCGATCGCGTCGGTTGCCAGCACGACGAAGTCGAACGCTTCGCCATCGCCGACGCGGCGGGCCGCATCAACGCCACCCACCGAAACGATAACGACGGGTTGCCCTGACTTCTGCTCGTAAACATCGCCCAACTCAGCCAACACCTCGCGCATCGCCATCGACGAGATGCCCGTGATGACATCAACCTTGCTCGCCTGCAGAGTCATTTCGCCGGATCGCATGATCAATCGATGTATTTCAATCCGGCCTTTTGCAGCGGCTCGCGCATGTTGTACATATCGAGGCCCAGCACGCCGGCGGCGAGCTTTGCGCGCTTGTCTCCTTCATTCGCTTCGCGCGCAGCCGCAGCGTCAAGTGTTTTCTTCGCGATCGTCGCCGGCACGACAACGACGCCGTCGTCGTCCGCCACAATGACATCGCCCGGCGTGACGAACGCACCAGCGCATACGACGGGGATGTTCACGGAACCTAACGTAGCCTTCACCGTGCCCTTCGCGGAGATCGCTTTGCTCCATACCGGGAATTTCATTTCCGTCAGCACGCACACGTCGCGCACGCCCGCATCGATGACGAGTCCGTGCGCGCCGCGTGCCTTGAAGCTCGTCGCCAACAAGTCGCCGAAATAGCCGTCCGTGCAGTCGGCGGTCACCGCAGCGACGACGATGTCGCCCGGCCGGATCTGCTCGGCCACGACATGCAGCATCCAGTTATCGCCGGGGTGCAGAAGCACCGTCAAAGCAGTACCCGAGGCCTGTGCGCCGGCATAGACTGGACGAATGTACGGTTTCATCAGACCGATTCGTCCCATCGCTTCGTGCACGGTCGCTGCGCCGAAAGCGCCGAGCTTGGCGGCAACATCGCTGTCGGCTCGCCGGATGTTGCGATAGACGACTCCGAGCTCGTACATGGTCAACGTCCTTTCGCTTTCAGTGCGGCATCAAGCCGCGGATAGACGCGCCGCGCGTTGGCTTCGTAGATCTTGTGCCGCTGCTCTGGATCGATGTGCGAAGCCTCGATGTAGCGCTTGGTGTCATCGTAATGGTGTCCCGTCTCCGGATCGATGCCGCGCACCGCGCCGATCATCTCGCTCGCAAACAGGATATTGCCGACGGGGATCACGCGGGTGAGCAGATCGATGCCGGGCTGGTGATAGACGCACGTGTCGAAGAAGACGTTATTGAGCAGATGGTCCTTCAGCAACGGCTTCTTCATTTCTTGCGCCAGCCCGCGGAAACGGCCCCAGTGATACGGCACCGCGCCGCCGCCGTGCGGGATGACGAAGTGCAACGTCGGGAAATCCTTGAACAAATCTGAGGTGAGGCATTGCATGAACGCGGTGGTGTCCGCGTTCAGATAGTGCGCACCCGTCGTGTGGAAGCACGGATTGCAGCTCGTGCTCACGTGGATCATCGCAGGGATGTCGTACTCGACCATCTTTTCGTAGATCGGATACCAGTACCGGTCGGAAAGCGGCGGCGAGGTCCAATGTCCGCCCGACGGATCAGGATTGACGTTGATCGCGACGTTGCCGTACTGCTCCACGCATTTGACAAGTTCTGGAATACACGTCGCAGGATCCACGCCCGGACTCTGCGGCAACATCGCGGCTGGAATGAAATGATCGGGGAAGAGGCGGCTCACGCGATAGCACAGCTCGTTGCAGATCGCAGCCCACGTGCTCGAGACCTGGAAATCGCCGATGTGATGCGCCATGAAGCTTGCGCGCGGACTGAAGATCGTGACGTCGAGCCCGCGCTCGCGCATGAGCCTCAGCTGGTTCGTCTCGATCGATTCGCGCAGCTCGTCGTCGCTGATGCGCAGCTCGGATGCCTTGGGCATCTCCGCCGGATTCGTGATACCGGCGATCTGACGATTGCGCCACGTTTCGAGCGCCTTCGGCGCAGTCGTGTAGTGGCCGTGAATGTCGATGATCATCTTTAGCTCTGGCTTGCGGCGCCCGACTGTTTGTCCCAGCTCAAATTTCCGGCCCCTTTACCGGCCACCGAATACATCGCGCCGGGCGCGTTGCGCGTTCGTTGAAAGGCCTCGAGCGTCTCGCCGCGCATCGCGGCATAGATGTGCAGGTTCGACACGCCGGTGACCGCGCCGAGCTTCTCGAGCATGAAGAAGATGACGCCGTAGTGCATCAAGCCGCGCCAATCGCGTCCGCGAATCAGGTCTCGCTCTTCTTCGGTCAACCCGGCAGCCTCGAAGCTCGCCTCCGGATCGCGAAGGAACGCGTCTCGACGGCTCGGCTCGACCATCCGGTGCAGGTAGTCGTTGATGCGGTACGCGTTGACGCTGCGCTCGAGCGTGAACGGGTACGTGCCATCGAGCCGTTCGACGCCGCTGAGCTCACTTGCCACGTGGCGTCGCTGGCGCTCGACGACGGCCGGGTTGGGCGCGTCTGTGCCTTCGTAGATCGCGGTCGCGATGCCGGTCATCGAGGGCAGATAATAGCTGCGGTGCTTGCATTCGACGTTCGCCGAAAGCGCACCGCGCATCGTGAGCCACATGACGACTTCCGCTCCCTCGAAGCCGCCGAGCTCCGCGTATTCGGCGATCGTCATTTCGGCCAGCTGTTCCGGATCGTTTTCGAATAGGTCGAGAAAACGCTTGTCCCATTCGGGATTGTTGAAACCCGCGCGCTCGCCGTGCACCTGGTGCGATAGCCCGCCGGTGGCCACGACGACCACGCGCAGATCCTCCGGATAGCTTTCGATTGCGCGTCTCAACGCCTGTCCGAGCTTGTAAAAGCGGCGAGCCGTTGGGATGGGGAACTGCAACACGCCCATCTGCAGCGGCACGATACTCACGGGCCATTCCGGCTCGTGCGGGCAAAGTACCGACAGCGGCGAGAAGATGCCATGGTCAAGTGCCCTGTGCTGGAAGAAGGACATGTCGAACTCGTCGGCCATCAGCGAGTGTCCGATGTGCGAGGCGAGCTGCGGATGCCCCTTGATCGGAGGCAAATCGCGCGCGCCGGCGCCTTCATCGGCGACATGCCACTGGGGTCCGACTCCCAGCGTGAACGCCGAGTAGTGATCGAAAAAGAACGAGGTGACGTGATCGTTGTAGATCATCACCAGGACGTCGGGGCGCTTCTCGGCGAGCCATGAGGAGAGGGGTGCGAAGTTCTCGAAGATGGGCGCCCAGGCGGGGTCATCGCGCTTGTTCCGGTCGTAAGCGAAGCCGATGGTCGGCGTGTGCGAGGCGGCGATCCCGCCGATGATGCGTGCCATGGCCGTACTCCTCCTTAACTTAAGCTTTCCAGTGTGCTGTATGGGCGTCTGGTCCGCGTTGCATTCGCGTTGATCTGCCGAACCCGTTGCTTATCGGCGGGCCGCAGCACGTGTGCGATCATCGTGCCGTGCTCGGCTCAATGGCCTAGTTTAGGCCCTCTAAATGCGACCGGAGGAATCAATGCGCTCTGCGCTTCAGCGCGTATCGCTCATGATCGCCGCGCTTGTCGTAAGCGTAACGGCGGCCGCGCAGGGCGCGTGGCCGGAGCGGCCGGTGCAGCTCATCGTTCCCTTTCCTGCCGGCGGTGGCGTCGATGTGATCGCGCGACCATTCGCTGAGCTTTGGAGCGACATACTCCATCAGCCGGTGGTGGTCGTTCCTCGCGACGGTGCAGCGGGCACGATTGGTGCGGCCGCGGTGGCCGCTGCCAAGCCGGACGGCTACACGTTCGCATTCACGCCGAACGGCCCGATTACCGTGCAGCCTCACGTCATCCCGAGCCTGCCATACAAGCACGACGACCTCGTGCCCGTGTGCCAGTTATTCGCCGTCCAATACGTTTTGGCCGTCCGAGCGGACAGTCCTTACAAGACATTGGGCGATCTCGTTGCGGCGGCAAAGGCGCAGCCGGGCAAGTTGACGTACGGCTTCGGTGGCATCGCCACGGCCCCGCATCTTGCGATCAGCCAACTCGCGATCGTTACGAACATCGACATGCTCGGCGTGCCGTTTCGCGGCGATCCACAGGCGATCGTTGCGTTGCGAGCCGGTGAAATAGACAGTGCGATGCTCAACATTGGTGGCGCGAAGGCGCAGGGTTTTCGTCCTCTCGCAACGTTTGCGGAGGCGAGGCAGGGCGAGATCCCCGATACGCCGACGGTAAAGGAGCTTGGTTATCCCGTCGTGAGCGCGGCGTTCGGCGGATTGTTTGCGCCGAAGGGGTTGCCCGCCGACATCGCGAAGAAAGTCGATTCGGCATGCGCGAAGATCGTCGCCGACGAACGATTTCAGAAAGCGGTGCGACAGGCGAGTCAGGAACCGGTGTATCGCAACGGCGCCGACTTCGCGCGGATCCTCGCGGCCGACTACGCCATCAAAGGCGATGTCGTCAAACGCGCAGGCGTCAAGGCGCCATGACCAAAGTTTGTCTCGCAGGTGCATCGGGCTGGGCCGGGTGAGCTGGCGCGCGCCATTGCGAACGCCGCGGACCTGACACTTGTCGCTGCCATCTCGCGCACGCACGCGGGGCGTAGCCTGGCGGAGGTATTGAACGAACCTCGCCTGACCTGCCCCGTGTACGCCTCTGCCGCCGAAGCATTGGCCAATGGCTGTGACGTGTTCGTCGAATACACGAAACCGGACGTCGCCAAGAACAACATCTTGAACGCACTCCAACGCGGTGCGCACGTGGTCGTGGGCACTTCCGGTCTTATCGAGGACGATTACGCAGAGATCGACGTGCTCGCGCGCAAGCAAAGGCTGGGGGTGCTGGCTTGCGGTAACTTCGCTCTTACTGCCGTCCTGCTGCAGAAATTTGCCGAAGTGGCCGCCAAGCTCGTTCCGCAGTGGGAGATCTTCGACTATGCCCACGACGATAAACGCGATGCGCCGAGCGGCACTGTCCGTGAGTTAGCGAATCGCTTGTCGAAGGTGCGACGTCCTGAGTCACGATTCCCGTAGAGCAAACGATGGGGCAAAAAGAAGCGCGCGGCGCTACCGTTTCGGCTTCTCAGGTGCATTCCGTACGTTTATCTGGCTACGTGATCAGTGTCGAAATCATTTTCGGGATGCCGGACCAACGGCTAACGATCCGGCACGATTCTGGGAGCAGCGCTCGCCCGTACGTTGATGGGGCGTTGCTTGCTATCCGCAAAGTGTCGATGCTCGTCGGCGTTCATCGAGGTCTGGGTGCCGTCCTCGAGTTCTGAGCGCGTACGCAACTCGCCAGCGATGAAGTAGCCGATGCCGCGTTACGTTGCTTTCCTCCGCGGCGTCAGTCCAATGAATGCGAAGATGGCAGAGCTCAAACGCTGCTTCGAGCACGCCGGCTTCGAAGAGGTCAAGACCGTACTATCGAGCGGTAACGTCGTGTTCACCGCACGCGCCGCAGCCGAAGCCGGACTCGCGCGCAAAGCTGAGATGGCCATGGCAGCGCAACTCGGCCAGCCGTTTTTAACGATCGTGCGAGCGGTCAAAGCGCTGCGCCAGCTCATTGACGCCGACCCTTACGCAGCTTTCGCTCTGCCGCCGAACGCAAAGCGCGTCGTTACCTTCTTACGCGACCGGCCGAAGAGTACGCTCGCGCTGCCACTCGAGCTCGAAGGTGCACGTATCCTGATGGCGAATGACCGCCACGTCTTCACCGCCTATGTGCCAAGCAAGGGCGGCGCCGTATTCATGAAGCTCATCGAGGAGACTTTCGGGAAGAGCGTAACGACTCGCACGTGGGAGACTGTGAAGAAGTGCGTTGCGGCGTAAACGCGTCTGCTACGGCGACGCGGTAATTCCTGCTGCCATACTTCGCGTCACGCTTAGCGCACTCGCGGTCGACATCGTTCATGCATGCGCCATGCCAATCGACGAACAGCCTACGGCGGATGATCGCGATGCGGGAATGCGGCCGCCCCTGTTGCTCGGATGGGCAAGGTGGAATACAGTTCCAACATTGACTGACATTAGTGCCTTATGACAAGGGCGCGCCGGTCCAACGGCGCAAAGCCGCGTTCAAGCGAAGAGCAAGACGACCCGAGAGGAGCGGGAACGGTGCAGGTCACCTCATCGCCGGAGAAGGCGGCCGACGTCTCGCGCGCAACGAATAGGCAGCGATCCGCTGCCTCGGATACTCCGGCGGACGTGCCGAAAAGGAAGCGGTCGAAAACCGAGCGCGCAATTCGCCGCATCGGATGGAATCTGCTCCCGCCGCTCACGTTCGTCGGCATCGTTGCGCTCTGGTGGGGTGCAGTGGAGTTGTTCAAGATTCCTGCCTATCTCCTGCCGGGGCCGCAAAGCGTTTTCTCGCGGTGCGTAACCGACGCCGGTTTGCTGTGGGCTCACTCGAAAGTGACGCTGACCGAAATCCTGCTGGGTTTCGGTCTCACGATCGTCACCGCGATCCCGCTCGGCCTTCTCATTGCGCTGTCGCCGCTGTCGAAGCAACTCGTGTATCCGCCGATCATGCTCATGCAGCTCGTGCCGAAGATCGCGGTGGCGCCGTTGTTCCTCGTGTGGCTCGGCTTCGGCATGGAATCGAAGGTGCTGCTGACCGTGCTGTTGACGTTCTTCCCGTTGCTCATTGCAAGCATCAGCGGCTTCCAGATTCTCGACGATCGGCTGCTGTACCTCACGAAGTCGATGGGGGCGACGAGTTGGGAGACATTCCGCTACTTGCGCTTCCCGGCGGCGCTGCCGGTGATCTTCTCGGGCATCAAGACGTCGGCAACCATCGCAGCGACCGCGGCCATCGTCGCCGAGTTCGTGGGCGCCAACAAAGGGCTGGGCTACGTGCTGCTGCGAGGCACGAGCACGATGGACATCGAGCTCGTATTCGCCGTGCTGGTGGTGTTGACGTTGATTGGCGTTGCGATCAACTACGTCGTCGAGTTTTGCGAATGGGCGATGACGCCATGGCAACGGGCAAAGAACATGTAACGAACGATTCATAACTTTAAAGAGGACGTCACATGCTTAATATGTTCAAAGCGGTGTTGATTTGCGCTTTCGCAGCGGGGCTGCCCGTTGCGGCCGGGAATGCCGCCGCGGCCGACCCGCCGGTCACCTTTCAACTGAACTGGATGGCCGGCGGCCCCAACGCCGGATTCGCCGCCGCGGTTGCGGAGGGCTACTACAAGGACGCTGGGCTCGATGTCACGCTCGTGCAGGGCAACGGCTCCGGCAACACCGCGCAGCTCGTTGCGAACGGACGTGCGCAACTCGCCTATGCCGATGCGGTTGCCGTGAGCCAGCTCATCGCCAAGGGTGCGCCGATGAAGATCGTCGCGACGATTTACCAGTCGAATCCGAATGCCGTCATGGCGCTCAAGAAGACGGGCATCAAATCGGTGGCCGATCTCAAGGGGAAGAAGGTGGGTGTGCCGTCGGCCTCGTCGCAGACGACGATGCTGCCGCTGCTCCTGAAGTCGAACAACCTCAAGGAATCGGACATCAACATGATCGACATGCCGGTCGCCTCGATGGTGCCCGCGCTGCTGCAAGGTCAGGTCGACGCGGTGCTGGGCTCGATCGATGCGTATCAGATCCAGGCCGAGGCGCAGGGTGCACAGCTCGACGTGTACCGATTCGCCGATCATGGCGTGCCGACAGTGAGCACCTCCATTTTCGCGAGCAACGACTATCTCAAGAGCAACCCGGACGTCGTCAAGAAATTCATCGCCGCAAGCCTCAAGGGCTGGAGCTTCGCGCTCGACAACCCCGACAAGGCGATCAAGGATCTGAAGCAGGTCTTTCCGGAAGTCAACGAAAAGCTCGCTGCCGCCGAGTTGGCCGCGATCACGCCACTTTTCTGCAGCGGCGGCGCCAAATACATCGGTAAGGCCGAAGACGCGCTTTGGGTAAAGTCGCAGGATTTGCTGTCGGAAGTGAAGCTGCTCCCGGCGGGTCAGGATCCCAAGACGTATTACTCGAACGACTACCTGCCGGCCGCTTCGGCGATGCGCGCATGCAAGTAGGCCGGAGTAGCAATCGATGAGCGACGACAAGAAAGTCGGTTACACCTACGCCGACCTGCACGTGGGAATGTCCTTTCGCAGTCCGGGAAGGACGATCACCGACGCCGACCTCGTGGCCTTCGCCGGCCTCACCGGCGACTACTCGGAGCTGCACACGAGCGATGTGTATGCGCGGGCGAGCCCGTTCGGCCGTCGCATTGCGCATGGAATGCTGGGCCTTGCCTACGCGCACGGCCTCATGTGGCCGCGCACCGGCGAGCTGCGCGAGACGGCGATTGCATTTCTCGGAATCACCGATTGGAAGTTCACCGGTCCGATTTTCGTCGGCGACACGATGTTTGTGAACTACCGCATCGCCGAGCTTCGTGACAGCAAGTCGAAGCCGACGCAGGCGATCGCCATCTTCGACGTCGAAGTCGTGACCCATGACGATCGCGTCGTGCAACACGGACGCAAGGCGCTCCTCGTATCGAAAGTGCCGTTGACCGCGGTGGAGGCGTCCAAGTGATCAACGGGCTCGAGACCGGCAAGAGCGGCGTCCCGATCAGGATCTGCCGCGTATCGAAGGTCTTCGGCGAAGACACCGAAAAGCCGTTTCGGGCGCTGAACGAGATCAGCGTCGACATCGAGGCAGGTGAGTTCGTCTCGGTCGTGGGCCCATCGGGATGCGGCAAGAGCACGCTCATGCTGATGGTCGCGGGATTGTTGAGGCGCAGCCGCGGCGACATCGCGATCGGCGGCACTTCCGTCGTGAACCCGATCACGGACGTCGGCATCGCGTTCCAGGATCACCTGTTGCTCGACTTTCGCACGGCCTTCGACAACGTGATGCTGCATGCGGACATTCGCAAGCTGGAGCGCTTGCAGATCGAGGCGAGAGCGAAGGAGCTGTTCGCGCAGCTTCGCTTGACCGAGGCAATGGAGAAATATCCGCGCCAGCTTTCGGGCGGCATGCGTCAGCGCGTCTCGCTTATTCGCACCCTCGTGCATGATCCGCCGCTTCTTCTTATGGACGAGCCATTCGGTGCACTCGATGCGTTGACGCGTCTGCAAGTTCGGATGGATCTCGAGGCGCTTTGGTTGCGGCGCAGACCCACCGTGCTGTTCATCACGCATAGCGTCGAGGAGGCAGTGGGATTGTCCGACCGGATTCTTGTCATGGGGCCGAGCCCCGGTGA
>VBCG01000061.1:42671-54918 GCA_005881895.1 Betaproteobacteria bacterium
GCGCCCGATCGTGCTCGGCGACGTCAAGGAATTCGGCGCGTACGTCGACCGCATTCATCGGCATTTTGAGCGCCTGGGCGTTCTGCACGGCATCGATACGCCGGCCCTGGCGACGGCAGGAGAGGCGTCGTGACGCATGCGCACGATGCGGTCGTCCTCGAGCTCACGGGTTTCGTGGCGGAACTCGGGCTCGCAAACGGCGCGTTGAACCTCGTCACACGGGACATGCTTCGCGCTGTCAATGCGGCGCTCGACGAAGTGTCCGCGAACAACGAAGTTCGTTGCCTGATCGTTCACGGAGGGCAGGCGCGCGCGTTTTGCGCAGGCAGCGACATCAAGGAGTTCGCGCGCCTTCGGCACGATGCAAGCGAGCACAAAATCCTGTTCGAGGACATGGTGCTGCGGACACTCGCCCGTATCGCAGTGCCTACCATCGCGGCCATCGACGGACCCGCGCTTGGCGGTGGCCTCGAGATCGCGCTCGCCTGCGACCTTCGCGTCTGTAGGAAAGGCGTTGCGCTGGGACTCACCGAATCAAGGCTCGGTGGCCTTGCCGGCAATGGCGCGGTGCGCCTCACGCGCTTGATCGGTCCCGCCCGCGCCAAGGAGCTGCTCTTCACGGGTGAAACGATCTCCACCGATAAGGCGCTGTCTTGGGGACTGGTCAATATCGTCGTCGAGGACGGAAGCGCATTGGAGAGTGCGCGCCGTCTCGCTGCCACGATCGCGAAGCGCGGACCGCTTTCGAATCGTCTTGCCAAAGAGCTCGTCGACGCTGCGCAGGACATCCCGATGGATGCCGCGTTATCGATGTCGACCGTGTCCCAGCAGAGGATTTTCGATAGCACCGACGTTCATGAGGGCGTCGCCGCGTTCTTTGCGAAGCGCGAGCCCGCGTTCATCGGACGATGACGAGCGTGCCTGGGAAGCATTGATGGAAAAGATCACTGCAGACGAAGCGGCACAGCTCGTTCAGGACGGGGACGCCATCCTGATCAGCGGCTCGGGCGGCGGGCACGCGGTTCCCGAAGCGTTGCTGGCAGCGGTCGAACGCCGCTTTCTCGCCGAGGGCAAGCCGCGCGGCCTCACGTCGGTGAGCATCGTCGGCGTCGGCGACCGCGCTGCGCTTGGTGCGAGCCATCTTGCACACGAGGGATTGCTAAAGAGAGCAATCACGAGCGCACTCGTGGACTCGCCCGGGCTCGTGACGTTGGCGGCGGAGAACAAGATCGAGGCGTACACGCTGCCGCAGGGCGCGTTGTCGCAGCTGATGCGCGACATGGCCGCCGGTCGCCCGGGCCTCATCACGAAGACGGGCCTCAATACGTTCGTCGACCCGAGGCACCAGGGCGCGAGGCAAAGTGCCCGCACGCCCGCCGATTTCGTGGAAGTGATCAATCTTGCCGGCGAAGAATGGCTTTTGTTCAAGCCGGTGCCGGTTACCGTCGCCTTCCTGCGCGGCACGACGGCCGATGAGGACGGCAACGTAACGATGGAGGAAGAGGCAGTCCTCGGCGAAATGCTGGCGATGGCGCAGGCCACGCGGCGTGCTGGCGGCATCGTCATCGTGCAAGTGAAGCGCATGGCAAAGCGCAATACGTTGCACGGAAAGCACGTGAAGATCCCCGGGATCCTCGTCGATTTCGTGGTCGTCGATCGCGAGCAACGCCAGACCTATGCGACGTACTACGACCCGAGCTACTCGGGAGAACTGCGTATTCCCAACGACGACATTTCCGCTCTCCCATTCGGGCCGCGCAAAGTGATCGTGCGCCGCGCCGCCAGGGGCTTTCGGCGATTGTGGCGGAAGAGGGATTGCTCGACGAGGTCGTCCTAACCAACGAGCAGGGCATCATCGGCGGAGCGCCGATCATGGGCCGCGATTCGGGCGGCGGACAGAACTTCGCGGCGATGATCGAGCAGCCGGCGCAATTCGATTTCTACGACGGCGGTGGTCTCGATCTCGCGTTCCTGTCCTTCGCGGAAGTCGACGCCGAAGGTAACGTCAACGTGAGTCGTTTCGGCGACAGGATCATTGGTGTCGGTGGGTTCATCAACATCGCCCAGAACGCGAAGTGCGTGATCTTCAGCGGCACGTTGACCGCGGGCGATCTCGACATCGCGTGGGACGATGGCAAGACCGTCATCCGCAAAGAGGGCCGCCACAAGAAGTTCTTGCGGAAGCTCGAACAGGTTTGCTACAACGCGAGCATGGGCTGTCAGTCGGCGCAGCTCGCGCTTTTCGTAACCGAGCGCGCCGTGTTCCGCGTCGGACCGAAGGGACTCGAGCTGATCGAGATCGCGCCCGGGGTCGATGTCGAGCGCGACGTAATTTCGAATATGGGGTTTCATCCGCTCGTGTCGCGTGACCTGAAGACGATGGACGCGCGAATCTTCAGGCCCCGACTCATGGGGTTGTCCGCAGACATACACGCAAAGCCGCGCGCCTACCGCTCCGTGCGTGTTGCGCAATGGCACGAAGGCCGTGCGAGAGCAAAGTCATGACCGCGATACGCGTCGACGGCGCCACGCGGCTTTACGCAATCGTCGGCGATCCCATCGTCCAGGTGAAGTCGCCCGAGGTTTTCTCCGAGCTCTTCGCCCGCGCCGGCATGAACGCGGTGATGATCCCGATGCATGTGCTTCCTGAACGCTTTGAAGAGTCGATGCGCGCGTTGATGGGCATCGCCAATGTCGACGGATTGGTGGCGACCGTTCCCTACAAGGCGCAGGCGGTTCAATTCGCCGATCGGCTCGGACCCACGGCGAGTCGTATCCGCGCTCTGAACGCGCTTCGCCGCGAGCCGGACGGGACGTGGACCGGCGACATGTTCGATGGACTGGGATTCGTGCGCGCCTTCGAGCGCAAGGGCGAAGTATTGCGAGGACGCAGGGTCGCGCTGTTCGGCGCGGGAGGGGCAGGTAGCGCAATCGGCTGCGAGCTCGCGGCGGTGGGTGTCGAATCACTGTCGATCATCGATCCACGGAGGGAGCGCGCAGCGGCACTCGCTAAAACGCTTAGCGGTACGTTTCCGGCGTGTCGTATCGACGCCGTCGAGGCGGTGCCGAGCGGCGTCGACATGATCGTCAATGCGTCGACGATCGGAATGCGTGACGGCGATGGGTTGCCAGGCGACATCGGTCCGCTTGCCGCGGACACTCTTGTGGGTGATGTCGTTGTGTCGAAAGAGGCGACGCCGCTGCTTCGGCACGCGATCCGCTATGGCTGCCATTACGTCAATGGCGGGGAAATGATGGGCGGCCAATCGGATGCCCTCATGTCCTTTTTCGGTCGAGGTTGACGCAACATGGCTCACGTACCTGCGGAGCGTTGCCTGGGAATCATCGAGCTGCTCGCCGATGGCGCGCGTGAGATGCCGCTTGGCGACATCGCCGAGCGGTTGGTTCTTCCCAAAAGCGGCGCGCATCGGCTGCTCGCAACGCTCGTAGACCTGGGCTGGGCCGAGCAGGATCGCGAGACGGGTTTCTACCGGCTCACGATGCGCTTAGCGGTGCTCGGCCAGCGATTCTACGTGGCCTCGGGCCTGCCCGACATTTGCCAACCAGTGCTCGACCGTTTTGCGCATGATTGTCGCGAGTTCGCGCGCCTTGCGGTCGTCGACGGCAGCGCGCTCGTGTGGATCGCGCATGCCCAAGGCGCAAACGGAGGATTGGTGTATCAGCCGACGGAGACCACCGGCACCGTGCCCTTGTTCGCTACCGCGAGCGGGAAGGCGTGGCTTGCGACGCTCAAGGTCAACGATGCGGTTCAACGCATCGCAAAGCAGGGCGGTTTCAGTCACGCGGATCGATACGGTCCCAATGTGATTCGCTCTATCGAAGCGCTCTTGAAAGAGCTTCGAACGACAGCCCGGCGCGGCTACGGGTTAGCGGTCAACGAGGCCGAGCCGGGCGTCACCGCGATTGCGGCTGCCATCCGCTCCGGCACGGACGGCGCAACGGTCGGCACGGTGAGTATTGCGGGACCGACCGTCAGGATGACGGAAAGCCGCGTGCGCGAGCTCGCGCCGTTGGTCACGCAATGCGCCACCGAATTGTCGAACTTGTGGCCCGTGCGACCGAAAGCCGTGTCGCACAATGGGCGATCTGTCGCTACGGACGTGGGGAAGGCGGCCTAGAAGGAACGGCGATGAGCAAAATTCTGCTCGGCTGCATCGCCGATGATTTCACCGGTGCCACCGACCTTGCGAATAACCTCGTTCGTTCGGGCATGCGAACGGTGCAGACGATCGGCATACCCGGAGAGCGGCTGCAAACGCAAGTCGATGCGGTCGTGGTCGCGCTGAAGTCGAGGACCGCGCCCCGACAAGAGGCGGTGGAGCATTCTCTCGACGCGCTGCATTGGCTCAAGTCGCAAGGCGCGCAGCAGATCTATTTCAAGTATTGCTCCACCTTCGACAGCACGCCCGAGGGCAATATCGGCCCGGTCACTGAAGCGCTGCTCGATGCGCTTGAGCGCGAGGCTCCAGGCTTTACGATTGCCACGCCCGCGTTCCCGGACAACGGGCGCACGGTCTTCAACGGTTATCTCTTTGTCGGAGACGTGCTGCTGCACGAGAGCGGCATGCAGAACCATCCGCTTACGCCGATGAAGGATTCCAATCTCGTGCGCGTGATGCAGGCGCAATGCCGCCGGCGTGTCGGGCTCATCGACTATCGCGCTGTGGCCAAGGGTGCGGTTGCAATTCGCGATCGCATCGATGAATTGCGGAAGCAGGGCGTGCAAATTGCAATCGTCGATGCCATCTCGAACGACGATTTGATCAAGCTAGGCCCAGCGCTCAAGGGCATGCCGCTGGTGACCGCGGGCTCCGGCGTGGCCATAGGATTGCCGGCGAACTTCGGGATCGCACCATCGAATGCAGCGAGCGAGCTGCCACGGGCATCAGGATTTCGCGCGATCGTATCCGGAAGCTGCTCGGCGGCGACGAATCGACAGGTTCGCGCATTCTCCGCATCGGGCGGCGAATCGCTTCGTATCGAGCCGTTGCAAGTTGCGCGCGGCAGCGACGTCGTGGCGGAAGCGATAGGGTGGGCAGCGCCGCGGCTCGCGCAGAGGCCGATCCTGATCTATTCGACAGCGGAGCCGGCCGTCGTGAAAGATGCCCAGGAACGCCTGGGCGCACAACGCGCGGGGGCTCTGCTCGAGCAAGCATTGGCCGAGATCGCCCGTGGACTGGTCGAGCGCGGGGTTAGTCAACTCGTAATCGCCGGGGGAGAAACCGCCGGCGCGTGCGTGCAAGCCCTGGAGATCGCCCAGCTTCGCATCGGCCCGCAGATCGATCCGGGTGTGCCGTGGTGTCACGCGCAGCCGACCGTTGCGCCTGACGGTCTGCACCTCGCGCTCAAATCCGGCAACTTCGGTTCCGACGATTTCTTCACCAAGGCGTTTACGCTGCTCACATGAGCGAGCGTGAGGCACGCGCGGAAATTTGCCGCGTCGGACAGAGTCTCTTTGCACGAGGCTACGTTCACGGCACGGCCGGCAACATTAGCGTGCGTCTTGACGATGGCGAGGGATATCTGATCACGCCGACCGATGCGTGCCTCGGATTTCTCGAGCCGTCGCGTCTGGCGCGACTGGATGCGAATGGCAAGCAGGTTGGCGGCGATCGCGCGAGCAAGACAATCGCGCTGCACGCTGCGATCTATGCGGCCTCGACGCAGTACGACCCTGCGACCGCGTGCATCATCCACACACACAGCACGCACTGCGTCGCGTTGACGCTGCGACCCTGCGGCGAAGAGCTTCTCGCGCCGATCACGCCTTACTTCGTGATGAAGGTCGGGCATGTGCCGCTGATCCCGTACGGTCGTCCCGGTGCACCACAAGTTGCGCAGGCAGTTGCCGATGCCATCAGGCGTTTTGGCGAGCGAGGCACACCGATACGCGCTGTCATGCTGGATCGGCTGGGTCCGAACGTCTGGCACGACAGTCCTGCCTCCGCGATGGCCGTGCTGGAGGAGCTCGAAGAGACGGCGCGCCTCACATTCATGAACGCCGCGCCGACAGAGCCATTGAGCGGATCCCAAATTGACGAGCTGCGCCGTGCTTTCGACGCGCGCTGGTGACGACCCATGCCCAAGACTCACGCCGAGCGACTTTCGTTTCACCGGTAATCGCTTGCATGCCGGCATGAAACAGGCGCGAAACGGGCGGGACTCCTAATGGATTCACGCTGACTCCCACTCACTTCGGCGAGTGAGGCAGCAACGTCCATGTGATTCATTCGGAGTCATACCATGCGCACGATTCACAAGCTCGTCGGTACTTTGGTTGTAGTCTCGATGTCGTCGCTCGCAACCGCTGCAACTGCCCAAACGGCTGCCGAAAGCAAGGCCGCCGACTTCCGTGCTCTCGAGGCGGAGATGCAGCAGGAGTCGACAAATTTGCCCTCGAGCAGAGCCCCCGTCGACACCACGGCACCTGCGGAGGATCCGGTTCCGCAGGCGACAACGGAGCAGCAAGAGATCGCACGGTTCAGAGCGCAAGAACACGCGATGCAGGACGAGTCGACGAACATGCCGTCGAGCAGTCGGCCGGTTGACAAAACTGCGCCGCCCGCGGACCCGGCTTCCAAAGCAACCACCGAGGCACAGAAAGCGGCTCGCTTCGCTGATCAAGAAAGGATCATGCAAGAGGAGTCGACGCGATAGGTTTGTTCATCGGGAAACATATTGGGCCGCGAGCGTGCATTCCACTCACGGTCCCGCATCGCGAAGTCCTCGGAAGCGTTGCAATTGGAACTTGCTGCGCCGGCTTCGAAATTTACAAGTAGCGGCGCACGCGCCTAATGACACCAGGCGTAGAGCTCATCACGGTTGAGCGCCGCCTAGAAACTTTCAACCTCACATTCATCAAAGGAGCAGTCATGAAGAGCAAGTGGTCCGTCATGAAAAGCGTTGTAGTGGCCGTCGCACTCGTGGCCGGTGTTGCAGGTGTCGCGCGGGCCGACGACAGCAGCATGAGTCGTTTCGGCGGCGATGGTTATGCGTATTTCCACGAGGACAAGCCCGTTGTAAGCAGGGCGCCGTCGGAATTCCGCATGGAAGATCCGCACGGGCTGACGGAAAGCCAATACCAGTCGCTGTCGTCCGAGGGCCCTGAATGGCAACCGCAAGCGTCGATCGACAAGACGCTGCCGTCGTTTCGCAAGACCGATCCGCACGGCCTATCGATCGGCGAATACCAGGCGCTGTCGTCCAACGATTCGATGTGGCAAGTGCCGGCGACGCGGCAAACAAGCGTGGCCGGCTCGACGAACGCGGCCATCGCCAAGAATGCAATCAGGTAAATGTTTGAGAGAGCGGCGGCGAGATCCTCGCAACACTCGCGCCGCGACTGCATCACACGAGTGAACGCACCACACGCCCCAAACACTCCGCGATGTCCTTGCTCTGCAGCGGCTTGCGCAGGATTTCGCGGACGCCGACCGCGCGTGCGCGTTCGTTCAGCTGAGCACCGCTGTAGCCGCTCATCAGCACGATGGGGATGTCGGGCCGCAGCAAGCGAATCTCATGGGCGAGATCGGTGCCGATGAGCTCGGGCATGGTCTCATCGGTCAGGACAACGTCGAAGCTCTGCGGCGCTTTGCGGAATGCGTCCAATGCCAACACGCTGGAGCTGAACCCGATTGGCTCGTAACCAAGCTTTGCCAGCATTTCTTCGGCGAGCGCAACCAACGCTTTCTCATCGTCGACGATCATGACCGTTTGACCCTCGCCATGCGGCAACTTGGCGGCGACATCAGCCGAGGGGACGGTCGCCTCACCCGCAATGGGTAACCAGATCGTGAACATCGTGCCCTGGCCGACTATCGTGCGTACGTCGATCGCACCGCCCAGATCCGCCACGATCCCATGCACCAGCGACAGACCCAGGCCGGTTCCTTCGCCGACGCCCTTGGTGGTGAAGAAGGGGTCAAACATCCGATCGAGTACTTGCGGCGGAATTCCACTTCCCGTGTCGCTCACGCACAGCCGGACGTAGTCGCCGGGGACGAGAGCGCCGTGCGACAACCTGCGGTTTTGCGCCACGTCCGTGCGCTCTAGAACCACCTCGAGCACGCCGCCATGCTCCATTGCCTGCAACGCATTCGTGCAGAGATTCATGGCAACCTGGTGCAGCTGGGTCGCGTCGCCGACGATCGCTGCGTCGCCAGCCTCGCTCGAGACGCACTGCGGGCGGAAGTGAAGCGGCAAGCAGCTCGAGCGTTTCCTCGACCACGGCTTGTACGTTGATGGGCCCCCGTTCGCCCACGCCGCTGCGGCTGAAGGCGAGGATGCGCTCGACGAGCGCCTTGGCGCGGCTGCCCGCGTGCATCACGTTGTCGACATAGCGGCGGATGCCGCTGCCTTCGAGCGCGGCCTTTTGCGCGAGCTCGCCATAGCCGAGGATCGCTCCGAGAATATTGTTGAAGTCGTGCGCGATCCCGCCGGCGAGCGTTCCCATCGCTTCCATTTTCTGCGATTGGCGCAGCTGGATTTCAAGCCGATCCTTCTCCGCTTCCGCACTCTTGCGCGCGGTAACGTCGATCGCGGACCCAACGAGGCGCGCCACCTTGCCGGACGCATCGCGCATGCACCGCCCGCGTGCCTGCAGCCAGTGCCATTCGCCATCGGGATGACGCAAGCGATATTCGACCTCGTAACGCTCGGTCCGTCCCGCGAAATGATCCGCAACCGCGGCCTCGACCCGTGGGAGGTCATCGGGATGTATATCGAGCGTGCCCATCCACGCTGCGCGGGTGGTGACGGGCGCGTCTATGCTACGGCCGTGCAGCAGCTTCATTTTCGGCGACAGGAACGAAGATCCGTCCTCAAAATTCCAGTCGAAGTGGCCCTCGTTAGCGCCTTCCATGGCGAGCGCGTAGCGCTGCTCGCTTTGGCGCAGTGCGCGCGCACCCACTTCGATTCGTCGAACCTGGTACACCAGCGCGGCGATCGCAAAGGCACCGAGCAGCGTGAGTACGAGGGTGGTTGCCGCAACCCGGTAGGTCTCGTCACGCCAACTCCGGAGTGCGATGCTTTGTTCCCGTGTAACAGCGACCACGAGCGGGAATGCCGCAAGATGCGCCGCGCCGACGAACCGTTCCCGACGATCGACGGTATTCTCCACGAGGCGCGCGGACTTCGAAGCCGTCCCGACCAGCTCGGGAAATTTGGCTCCCACCGCCTGCGGCGACTGCGGCTGGCGCACGAACAGCGTACCGTCGTCACGCAACAGGTTCATCGCGCTGCCCTCACCGAGATCGAGCGCCTGATACAGCCGCTGGAAATCCTCGAGATCGACCACCGCTTGCACGATGCCATCAAAGCTTCCATCCCGCTTTTCGAGACGTCGCGCCATGATGACCGCAGGGCGATGTTCGATTTGCGTGATCAACGGATCGCTCACGACCACGCCGAGATTCGGATGGTCCCGGTGAGCGATGAAATACGCTCGATCGGAAAGGGTGGAATTGTCGGCTGGCAGCTCTCGCGATCGAAAGAGCGGCGTTCCGTGCTCGCCGATGATCCTGACTTCGCGCACTGCCGGCAAACCTGTCGCCCTGGTGGCCAGCTTCGCGTCCGCGGCATTCCCGGGTGCTGGGCGCTCGGTCTCGTACCACGTGGCTGTTTCGCGCAGCAGGAGATCGGCGAGCTGCAGGCTGCGCTCAGCCTGCTCCGCGAGCGCCTTCGCCAGATTGCCGAGCTCGCGTTTGTTCGCGGAGATGACCACGTTGTATGAGCGCCAGGCATCGTACGCAGCCGATGCCGCGAACGCGGCGATGGCGAGCACGCCGACGATGGCAATCCAGAGCCGCAGCCGGGCCGCGCGCGTAGCGTCCGCGAGCAGCGAGCCGGAGGCGGTCGCTTGCGACATCTGCGGGCTTCGTAGGCTCAACGTGCCGGGCCGATCACCCCACGGACTGCCGTAACCAGGTCACGCCGCGTGAACGGCTTGGCGATCACCTGTCGGACGCCAAGCGCGTCGGCCGCAGTGGACGATCCGACGAGTCCCGCGCGGAACTGTCCCGATATCGCGATCATAGGCGTCTTCGGGTGCGCCGCCTTTACGGTGCGCAGCGTTCTCGCGCCTGCGTGGCGCGGCATATATACATTCACAATGATGAGATCCGCTTTGTCGGGCACCTGGGCATCGCTCGAGGCGAGGGCGCGCACGGAATACCCTTCTGCGCTCAGCCATTCCGTCAGGAGTCCTCGCATGAGCTTGTCTTCCTCAATGATGACGATGCCCGACATGTTTGGATCCGGAACGCGACTTTTTGCCGCGGGTAATTCTTGTGATCATTAAATCGCTCCGGCGCTGCGCTGTCGTTTCCAACCCGTGCGCTTGCATTGCAAATGTAGCGGGAATCGAGGGTGAGAAATTGGGATGGAGCAGTGGCACGGGCGCCCGCGCGACCCAACCGTCGCTGCTCCTCAGTGGAGGACCTCGACTGGCGCGTCGAAGAAGTAACCGACGCCACGCTCGGTCTTGATGTATTCGGGGTGCGACGGATCCGTCTCGATCTTGCGCCGCAGCCTGAGGATCTGAACGTCGATCGAGCGATCGTAGACCTCCGCGTTGTGCAACCTGGAAAGATCGAGGAGCTGTTCGCGGGACAGCACCCGTTGCGGCGCCGCGCAGAACGCCTCTAGCAGGCTGAACTCGCCGTTGGTCAACTCGACGCGCGCGCCGCCGGCCCGGATCAGCCTGCGCGTGCGCAGATTCAATTCCCATTCCGCGAAGCGATACGCGCGCCTTTTTTCATCGCGTGCGGGCAGCACTTCGCTCGCGGTCTTATAACGGCGGAGGACTGCGCGCACGCGGGCCAGCAACTCACGCGGACTGAAAGGCTTGACCATGTAATCGTCGGCGCCCAGCTCGAGGCCCATTACGCGGTCAGCTTCGTCCTTCCGACCGCTCACGATGATGATCGGGATTTGGGTCGTCTCGCGCAGCTTTTTCGCAAGCTGCATCCCGTCTTCGCCGGCGAGCCGCAAATCGAGGACGACCACGTCGATCGCGTGCTCGGCGAGTGCTTTTTCCATATCCGCGCCGGTCGCGACCGTAGTGACGCGCAGATCATTTTGGCCGAGGTAATCGGCGATGAGCTGTCGCATATCCGCGTCATCGTCGATCGCGAGCACATGCGGCTCTAGTGTGGGCATAGTCGTGCCTTGCGCAAACGAATTCATAGTTTATTAGCGACCTTCCATGAACTGCAAGCGGCCCGGAAAGTCGGGCAGCCGTTTTCAGTGAACGCGGGCGTAATGCCGCGCCACCGAGAGCGTCTCGCGGCATTGTTCCGGTGTGTAGCCACGACGGCGCATCGCGCGCAGCGCCGACCGGCAGCAGAGTTGCCGAGCGTACTTCTGGAAATAGACGCGAGCGACTTCGTTCACCATCACGAGCTCCTTTCAACGACCGAAAGTTGCGACATGACGCATACGCATGCCCACATTGGGCGCCCGGCGGATCACCGGCAAATTTCGCCGCGACAGGGTCGCGTTACGGTTGCAACCGAGAGAGGAGCACGATCGCCGTCGGGTGCGTTGTGCGACGGTCAGCCGCTCACCGCGACCCCGAGAATGCGGCCAAAACCGTAGGTCGCGGCCGCGGCAGCCAGGCCGATCGTCATCTGGCGCGCACCGGACATGACCGCGCTTTTGCCCGTGAATACCGTGACGATCGCGCCAATCGCAAACAGCGCTGCCGCGCTCAGCGCGACGCTCGTGATCACGCCGATCGTTCCGTTAACGAAAAAGAACGGCGCAACGGGAACGATCGCTCCTACCGCAAACACGACAAACGAGGAGGCTGCCGCCGCCCCTGCCGATCCTCCGAGATTGTCCGGATTGATTCCAAGCTCCTCGCGCGAAAGCGTGTCCAGCGCCGTGTCCTTGTCGTTCATGATCCGTTTCGCGAGCGCCTGCGCCTTGTCCGCGGGCATGCCCTTCGCACGGTAGATGAGGGTCAGCTCTTCCTGCTCCTCGTCGGGCACCTGTTCCAGCTCGTCCTTCTCGGAAGCGATCCTGTTGCGATACATCTCCCGAGCACTTTGTACCGAGAGCCACTCGCCCATCGCCATCGAGCACGCGCCGGCGGCGAGACCCGCGAGCCCGGTGAGAAGTAACGCGTGCTGCGAAAAGCTCGCACCGGCCACGCCCATGACGAGACTTAAGTTGGAGACGAGGCCATCGTTCGCACCGAGCACCGCTGCACGCAAGGCGTTGCCGT